>NZ_JAUPWM010000280.1:0-326 GCF_032436795.1 Streptomyces sp. P9(2023)
ACTTACCACAGTTGATGAAGCAAGCGAAAGGTTGGATTGAGCAGGAGTCTTGCTTTATTGAGCCGTTAAAACCGTCAACGGCAAAGGGCCGTATTATTCATCATCGGACATTGTTACCGACAGAGCTAACACAAAATGTTATTCGCTATTGCCAAGAATCCCGAGTGCTCGACATTGATGAGATATTGATTGCAGCGGTGACATCTGCACTAGGTAAGTGTTATCAAAAAGAAGCGATTAAGCTGAATTTAGAATCTCATGGTCGTGAAGAGTTTGACGCTGCACTGAACCTTACGCAAACCATAGGCTGGTTTACTACTGAATTT
>NZ_JAUPWM010000281.1:0-325 GCF_032436795.1 Streptomyces sp. P9(2023)
GTTTGACCATAGATCGACATAGACAGGCTCCCATCCGGCAGAGAGGCACGCTGGAATTAGGTCCTCCTTGAGGACGGTGCTTTTTCCAGTGCGTCTTGGGGCTGTTAGGAACATGCCGCTGCTGAAGTCGATAATGCCAACGCCAGCCATGCCATCGACCAGAGAGGAGGCGAGTTTTTGCCGGTGGTACACAAAAGGGAGCTGCACTTTATCACCAATTATCTAAAATCATATAAATTACACTCTAGCAGATAATTCAGGATAAAAGTAATGTGGCTATGTGTTCTGGCCGAGGCCTGTACCGCCCCACCTCGTTAAGCTTCTC
>NZ_JAUPWM010000282.1:0-325 GCF_032436795.1 Streptomyces sp. P9(2023)
GATATTTCTTTATCTTTTTTTGGTCGATTTTTAGCCGGTTCTTTAGTCGATTTTTGGTCGTTGTTTGGTCGATTTTTAGTTAGCCTATTTTTTATAAACCTTTGTTCTTCAAGGTTTAAGACAATATCACCACTAGAGTTTTTTAGTCGATTTTTAGTCGGCAAAAACTTTACGTGATATTGTATTGTTTGCTTTATAAACCCTAACTCCTCAGCAAGTTCTTTTATGGTTTTTAAATCTTCACTCATGCTTTACCCTCTATTTTTTTCAATAGGTCTGCCATATTTTCTATCTCACTTCCTCTAACTGTTGGGAGGTATTGTTC
>NZ_JAUPWM010000283.1:0-324 GCF_032436795.1 Streptomyces sp. P9(2023)
ATTTGACCATCGCGAACGCCTGAAACAATTGGGCGGGCGTTGGGACGCTGCGGCAAAGAATTGGGTGTTCGAATACCCGCGACCGAAAGACATTGCCGAGTTGAAAAACTTGCCGGGTTGTCTTGTCGTTGACGCGGCAGACGAACCGACGCCGAGCGTGCCGGATGGAACACCGTCAATAGATGACGATCCCGTTGACTGGATGAAAAAGATTGGCGAGCAGCACGCCGAAAAGAATAAGAAAGACGGCAACACGAAAACCGTAATTTACGGCGATGACCAAACATATTTTAATTATTTCCAATCGAAAAACCCGCTGTCATT
>NZ_JAUPWM010000284.1:0-324 GCF_032436795.1 Streptomyces sp. P9(2023)
GAGGCAGGACCAGCCACACCAGTGGCACTGCCACGATCAAAGGCAGGCAGGTCTTTAGAACCATTGCCACCAATACCATCGCGATTACCAATACCAACATTCTTAGCACCATACCACTTACCCCAACCATTCTGAGACGCTTCACGGAGAGCATAAGCAATCGTAGCTTCCTTGTTTGCTGGATCAGATGGATCAAGGCCAGTATCCTTGATAAAACTGTTACCCAGTCCTTCTGGAAAGCCAGTATTGCCGCCACCAACGAGAAGCTGGAACGGACCATAGGAAGGCTCACGCCGACCATTCTTTCTGACGTCAGACTGAACA
>NZ_JAUPWM010000285.1:0-324 GCF_032436795.1 Streptomyces sp. P9(2023)
ACGCTAGACATAGCGCGGTGATAGTTCCATCCACATTTCCTACGCGCAGCTTAGGCTGAGGCGGCGCGCTTGTGCTACGTGCAAATCCCTCACATTCAATCGGCCACGGATCATACTGCTGACCTTGCCAGAAGATAGGTCCGCTTTGCAGATGAGCATGAAAATACAATTGATCGGCATTGATGCTAGTGGCGTCAAGCTCAAATAGAACAATCTTATTTCCAGGCTCTAGAGATTGAATGTCAGATGTAATCATTTTTGATTTTTCTTAAAAGATTCAAACTTATCATCTAACTCTTTTACTGCCTCAATAAGCAATGCGCA
>NZ_JAUPWM010000109.1:0-759 GCF_032436795.1 Streptomyces sp. P9(2023)
TTACTTGCTTCGATGACTTGCAAACGCGGCAACTCGCCATCGACTTTTGAAATATAAACGAATGCACATGAACCAATCAATGCAGATTGAATTGCAGTATCAAAAAATATATCTGGATTGTTTGCATTGAATATTTCTGTTGCGTTAAAATCATCGTTACCAAATTCACGGAAAACAATTCTATCTGCTAAGGCATCTACACCTTTTGTAGTCCATTCCAAGACTGACCGATAGGCGCTTTTAACGTTGTAAGGCATCACAATGCTCATTGTGTTGTCAACGTCTTGCATTGCATAATAACGATAGCGTTTTTCAACGCCCGTTTTATAAAGAGCTAACTTTCTACGCAGGAAGTTCATTCCGGTTTGCTTCATTTGATTTTCTCCATTATTAGTTTTTTAAATTCTGGATCGTGGATATCTATTCCTTCGATTAATGTCCTACCAACATATCCAAATTGCTTTTCGTTTTCTAAAAGCTCTTGCTTTTTCTTTTGGTAATATTTTTCAATATCACGTATTTTTTTAGGCTTAGTAGAGTTTTTGACATTAGTCTTTAACTCTGCTTCTTTACGTTCTTTTTCCTCTTTCCGCTTTTTCCGCATTAAGAGTTTCTGTTTTTCTGCAATACCTATTTTTCGGCATTCTTCGCTACAGTAAGTTGCACGGTTGGAAGTGGTCTCGAATGACTTTCCACACGTTGCGCATATTTTTTTCATCCGCTCTCCTTTCTACATCCTAACGTGAATAAAAATGTACA
>NZ_JAUPWM010000110.1:0-756 GCF_032436795.1 Streptomyces sp. P9(2023)
GCGATACCGCTGGTGCCACGTGCGCACTGACGTGGAGTGCCCGGCCAGGATGGCGGCGAACTGGAACGCATCGCACCGATCCGGGTCACCTTGGGTCAGAGTCGCCTCATGGGTCAGGTCACGAACGCGACGAGTCCCGTCCGCCAGCATCGAGACCTCGATAAGAAGGTCGAGTTGCGCCTGTGTGAGGCATAGCATCCACTCGTGAGCAGGGGCCTTGTTGACGAGTGCACCCGCAACTGGCGCGGCGGCAGCGCGGTTCAGCCTCCAGCAGCGCTGGTCTCCCCAGTCGCTCACCGTCCAGTAGGCGCGGCCATCGGTGCGGCGTCCTGGGGGCCCATATAGGGCGGTGAGTGCCGCAGTGATCCGCCGGCAGTTGTCCGGGTTGTGGCTACGCGACTGATAGATGTGTAGCCGTCCATGGGCGCGGAAGTTACCCTCGGTCCATGCCCATCCGACCAACTCCACCAGTTCGTTGCGGACACCGGAGGCTTTCGGCAGGTTGAACGGGGCTGAGCGCTTGACCATGGACTCCGACGTGAGGTCCCTGGTTGTGCGCCACCGCATCGTGGCGCTGCCGCCGCGCCTATTACGCTCCCAGGTGGGCCACCGGTGGTCGGCCGTAACGAGCGCCGAGATGCCTTTCCCGTGGATTCTGAGCATGCGCTCGTCGGTCGCGTCGAATCGGTGAACCTGCTCGACGGGGGCAAACCCAGCGATGCCGGTTTCGACATTCAGACTGGCGACCAAGTCACC
>NZ_JAUPWM010000286.1:0-322 GCF_032436795.1 Streptomyces sp. P9(2023)
CGAATGCCCTTCATGAATTGGCAGACATTCAACGCAGTGCTATTTCAGGAGGCGAAGCAAAGACCATCGACATTGCAGCGATGCGAATGAATTCGGACGTTGAGGACGTATGACACAGATCATCATTAAAAAGTCACTGGATGAGTGGCTGGACAACATCGACTATTCAGATTTGGCGGACGGTACTTATGTACCGTCCAAATTTGCGTTGGTGTTCATGAACTTCATCAAGCTGGTCAATGGATCAGAAGGTGAGAGCCATAAGACCCCACCAGTGCATCTGCGAATGCTGGACAAGACTGTCTCTGACAAGAAGCAGGTT
>NZ_JAUPWM010000287.1:0-322 GCF_032436795.1 Streptomyces sp. P9(2023)
TGCACGTTTTGTTCATCCAAGTCTTACCACGATTCGTTATCCTATTGAGATGATGGCTGAACGCGCCGCTCACTTAGCTTTGGCATTATCACGTGATGACGTAATTGAAGAAGAAACGGCTTTATTCACCCCAACTCTCGTACGTAGAAACTCTGTCGAACGCCATTGATTAAATCAGAAGCACCATAGGATAATGGGGCTTCTGATTTAAAAACATTAGAGACAGCCCCGCCGTTTTAGCCAATAATTTTTAATTGCATCGACAAGAATTCAAATACTATTTAAAGCTCATACATAGACTGAACCTTACGCATTAAGTCCT
>NZ_JAUPWM010000288.1:0-322 GCF_032436795.1 Streptomyces sp. P9(2023)
GGATTTTAATCGGCTTTTTTTAACTCATTATATTTTTGATGCGGGGTAAAATACCCTAAGCCTGAATGCCTGCGTTTATAGTTATAAAATTGAATATATTTTTCGACCACGCTTACCACGGAATCATGTTTTATAAATGACAAAGAATTTAATCGCTCCGTTTTCAAACTCCTAAAAAATCGCTCCATCACCGCATTATCCCAACAGTTACCTCTACGGCTCATACTTTGTGTTATGCCTTAATTTGCTAACCGCTGCCGAAAGAGTGTCGCTGACGAGGGGCCGCCCTGGTCAGAGTGGACCATCATTGCTTTGGGTTCGG
>NZ_JAUPWM010000289.1:0-321 GCF_032436795.1 Streptomyces sp. P9(2023)
TTGGCGAGTTGGACCCGATCCGGGCACTCGTGTACGCCAATAACCGGCGGGGCAGCAACACCGTAAATTTCTGATCGGCGCCCTCAAGGCCGATCCTGACATGCTGGCGCTGGTGCGGGCCGCGAAAGCGCGTGGGTTGACTGTCCGGGCGATGCTCGGGTGGGAGCCGAACCGCACCATCACACCCACTGGCGACGGCAGCTACACCATCACAACCGCCCCGGCGTGGGACGAGACTGAGCGCAATATGGCGCTGGCTCTCGACGAGATCGAGGCCCACACCTGTCACGGCTGCGGTTCTGATCTGACAGAGACCCTGAC
>NZ_JAUPWM010000290.1:0-320 GCF_032436795.1 Streptomyces sp. P9(2023)
GGCAACGACCGCCTCAACGGCGACGGGGGCAACGACAACCTCGACACGCGGGACGGCGTCGGCGGCAACGACGCGGCGTACGGCGGCTTCGGCTTCGACACCTGCTCGACCGACGCGGGGGACTTCCGCAACAGCTGCCCGTAGGGAGACGCCCCGGCCGACGCGCCGACCGTCACCGGAGCCCGCGGAGGGCTCCGGTGACGGTCCACGTCGGCTCCGGCCCAGGGCCGGACAGGCCCTAGCTGTATTGCCCTGTGAGGTTGGGGACGCGGCTGGCGGGTGGTTTGCCTGCGAGGGCGGTGTGTCCGCGGTGGTGATTG
>NZ_JAUPWM010000291.1:0-320 GCF_032436795.1 Streptomyces sp. P9(2023)
TATCATCTGATAGTGGCCCGCCGGAGGCACCGCCTTGCGCTGCCCCGACTGGCCGGATTCGGACACCAAGAGGGGAGGGGCAAGCATGGCGGCCTACGCGATCATGCGATGCAAGAAGCTGTCGGGGATGGGCAGCGTGGCGGCGGCGTTGCAGCACTGCTACCGGGAGCGCGAGACGCCCAACGCTGACGCCGAACGCACGCCGGACAACGAGCACCGGGCGGCCACCTCGACCGATGCGGCGATGGGGCGGCTGCGCGAGTTGCTGCCGGAGAAGCGGCGCAAGGACGCGGTGCTGGCGGTCGAATACGTGATGACGG
>NZ_JAUPWM010000292.1:0-320 GCF_032436795.1 Streptomyces sp. P9(2023)
GATGAACGCTTGAGCCGTTAGCGTACTGCTAGCGGGATGTGAAGAAGTAATAACAATCTAACACCGGGGTATATGCTACTTGGCTGAAAAATCAGATATTATACTTTTTATAGTTAATGCACCTCAGTACTTTGTATCACATCGATTTGATATTGCAAAGAAAGCTTGGAATGCTGGCTTTAAAATACATGTTGCATCTTCGACAGCAACGGAAGAAGACCAAAGGGCTATTTCCATATTGAAAGAATATGGTTTTGAATATCATGAGCTACCAATTAGAAGAGGTGGGGGGGATCCAATTAGCGAGGCTTTTAGCATAG
>NZ_JAUPWM010000015.1:0-146102 GCF_032436795.1 Streptomyces sp. P9(2023)
ACTCTTCTGTCTGCGGTGCGCGCTACGCCTTCTTCTCGTACGGGCTCGGCACCGGGAAGTACGCCTCCAGGAAGGGTGTGATCAGGTCCTTCTGGTCGGTCACGTCCTGCTCCGTGGAGACCGTGTCGTTGACGCAGAAGACGGCCTTGTCGCGGCTGGCGAGCAGCCGGCCGAGCCGGGTCTCCGTCCACGGGTGCGTCAGGTCCAGATAGGCGTACGGCAGCTGGGACGGCACCGCGCGCTGGGTGTGGAAGGCGTAGTAGTGGTGCAGCGACGACGAGATGGAGATGTCGTCGATGGACCGGAACCGGCTCGCCTCCGTACGGCGGTACTCGGCCTCGAACTCGGTCTCGATCTCCGTCAGCACGCTGCGGCGCAGCGCGTGCGGCATGTGCTTCATCTTCTGTACGAGGACCGCGCCGTACCGCTCCTCGATCAGGCGCCGGTTGTTCTTTCCGGCCGCCGCTACCGGCGGGTCGTCGACGGTCCGCTCGCCCAGCGGCACCAGGGCCGGGGACGGGAAGAACTTGGTCAGCCCGTTGGAGTGGAAGAAGTCCTGCGGGGTGACCTCGTTGCCGAGCATCACGTCGTCGTTGAAGTAGAGGAAGTGCTCCGAGAGCCCCTCGATGTGGTGCAGCTGGCTCTCGATCGCGTGCGAGTTGAACGTCGGCAGCAGATCGGGGGAGCGGAAGACGTCCTTGTGGCTGACCACCTTCAGACCCGGGAGGTCGGTGTCCAGCCAGTCCGGCTGCTGGTCGTCCGTCAGCAGATAGATGGTGCGGACCCACGGCGCGTACATGTGCAGGGAGCGCAGCGAGTAGCGCAGCTCGTCGCGGCTGAGGTAGCGGGCGGCGTTGGCCGCCTCCGCGTGGTACGCCTCACCGGAGAACTCGGCGCGGCGCCGCAGCCAGGCGGGGTCGGAGCCGTCCACCCAGGTGTAGACGACGTCGACGGGGAAGGTGACCTCGTCGGTGTGGACGACGGCGGTCTCCGCGCGGGCCGGGACCCGCGGCGCGTCGGCCCGCTCGCGGGGCGCGAGGCTGGTGAAGTACGCCTCCGGTACGGCGACGGTCTCGCCCCGGACGGGCAGCGCGGAGGCGATCTTGCCGGGCCGCGGCGCGACCAGCTCGCCGTCCTCCTCGTGCCAGAACTCGACGTCGCAGCCGTACCGGTCGCCGAGCTGCAACAGCCGGGTGGGATCGGTGTGGTACCAGGTGAGGCGCAGCACGTCGGCGGTGCGCAGGCGCTGCCAGGTGGCGGCCTCGAAGCCGGGCTGGGAGCTTCCCGAGACCGCGCTGCTGCCGCCGACCGGTGCGACGTACCCGGGCAGCCGGGTGCAGGCCTCGGCGAGCGCGGTGAGGGCGGCGGCGCGGTCCTCCGCGCGGACGGCCACCACGGCGCCGGTGTCCGACTGGCCGCGTACGCAGAAGTGCTCGATCCTCGCCCCGGCGAGGGTCTCCAGGACGGTGTCCAGGTTGGCGCGGCGGGCTTCGAGGGGGGTGATCCCGGCGGAGACCAGGGCGACCTTCGGCTCCCGGCCCACAGTGATCACGGCGCGGTCGGCGGCGGCGGTGAGGGCCTCGTACCGCTTGGCCACCCGGCCGCTGCGCAGCCGCTCGGCGGCGGCCGTACCGTTCGCGATCCGGATCTTCAGTTTGCGCCGGACGTCGGCGTCGACCTGGGAGACGATCGCGCGCCTCACGCGCTCCGGTATGGCACGGCGGTAGACCCCCAGCAGCCGGGGTGCCTCGGGATTGCGCACTGCGGTCGACTCCTGAACCTGGTCATACGACGGACGGGTGAACGCATCCAGTATGACTGGTGGCCGGTCCCTGTCCGGCGGGGCCCGGAGTGTGCGCGGGCGAACGCGGTCCGGCGTGCCGTCCGGCGGGCGGGCGTCCCGTAGGATCCCCGGTGTGAGTAGCGTCACCCCGCCTCAGGTAGCGGGGAAACTCGGTGTCGTGGTAATCGCACACAATGACGAGGCGCTGGTCGGCGAGGCCATTCGGTCCGTCCTCGACCAGGGCCCCGTCGTCGCCGAGGTCGTGGCCGTCGACGACGGATCCAGCGACGGCACGGCGCGCGTCCTCGACGAACTGGCCGCGCTCCACCCCCGGCTGCGGGTCGTGCACCGCACCGAGAACAGCGGCGGCTGCGGCACCCCGCGCAACGACGGCGTCCGGGCGGTCACCGCGCCCGTGGTGATATTCCTCGACAGCGACGACATCCTGCCCGCGGGCGCGGCCGAAGCCCTGGTGGCGGCGGCCGAGCTCCATCGCGCCCCGGTCGCGGTCGGCGCCTGCGTCCGGCGCGAACTGCCCGAGGGCCGCGACGTGCGCTGGCAGCCCGCGCTCTACCTCGAACCGGCCCTGCTGGAGTCGGCTGCGGACCTCACCCCGCTGGTCCACGACACGCTCTGCGTCAACAAGGTCTACGACCGGGCCTTCCTCGCCGAGCACGGCATCCGGTTCCCCGACGGCCACTGCGTGTACGAGGACTTCCTCTTCACCGCCCGCGTGCTCGCCGCCGCGCCCCGCGTCGCCGTGGTCCCCGACACCGTCTACGTCTGGCATGTGCGCCGCGCCGCCGCCCACCTGTCGATCTCCCTCGACCGGGACGGCGTCACCAACTGGCAGGCCAGGATCGCCGCCCACCGGACGGCCGTCGAGACCTTCGAGGCGGCCGGCCGCACCGAGCTCGCCGCCGCCTGCCGCACCAAGTTCCTCGAACACGACCTGCGCCTGTACGCCCGTGAGCTGTGGCTGCGCGACGCCGCGTACCGGAGCGCGTGGTGGGCGGCGGCCCGGGAGCACCTCGCGGGCTTCGAGGAGGCCGACCTCGCCGCGGCGAGCCCGCCCGCCCGCTGGCTGGCCCGCCTCCTGCTGGCCGCCGAGGCGCCCCGCGACCTGACCCGGCTGTCCCGGCTGGCCGGCGACCCGGCCCGGCTCCTCGGGCCGTACGCCCGGAGCGCGGGCGCCGCCGTCTGGTCCGAGGACCTCCCCGGCGCGGAGCTCGACGGCGTGGACACCCTGCCCCTGGCCGAGCTCCCGGTCGTCGTCGACGCCGCTCTGTACGGCGGCAGGGGCGGCGGGCTGCGGTTCACGGTCCGTGATCTGTACGGCCGCGTGGCGGCGGCCGGCCCGCGCACCGCGCAGGTCTCGTTCCTGCTCCGGGGCGTGGACGGGGCCGCCCGCACCGAGCGGGCCGAGCTGCGCGAGGTGGCGGGCGGCTGGACCGGGCGCGTCCCGGCCGGGCTCACCGCGCTGGCCCGGGCCGGCCGCGAGCGGGGGCAGTTCGGCACCCAGGCCTGGGACCTCCGGATCACCGTCGACTGCGCCGACGGGCAGGTCGTCACGACCGCCCCCCGGTTGCCGGCCGAGCGACAGCGCCGATGGGTCCTGCCGAGCAGCCGGTACGGTGTACAGCTGGTGCAGCAGTACACCACGGCGAACGGCTCGCTCGCGGTGCGGATCGCACCGGGCGCCCGGGACGGGTTCCGGGCGGTCGGAGCCAGACTCCGCAGGCTCTCCCGCGGTTTCTGGCCACTCTCCCGCGGTTCTAGCGAAAGGGATTTGGGCGTATGACTTATCTGATCACCGGTGGCGCCGGATACATCGGCTCGCACGTGGTCCGCGCCATGACGCGGGCGGGGGAGCGGGTCGTCGTCCTCGACGACCTGTCCACGGGCTACGCGGAGCGGGTCCCGGAGGGCGTGCCCCTGGTGGTCGGGACGACCCTGGACCGCGAGGTCCTGGACCGGACCATCGCCGAGCACGGGGTCACCGGCGTCGTCCACCTCGCGGCGAAGAAGCAGGTCGGCGAGTCCGTCGAGCAGCCGCTGCACTACTACCGCGAGAACGTGCAGGGCCTCACGGTCCTTCTGGAGGCGGTGGCCGCCGCCGGCGTCCGTAACTTCCTCTTCTCCTCCTCGGCCGCCGTCTACGGCATGCCGGACGTCGACCTCGTCACCGAGGAGACGCCCTGCCTGCCGATGAGCCCGTACGGCGAGACCAAGCTGGCCGGCGAGTGGATCGTCCGAGCCGCCGGCAAGGCCCACGGCATCTCCACCGCCTGCCTGCGCTACTTCAACGTGGCGGGCGCCGCGACTCCCGAGCTCGCCGACACCGGGGTCTTCAACCTGGTCCCGATGGTCTTCGAGCGGCTCGACGCCGGTGAGGCCCCGCGGATCTTCGGCGACGACTACGCCACCCCCGACGGCACCTGCGTCCGCGACTACATCCACGTCGAGGACCTGGCCGACGCCCACCTCGTCGCCGCGCGGAAGCTCGCCGAGTGGGCCGCCGCCGGTGAGCCGCGCGACCTGACGGTCAACATCGGCCGCGGCGAGGGCGTCTCCGTGACGGAGATGATCGACCTGATCAACGAGATCACCGGGCACTCCACCGCCCCGGTCGTCACCCCGCGTCGCCCCGGCGACCCGGCCCGGGTCGTCGCCTCCGCGGACCGCATCGCCGCCGAGCTGGGCTGGAAGGCCCGGCACGACGTCCGCGACATGATCAGCTCGGCGTGGGCGGGCTGGGTCACCCGCCGGGGCGTGTCGGCCTGACGGCAGCCGCGTAGGAAAGAAGGGAGGCCCGCCGGTGACCGGCGGGCCTCCCTCCCTTTGTGGCCTAGCGGTCGAGGAGCGCGAAGAGGTACTCCCAGCGCGCCACGATCTCGTCCGTCGCGTACCGCTGGATGTCGACGCGGGCCCGCTCGCCCATCCGGTCGCGCAGCTCCCGGTCCGAGATCAGCTCGTCGAGCCTGCGGGCGAACTCCCCGGTGTTCCCAGGGGGCACGATGAGGCCGTTCGTACCGTCCTCGATGATCTCGCGGACGCCCGGCGCGACATCGAAGGCCACACAGGGCACTCCCGTCGCCATCGCCTCCATCAGGGCGAGGGGGAAACCCTCACCCCGTGAGGACAGCGCGAAGAGCGAGCCGCCCCGCAGCGCGCCCGGCACGTCGTCGGTACGCCCCATCCACTCGACCGAGCCGGTCAGCCCCAGCCGGTCGGACTGCGCCCTCAGCGCGTCCTCCTCCTCGCCCGATCCGTAGAGGCGCAGGACCCAGTCGGGGTGCCGGGGCGCGACCTCGGACCAGGCGTCCAGGAGCAGGTCGACGCCCTTCTCCTCGTGCAGCCGGGCGATGCCGACGACCGCCTTCGCCGTACGCGGGGAGGGCTCGTCCGGGAAGAACGGCAGCGGGTTCGGCATGGCCCCGACATGGTCGAGCCGCTGCCTGATCCACAGGTCGGCGTCCTCCCGGGTCAGCACGAGCATCCGGTCGACGTCCTGGTAGTACCGCTTGACCCGCCGGAAGCGGGACGAGGCGCGGCACGTCTGGAACGACTCGTGGCTCATGCCGATCACCCGCAGCCCCGTCGTGTCCGCGAGGGCGACCCACTCCATCGCCCAGACCTGCGTCACGATGACGACGGAACCCGGCCGCACGGAGCGGAGGATCGTCGTGAGCTTCGCCGCCTCCCGGCGCATGCCCGCCTCGCGCACGGCCCTGCGCCGGCGCTCGACCAGGTCGAGCCTGCCCTTCACCCCGCGCCGTGGCTTCAGGACCGGCGGATGGGTGTCGTACAGCGTCGTCGTCCGGTACGGCAGGTCGTCGCCGAGGTCGGCGCGGCGGTCCGCCGGGGTGGGGACGATGCCGACCAGCTGGACCTTGTGGCCGCGCTCGGTGAAGAGCCGGGCCATCTGGTGCGACCAGCTGGTGATGCCGCCGAGCTCGTCGACGCTGTTGGAGACGAGGACGATGTCACGGGGCGTCGTCCGGGTCGGATCGGTCGTCTCGGTTGTCTGGGTCATCAACGCCTCCACCCGGAGAAGAACTTCGCGACGATCGACCGGGCGGCGTCGCCCTGGTCGTACTCGCCGAACTCGGCCACGAAGCGCTTGCGCGCGTCGCAGAACTCCCGGCCTTCGGAGGCGAGGTTCCGCAGCGAGGCGTGCAGTTCGTCCTCTGTCCGGAGGACCGGGCCGGGCGCGTGCTCCAGCAGGTCGAAGTAGGTTCCCCGGTCCTCGTGGACGTAACTCTCGTAGTCGTACGTGAAGAACAGCATCGGCCGGTCGAGCAGTGCGTAGTCGAACATCACGGAGGAGTAGTCCGTGATCAGCGCGTCGGCGAGTTCGAGGAGCGGCATCACGTCGTGGACCGAGGAGACGTCGACGACGGTGCCCTCGACGTTCGGCGGCAGCACCACGTGGTTGAAGTAGTGCGCCCGCACCAGCAGGACGTAACGGTCGCCGAACTCCTCGGCGAAGCGCTCCACGTCGAAGGGGAGCGCGAACCGGCTGGCCTTGCCGGAGTTGCGGAACGTCGGCGCGTAGAGCAGCACCTTCTTGTCTTCCGGGATGCCGAGCTGCTCGGCGAGCGGCCCGCGCTCCCGGCGCCCGTCCTCGTCCTCGCGCTGCCGCGCCCGCACGAGGACGTCGTTGCGCGGATAGCCCGAGCGCAGCAGCGTCCGGTCCTGCAGCCGGAAGGCCTTGGCCAGCGTCCGTACGTCGTGCTCCGAGCGCACCAGGAAGTGGTCGAAGCGTTCGAGGTGGCGCTGCTGGGCCTCCTGCTGCCGGCGGGTCTGCGCCTTGAGGCTGGGCTGGTCGAAGCCCATCTTCTTGAGCGCGGAGCCGTGCCAGGTCTGGATGTACGTCGTCTCGGGCCGCTTGGTCAGCTTCAGCGGATAGCTCTGGTTGTCCACCCAGAACTCGGCGCGGGCCAGCGCCTTCAGATAGGGCAGCGACCAGCGGCGGACCAGCTGGGCGTCCTTGGGGAAGTCCTGCGGGTTCCCGGCGTACGACCAGACCGCGTGGAAGTCCAGGCCCTGCCGGCGCATCTCCTCGTAGATGGCGCGCGGGCTGTCGCTGTACTGCTTGCCGAGCTGGCTCTCGAAGACGACGGTCCGCTTCTTCACCGGGAGCCGGCTGTAGACCTCGTGGTACAGCCGCAGCTTGGTCTCACCGGAGGTGAGGGTCTTGCGCAGCGCCTTGGCCCGGCGGTAGCCGGACTTGGCGAGCCGGCCGGGCTTCCCCCGCAGCCCGCGCTGGACCAGCTCCTCGATCCGGTCGCTGTCGCCCTTGGAGGAGACGAGCCGGAAGGCGAGATGGCCCTTGGCGGTGGCGTGCGGCTCTATGCGGTCGCCCACCAGGCGCGTCAGCCGCGGCCTGACGGGGAGTGTGCCGTCACCCAGGTCGTGCTGTTCGACGGTGATCCGGGTCTGCGTGCGCACCCCGTTCGCACGGAGGACGACGCGGACGTCCCACACCGGGTCGATGACGCCGAGGGGGCGCAGCGTGCCGCCGATGTCGGCCTCGGTCTCCCAGTGGAGCGTCTCGCCTTCGTGGCGCAGCGAGGTGACGGGGAAGACGAACGTACGCAGGCTGCGGCGGCGGGCGCGGAACTCCAGCTCGGCCGTGAGGGTGTCCTCGGGCCCGACGATCGCGAGCGGGTTGGTGATCCGCCCGGCGAGCCGTGCGGTGCCGTCGCTCTCGGCGTACGCGGTGAGCTGGTTGCGCAGGAAGAGCTTGCCCAGCGGCTTCTGGTGGTAACCCAGGTCGGTGACGTCGAGCACCTCGCGGCCGAACGGGTCGTCGAGGTGGTCGGCGCACCAGTAGACCCGGCCGTCGCGCCGGGCGAGCGGGGCGGAGAGCTTGTCGCGGTGGATCAGGGTGTCCACGGCGGGCAGCAGGTTCTCCCAGTCGCCCCGCTCCAGGAGGTACGCGCAGATCGCCTGGATCTTGGCGGCCTTGCCGTAGGCCTCGCGGTCCAGGCCCTGGAGGTACGGCTGGGAGAGTTCGGCGAACTCGCGGCGGTAGGCCTCGTCCCGGAAGGGAAGATCACGCAGATGGAGGACGAGGTCGTGCTTGAGGAACTTGACGTCCTTGGCCGCTCGTAGCTCGTCCAGACCGTGCCGGTCCAGGAGCGCGTCGATCCGGCGGTGGATCTCCAGCCGGTTCCGGTAGTTCACCATCTCGTGCCGGCTGTTGGTGACCGACTTGATCTCGGCCCGCTCGTAGACGTGCCAGAAGTAGACCTGGTTGGGGATGAGGGTGATCTTCTTCGCGGCGAGGTAGGCGTCGGCTACGAACATCAGGTCCTCGTAGAACATCCCCTTGGGGAAGCGGAGTTCGTTGTCGAGGAGGAACGCGCGGCGGTAGCACTTGTTCGTGGAGAGGGTGTCCCAGACGAACAGGTCGGGGAGCTCGGTGACCGAATCCAGGGTGCGGGTCGTCGCGTACAGCCACGCGTACCACTCGTTGCGCTTCTCGCGGCGGCTGTCCTTGGTGAGCCGTACGCAGAGCCCGGAGACCAGGTCGGCGCCGGTCTCCTCGGCGGCCGCGACCATGTTGCGGCAGGCGTTGCGCTCCAGGACGTCGTCGCTGTCCAGGAACATCACGTACCGGCCGCGCGCGTGGCCGATGCCGACGTTGCGCGGCTCTCCGCCCGCGCCGCTGTTCTCGGGCAGCTGGTAGGCGCGGACCCGCTCCGGCTGGGCGGCTGCCAGTTCCTGGGCGACCTCGAAGGTGCCGTCCCCACTGCAGTCGTCGACGATCACGACCTCGACGCTCCGCAGTGTCTGGTCCAACACCGATCGCACGGCCGTCGGGAGACGCTCCGCGTCGTTGTAGGCGATGACGATCACTGAGACGTCAGGCACTGGCACCTCGATCCATTTTCGTGCGCAGGCTGCCTCGAAGGCACCCCGCGTTCACCTTTCGACGGTCCGATGGGGCGGGAGGCGTCCGGGCGGGGCTCCGCGCTCGCTTGACGGGGGTTCTCCGCGATCGGATCCGTGACCGGATCCGCTATCGGTTTCGTCGATTTTTAAGGGGCAACCCTATCGGCTCCGTCCTCTTCCGGCAGAACCGTGCACATCGGGTCATAACCTGTTCGTGCATAAATGGACGAGGGAAAGTGACGGGCCGTTCGAGTGTCGTTCAGGAGTTCGGAATTCAGGGATGTCCGCCGTGCTGAACCCCTCGCTTGAGAAGGGCGCCGGACGGCGAGGAGACGATTCCGCAGCGCGGCTGACGCGGGCGGCTCCGGGGGGCCGAAGACTCCTTCGGGCGCGGTGGGCCGCGCCCGTCTTCGCCGCGGTGGCGACCATGACGGCGTACTGCCTGGCCATGGCCGCTCAGGGTACGTATCCCTTCGGCGGCCGGTCCCGCGCGGTGAACGACCTCGGAAATCAGTTCGTGCCGTTCCACGCCCGCCTTTGGGACCTGATGCACGGCGAGGCCCACGGCGATCTCTTCTTCAATTGGGCGAGCGGATACGGCACCCCCTTTCTCGCCGACTTCTTCACGTATCTCATGAACCCGTTCTCGTGGCTGGTCGGGGTCTTCCCGCGGGACACCGTCGAGTTCCCCGTCTTTCTCGTGACGCTGTTCAGTGCCGGACTCGCCGCGGCGCTGATGACCGTCTTTCTCGGCCGTCTCCACGAGGGAAGTCCCTGGCTGCGCGCCCTGCTCTCGGTCGGATTCGCGCTGAGCGCCTGGATGATCTCGGACGGGTTCTCCGACCCCATGTGGATGTGGGGCCTGGTCGCCCTCCCGCTGCTCGGCATCGCCTACGACGACTGCCTGCGCCGCCGCCGCTGGGTGACCGGCGCCCTCCTCGTGGCCGTCTGCTGGGGCGGCAACTTCTACACCGCCGCGATGGCCACCCTCGGGATGGGCCTGGTGCTGCTGGTCCGGGTGGTCGTTGACGACGGGGACGGCCGGGGCGTGCGGGACGTGCAGGAAGACGGGGACGCCCGGGACGGCCGGGACGTACGGGATGCCCGGGACATACGGGATGTACGGGATGTGCGGGATGCCCGGGACGCCCGGGACGGCCGCGACGTACCGGACGGCCGCGACGTACGGGACGGCCGCGACGCCCGGGACGTACGGACGCGGCTGCGCGTGCTCGCCCGGGCGGCCACCATGACCGGCGCCGGGATCCTGCTGGCCGCGCCCGTGCTCACGGTCAGCCTCAGGGCCAGCAAGCTCGCCCAGCCCGCCCCCGAGGCCGTCTACACCGGGCCGCCCGCCCCCCTCGACTACCTCGCGCACCTCATCCCCGGCGGGCTCGTCGGACGCGTGCCGCACATCTCCGTCGGCATGCTCTGCCTGCTCCTCGTCGCCACGTTCCCCTTCATCCGCCGGGTGCCGGTCAAGGAGCGGATCGCCTGGCCGGTCCTGATCGCGCTCATCGCCCTGTCCCTGGTCTGGGAGCCCACGATCCTGCTCTGGCACGGACTGACCCTGCCCAACGGCAGCCCCTACCGCGCCTCGATCGCCCTCACCGCCGTGCTCGTGTGCGTCGCCTGGCTGGCGCTCGCCCGCCGGCCCCGTGTCCCGGAGCTGCTCGCCGGCGCCGCCGTGGTCCTCGTCCTGGTCCTGTGCGTAAGCACCACCGCGTACATGACGACCGGCCCCTGGATCCTCACCGCCGGCGGAGTCGTCCTCCTCGGCCTGCTCCTGGCCCTGGACCGGTTCCGGGCGGACCGCCGGGTGCGGCGCGGGCTCACCGTGGCCCTCGCCGGGGCCGTGCTCCTCTCCGCCACGTACACGGTCCTGTCCACCACCCGGATCCGGGACGCCATCGAGTGGTGGAAGCCCAAGCGCACCTTCGACCGCCAGGCACTCGCCGCGTACGACCAGCTGAAGTCGGCGGACGCGTGGCCCACGAGCCGTACGGACCCGGGCCCGCACTCGTTCGCCGCCAACGACCCGATGCTGCTCGCCGGGCAGGGCGGCGGGTACTACAGCAGCTACCTGCCGGCCGCCACGGCCGACGCCCTGCACCGGCTCGGCGCCGCCTGGTACATCGAGGGGCGCCACACGCGCAGCTTCGAGGACCCGGTCGGGCGCGCGGTCATGGGCGTGAGCAGCTACCTGGAACCGGACGGCGGCCCCGACGGATTCGTCCGCCGCACCGCCACCGCCCCGCCCGTCGTCACCCTGCGCCCGGCCGCCACCGCGCTCGACGGCACCACCCGTGACGTCTCGCTCTTCTCCCGCCAGGAGCGGGTGCTCGGCGCGCGCGTCTACGAGGTGCCCGCGGTGACGCGAGGCGCGGAGGGCGAGGCGGGTGGTCGCGAGGGGGGTGGTCGCGAGGGGGCGCTCGTCCCCGGCCGTGGCTGGCCGCTCAAGGCCGACGGTGCCGAGCCCGGCGCCGGTACGACGTTCACCGCCGTCTGCACCCCGGGCACGGAGGCCTACTGGTACGCGCCCTGGCTGCGCGGACGGGTCGACACGCTCGGGGGCCTGGCCGGCACGACCGTCGACGCCGTCGGCAAGTACCCCATGACCAGCAACTCGCTGCGCTCCCTCGGGACCGTGCCCGCCGACGGCGCGGTCGCGGTCCGGGTCCACTCGGCCCAGCGCCAGTACATCCCGGAGAGCCCCGTCGGCTGTCTCGACCGGGCCGCGCTCGACCGGACCGTACGGCAGCTGCGCGCCACCGGCCCCGATCGCGTCGATGCCACCGGCCACGGCATCACCGCCGCCTTCGCGCCCGGCACCCAGGGCACCGCGGTCCTCTCCGTGCCCGCCACGCCCGGCTGGCGGTGCGCGGTCGACGGCGGCCACGCGCGCGTGCCGCGCACGCTCGGCGGGCTCGTCGCCGTCGAGCTCGGCGACGGCGCCGCCCGGCTCTCCTGCTCCTACCGCACCCCCGGGCTGCGGCTCGGCCTCGCGGCGAGCGGCGCCGCGGCGGCCCTGCTGTTCGCGGTCGCCGCCGCCCACCTGATCCGTACGCGTACATCCCGCACCTCCCGTACAGCCGGTATGTCCCGCACGTCGTCCAGCTCTTCGTCCCGGAGTCAGCGTCCATGATCAAGTTGTCCGTCGTCGTCCCCTGCTACAACGAGGAAGCGGTGATCGACCAGTTCGACACCCGCATCCGCGAGGTGCTGGGCAGCCTGCCCGTCGAGTACGAGATCTGCTACGTCGACGACGGCAGCAAGGACGGCACCTTCCTCCGGCTGCGCGCCATCGCCGCCGAGTTCGAGAAGGAGACCCGGTACGTCTCCTTCAGCCGGAACTTCGGCAAGGAGGCCGCCATGCTCGCCGGGCTGCGCGAGGCCACCGGCGACGCCGTCGTGATCATGGACGCGGACCTCCAGCACCCGCCGGAGCTCATCGCGCGGATGCTCGAACTCCACGAGCAGGGCCACGAGCAGATCATCGCCCGGCGCACCCGCGAGGGCGACAAGAGGCTCCGCAGCGTGCTGAGCCGGCTGTACTACCGCGGTGTCAACAAGTGGATCGACGTCGAACTGACCGACGGCGTCGGCGACTTCCGCCTGCTCTCGCGCGCGGCCGTGGACGCCCTGCTCTCCCTGCCCGAGTACAACCGCTTCTCCAAGGGGCTGTTCTCCTGGATCGGCTTCGACACCGTCACCTTCGACTACCGCAACGCAGCGCGTGCGGACGGCGAGACGAAGTGGAAGTTCAGCTCCCTGCTCAACTACGGCATGGACGGGCTGATCTCCTTCAACAACCGGCCGCTGCGCATCGCGATCTGGCTCGGTCTCACCCTCACCGGCCTCGCCGCGCTGTACGCGATCTGGATCGTGGTGGCCGCCCTCACCCAGGGCGTCAGCGCCCCCGGTTACGTGACCCTCGTCGCGATCATCGTGGGTCTCGGCGGCGTCCAGATGATCATGCTCGGGCTGATCGGCGAGTACATTGGCCGGATCTACTACGAGACCAAGCGCCGGCCGCACTTCCTCGTCAAGGAGACCCACCGCACCAGGGTGCGCCGCCCGGTCACCGGCAGCGCCTACGTCGCCGGCCTCAGCGACGGCCGCGCCCACGTCGTCGCCACCGAACGGGAGATGTGATGCGCGGTCAGCTCGGACAGATCGTCCGCTTCGGCCTGGTGGGCGGGGTCAACACGGCGACCTTCTACGGGTGCTACCTGCTGCTGCACCCCTGGATGCCGTACTTCGCCGCGTACTCGATCGCCTTCGTGCTCAGCATGATCGGCTCTTTCTTCCTCAACACGTACTTCACGTACCGCACCAAGCCCACCTGGAAGAAGTTCGCGCTCTTCCCGCTCACCAACGTCACCAACTACCTGGTGCAGAGCGTCGGCCTGTACGCCCTGGTGACCTGGGCCGGGATGGACGACAGGATCGCGCCGCTGGTCGCGGCCGTCGTGGCCATCCCCTTCACCTACCTGCTGTCGAAGAAGATCCTCGTGCCCGGCGGCAGGAAGGCGGAGGCCGGACCCGCCGGTGACGCCGAGGTCGCGTCGGACACCGTCGGCACCCGGTGACGGAACACGCCTCCCGGCGCCGCCCGCCCGTTTCATCCACCGAAACGTGCGGGCGGCGGCCGTCCCGGCTCGCGTAGATTGCCCGTGACATCCGAGTGGGACGACGCCGGTGACGGCGGTACAGGTGGCGGCGGTACAGGTGACAGTGGCAAGGCAGTTCGTGACGGAAGCCCGCAGGATCGTCGTCAAGGTCGGCTCGTCCTCACTCACCACCGCGTCCGGCGGCCTCGACGCCGACCGGGTCGACGCCCTCGTCGACGTCCTCGCCAAGGTCCGCAGCGGCGGCGAGAAGGAGATCGTCCTCGTCTCCTCCGGTGCCATCGCCGCCGGACTCGCCCCGCTCGGCCTCACCCGCCGCCCCAAGGACCTCGCCCGCCAGCAGGCCGCCGCCAGCGTCGGCCAGGGCCTGCTCGTCGCCCGGTACACCGCCTCCTGCGCCCGCTACGGCGTGCGCGTCGGCCAGGTCCTGCTCACCACCGACGACACCAGCCGGCGCGCCCACTACCGCAACGCCTACCGGACCCTCGACCAGCTGCTCGCCATGGGTGCCCTGCCGGTCGTCAACGAGAACGACACCGTCGCCACGGACGAGATCCGGTTCGGCGACAACGACCGGCTCGCCGCCCTCGTCGCCCATCTCGTCCGCGCCGACCTGCTCGTCCTCCTCTCCGACGTCGACGGGCTCTACGACGGCGACCCCGCCAAGCCGGGCACCTCGCGGATCGCCGAGGTGGCGGGCCCCGAGGACATCGCCCACGTCGAGATCGGCTCCGCCGGCAAGGCCGGGGTCGGCACCGGCGGCATGGTCACCAAGGTCGAGGCCGCCCGGATCGCGGCCGCCGCCGGCATCCCCGTCGTCCTCACCTCCGCCAGCCGCGCCGCCGACGCCCTGTCCGGCCGCGACACCGGTACGTACTTCCACCGCACCGGCCGCCGCTCCGCCGACCGGCTGCTCTGGCTCGCCCACGCCTCCACCCCCCAGGGCCACCTGACCCTGGACGACGGCGCGGTACGGGCCGTGGTCGAGGGCAAGAAGTCGCTGCTCGCGGCTGGGATCGCCGCCGTCGAGGGGGAGTTCGTGGCGGGCGACCCGGTCGAACTGCGTGACACCGGCGGCCGGGCAGTCGCCCGCGGGCTCGTCAACTTCGACGCCAAGGAGATCCCCCGGATGCTCGGCCGCTCCACGCCCGAGCTCGCCCGCGAGCTCGGCCCCGAGTACGAGCGGGAGGTCGTCCACCGCGACGATCTGGTGGTCGTCCGCGCCTGATCCGCGCCTTTGCTGGGAGTGCGGATCGGCAGGCGGATCGGCAGGCGGATCGACGTGCGGATCGGCAGGCGGATCGACGTGCGGATCGGCGTGCGCAGAAACGGCTGAAAGACCGGCCATCCGGTAGGGACCTTTACCAAAACGGCCCCACGTGCCGCCTCGGGCTGGTCAACTTTGTCTCGGGGACAGGACAAGGGCGGGGTACAGCACCACACGCATCAAACAGGAGGCCGCCGGTGAGACGAGCGCGCCCAGGGGCACCGCCCCGCGGGACAGCCGAACGCGCCCTGACCAGTGTCGAGGCCGGAGCCGACTTCGACGAGGGACAGAGCACCGAGACAGCTGAGGCACGCGGTGAGGAGCGGGTGGTGGTCGCCTCCAAGCTCTGGCACATCACGCTCAGCGTCTCGGGGGCCGAGGCCCCGCTGAAGGAGGTCAGGCGCGGGCTCGAACAGCTGGCCCACGACCATCCCTTCTTGCTGACCAGCCGCTACGCCAATGATCACGCGGAGATCCGCTACTGGGAAGAGGCCCGTGACCTGCACGATGCCGCGGCGGTCGCGCTGCGGCTGTGGGGCGAGCACCGGCAGAGCGCCAAGCTGCCGCCCTGGGAGATCGTCGGCCTGGAGGTCATCGACCGGGAGACGTACCACCAGCGCATCGCCGAGGGCTACGGCCCCCCACCGGCCGCCCCGGTGGGGGTCCACCCGTACTGAGCCGTAGTGCTCCGTCACGGGGCGTCTCGGAGTACGGGATGCGGACGGCATTCGTGAGGGATGTCCGCAGAGGTGCCAGTACCCTGCGGGCATGACCTCGCTCACGCCCCTCGACAACCTGTCCCCGGTCGCCCGGGCCGCCTACCGCGCCCGCGCCGCCGCCGCCGAAATCGCGCCACTTCCGCGCGCGGCCAAGGACGACGCCCTGCTGGCGATCGCGGACGCTCTCGAGGTCCGCACCGCCGAGATCGTCGAGGCCAACGCGGAGGACATCGCCCGCGCCCGCGAGGCCGGGACCAGCGAGACCGTCATCGACCGGCTCACCCTCACCCCCGAGCGCGTCCGCGCCATCGCCGCCGACGTCCGTGACGTGGCCGCCCTGCCCGACCCGGTCGGCGAGGTCGTCCGCGGCTCGACCCTCCCCAACGGGATCGACCTGCGCCAGGTCCGCGTCCCCCTCGGCGTCGTCGGCATCATCTACGAGGCCCGCCCCAACGTGACCGTCGACGCGGCCGCCCTCTGCCTCAAGTCCGGCAACGCCGTCCTGCTGCGCGGCTCGTCCTCCGCGTACTCCTCCAACACCGCCCTGGTGAAGGTCCTGCGCGACGCCGTCGGAGGCGCCGGCCTGCCCGCCGACGCCATCCAGCTCGTCCCCGGCGAGTCCCGCGACTCGGTACGGGAGCTGATGCGCGCCCGCGGTCTGGTCGACGTCCTCATCCCGCGCGGCGGCGCCTCCCTGATCCGTACGGTGGTCGAGGAGTCCACCGTCCCCGTCATCGAGACCGGCACCGGCAACTGCCACGTCTACGTGGACGCCCAGGCCGACCTCGACATGGCCGTCGACATCCTGATCAACTCCAAGGCCCAGCGGCCCAGCGTCTGCAACTCCGCCGAGACCCTCCTGGTCCACCAGGACATCGCGGAGGCCTTCCTGCCCCGCGCCCTGGCCGCCCTGGCCGACGCCGGCGTCACCGTCCACGCCGACGAGCGGATCCTCGCCCACGCCGAGGGCTCCAAGGCCACCGTCGTCCCCGCGACCCCCGAGGACTGGGAGACCGAGTACCTCTCCTACGACATCGCCGCCGCCGTCGTGGACTCCCTCGACAAGGCCGTCGAGCACATCCGGCTCTGGTCCTCCGGCCACACCGAGGCGATCGTCACCACCTCGCAGGCCGCCGCCCGCCGCTTCACCCAGCTGGTCGACTCCACGACGGTCGCGGTCAACGCGTCCACCCGGTTCACCGACGGAGGCCAGTTCGGCTTCGGCGCCGAGATCGGCATCTCGACCCAGAAACTCCATGCCCGCGGGCCCATGGGCCTGCCCGAGCTGACCTCGACGAAGTACATCGTCACCGGCGACGGTCACATCCGGTAGCCACGGTTTCCCCCGTTCGGCCCCGCTCCCGCGGGGCCGTCGGGGGACCGGACGGCCGGGGATAGTTCGCACTCTCCCTGCCCAAAACCACCTCCCAGGTCTACTCTGAAAAACGTGCCGGACGACGTGGGGGGCGGGCCGTTCCAGGACGGCCGGGAGCCCTGGGAGCCCGACGACGACCGCGGGGGCGCGAAGGACGACTTCGCCACCGTGGTGTTCGACGAGGACTTCGTACGGGCCGCCGAGGTCCATGAGCCGACCGCCGTGGAGCGCCTCCTGGCCGCCGCGCAGGCGCGCGCCGAGGCGGAGGCCGCCCGGGCCCGAGCCGGCGGCCGACCAGGCGAGGACGACCCCTACGAGGACGGCTACGACCCCTCGGACCCGTTCCACGGCCGCTACGGCGACGAGTACGACCCGGACGACTCCGACGGCGACTCCGGCCCCTACGGCCCCCACGGCGGCGCCCTGCGCCCCTACCGGGGCAGCGCCCGCTGGCGCCGGCCCGTCGCCTGGGTGCTCGCCCTGGTGATGGGCGTCGGCATGGTCGCCCTCGCCTTCACCGCGGTCTACCGGGGCGCCTCCGCCAACCGCCAGGACCAGGTCCCGGCCCCCGCCACCACCGGCATCGACAAGCCGAGCGGGAGCCCACCGGCGGTCACCGCCCCCTCGGCCTCCGCCGAGTACTCCGCGCCCCCCGTCCCCGCCGTTCCCCGCACGCCCTGACCCCTTTCGGGCACGCGTCGGACACGCGGCCGGGCCTTCGGTCCGCTCCGTCCGAATTCTTCGAAACTTGTCGTGTACCTGGGCGTTTACCGGAGCCGTGTCCGACCTACTCTGAAGGTATGGCAGGGCGTGGCGACCCGCCTGAGGGGCCGGTTCCCGACCCCGGCGGTGGTGAGGACGAGTACCGATCCGTCGTCTTCGACGAGTCGTTCGTCCGCGCTGCCCGGCTCCAGGAGTTCTCCGCGGAAGAGCGGATGGGAGAGCACTCCCAGGCCGTCCGCTCCCGCCCCGGCCGGGAGGCCAGAAGCGGCTCCCACCAGGCGATCCTGCTGGTGCTGCTGATCCTCCTCGCCTTCGGTACGGCCATCTACCTCGGCGTCCGCAACCCCTACCAGCCGCCGGTCGACGAGCGGGCCGAACCGCTGCGGATCACCATGGTCCCGCTCGCCCCGCAGGGCCCCGTCCCGGGCGGCACTCCCGCCCAGCTGTTCGCCGCCGGCCCCGCCGCCGAGTTCCGCACCGGTGCCGCCGGCATCAACCTCCCGGTCGCCGGACGCACCACCCACTTCTCGGAGGGCCAGGTCGTGACCGCCCTCTCCATTGCCAAGGACTACCTCGTGGCCTCCTCGCTGGAGCCCGACGTGCTGGCGGGCGTCACGGTCCGCCCGGCGCGGCTGCTGCTCGACCCCGACCAGCTGGCGCAGTTCGACCGGAGCGTCGAGTCCTCGCTCGACGACGGCCGTCACGCGGAGGCCGGCTGGCTGGTCCGGTTCGACCCGGCCGAGGTCGCCCTCGCCGACCCGACGATCCGGGTCCAGGGCACCCTCCGCTTCGCGGAGACGGCCACGGACATGCTGGAGGTCACCGCGGACTACACCTTCACCTACGCGCTGCGCCCGGCCGACGCCGGCGCCGGCCCGGTGGCCCAGGCCTCCCTCTTCACCGTCCACCGCGCGATGCACTTCCGCTTCGACCGCGAGGACCTGCGGATGCACCGCACGGAGCTGCTGGCCAGCACCGTCCAGGCCGGTCCGCAGGCCTGCGGACCGGACGCCAGCGGGGCCCTCCGCCCGCTGCTCGCCGGCGAACGCGCCGCCGACTCGGGCGGGGCGGCCGTCACCGACCCCTACGCCACGGGCCGGCCCGCCGTCTCCTCGCTCTGCGGGACCCTCGCCCCGAGCGCTCAGCCCTCGCTCTGACCCTTGCCGCCGCCGTCGCTCCCGCTGCCGCCGTCGGTGTCGCCGCTGTCACCCGTCCCGCCGCTGCCCGCAGCGCCGTCGTCGCCGTCGCTGTGCGAGGCCCCGCCGCCGAACCGGCTGCGCAGCTTCCCGCCCAGGTCGCCCGCCAGGTCCCCCGCGCCACCGGCTATGTCGCCGACCAGCTTCATCAGCGGATCCTTGCTCGTGCGCACCGACTCGGCGTAGTGCCCGGCCGACTGGCGGAAGGAGTCGGTCACCGAGGTGTCCTTGTCCTCCGAGCGCCGCGGGTAGTGCCCGTCCATGATCCGCTGGTAGTCCCGCGTCTCGGACCACTTCTTCAGCTCGGCCGCCCGGACGGTGGTGAAGGGGTGCGTGCGCGGCAGCACGTTCAGGATCTTCAGGACGGAGTCCCGCAGGTCGCCGCCCTTCTCGTACTCGTCGGCCTGGGCGAGGAACGCGTCCACGTTCATCTCGTGCAGGTGGTTACCGCCGGCGATCTTCATCAGGCCGCGCATCGACGCCTGGATGTCCTGGCCGGCCAGGAGACCCGCCCGGTCCGCGGACAGCTCGGACTTGCGGAACCACTCCCGCAGAGCCGTCACGATCGCCATGATCGCCATGTTCCCGAGCGGGATCCAGGCGACCTTGACCGCGAGCGTCGTGAGGAAGAGCAGGATCGTGCGGTACACGGAGTGGCCGGAGAGGGCGTGGCCCACCTCGTGGCCGACGACCGCCCGCATCTCCTCCTCGTCGAGCAGCTCCACGAGGCCGGTGGTGACCACGATGATCGGCTCGTCCAGGCCGATGCACATCGCGTTCGGCTTCGGGTCCTGCGTGACGTACATCGGCGGGACCTTCTCCAGGTCCAGGATGTAACACGCGTCCCTCAACATGTCGTTGAGGTGGGAGAACTGGGCGTCACTCACCCGCACGGAGTCGGAGAGGAAGAGCAGTCGCAGGCTGCGCTCGGGCAGCAGCCCGCTGAGCGCCTTGAAGACCGTGTCGAAGCCGGTGAGCTTGCGCAGGGCCACGAGCGCCGACCGGTCCGCCGGATGCTCGTACGCCCGCGAGGAGATACCGGCGAAGCGCTTGCGCTGCCTGCTCGGCACGTTCCCCTGGTCGTTGTCGGTCTTCTCTGTCATGGATGCCCCCTGTTCGTACGAGACCTTGCTCGTCCCCCTGACGCATCCCAGCCTAGGCGCTGGGCTCCCCAGCCGTGTGAGCCTGTGGATAACTCGGGACGGGGGACAACTGCGGGGTACGACAGCCCGGTCAACGACTGAGTCGGCGTGAGCGTGCCCGGACGGCCCGCATACGATGTGCGCGAAGTCTCCGCTCCCATCCCCGATCGATAGGTCCTGCTGAAGATGAGCCTCCACAGCACCGCCGCGAACCTGGTCATGCTCGCCGAGGGCGCCGAGCGCGGCGGCAACCACGACAGCCTCAACCCGTACCTCACCGGTCTCGGCGCGCTCGGCGCGCTGCTCCTGCTGCTGTGGATCACCACCCGCTTCAACCGCGACCGCTGAGCCGGCGACCGGACGGCGGGCGCCCGCAGCCGTGCCAGTAGGCTCTGCACGCATGGGAGAGCAGGAAGTGCCTACTGGCGGCCGCGGCAAGCGCCGACTCGGTGTGATGGGCGGAACGTTCGACCCGATCCACCACGGACACCTGGTGGCCGCCAGCGAGGTGGCCGCCCTGTTCCACCTCGACGAGGTGGTGTTCGTGCCGACCGGGCAGCCGTGGCAGAAGAGCCACAAGGCGGTCTCGCCGGCCGAGGACCGCTACCTGATGACGGTCATCGCCACGGCGTCCAACCCGCAGTTCTCGGTCAGCCGTATCGAGATCGACCGGGGCGGGCCGACGTACACCATCGACACACTTCGGGACCTGCGCTCCCTCAACAGCGACTCCGACCTCTTCTTCATCACGGGGGCCGACGCGCTGTCGCAGATCCTCACGTGGCGCGACGCCGAGGAGCTGTTCTCGCTCGCCCACTTCATCGGCGTCACCCGGCCGGGCCACGACCTCACGGACGACGGCCTGCCCAAGGGCGGCGTCTCGCTGGTCGAGGTTCCCGCGCTCGCCATCTCCTCCACCGACTGCCGGGCGAGGGTCGCGCAGGGCGACCCGGTCTGGTATTTGGTGCCGGACGGTGTGGTGCGCTACATCGACAAGCGCCAGTTGTACCGCGGCGAGTGAGCCTCGGAGAGGGGCACCGGTGAACGATCAGAACCCGTACGACCCGTACTACCCGCAGCCGCAGCTCATCGGCTACGACGAGTACGGGCAGCCGGTGTACCAGCAGGTCCCACCGCAGGGGCAGCAGCCACAGTCGTACGACGCGTACGACCCGTACGGCGCTCAGCAGCAGGGCCGGCAGCAGGGCCGGCAGCAGGGGTACGGATACGACGCCTACGGGCAGCCCGTCCAGCCCCAGCAGCCCCAGGCGCCTCAGCAGCCGCAGTACGACCCGTACGGCCAGCAGCAGCAGCACCAGCGGCAGCAGCAGGACTACCGCTACTCCTCGTACGACACCGGTCAGCACACCGGCCAGCAGTGGGCGGTCCAGCCCGAGACGGCCCCCGCTCCGGCGCCCCCCGCGGCTCCCGTGGCCGCGCCGCCCGGCGTGCCGGGCCCGCGCCCGGCGCCCGAGGGCGGCGGCGACCGCGACTGCCGCACCGAGCAGTTCTCGTTCATCGAGGAGCCCGACGAGGACTCCGAAGACGTCATCGACTGGCTGAAGTTCACCGAGAGCCGCTCCGAGCGGCGCGAGGAGGCCAGGCGCCGCGCCCGCAGCCGTGTCGTCGCCCTGATCGTGGTCGTCGCCCTCGTCCTGGTCGGCGGGGTCGGCTACCTGTGGTCCGAGGGCAAGCTCCCCGGCATGTCCGCCGAAGAGCAGCAGGGGAACACCGCCACCGGCCCGCAGAAGCGCGACACGATCGTCGTCCACCTCCACGACATCAAGAGCGGCGCCACCTCGACCGCCCTCCTGGTCGACAACACGACCACCGGGCAGGGCACGACCGTCCTGCTCCCCGGCTCCCTCTCGGTGGCCAACGACGACGGCATCCCGACCACCCTCGCGAAGTCCGTCGAGGACGACGGTTCCAGCGGCACCCGCGAGGCGATCGGCAACCTCCTCGGCACGAAGATCACCGGCACCTGGCGCCTGGACTCCCCGTTCCTGGAGAACCTGGTCGAGGTGGTCAGCAACGTCGACCTGACCACCGACGTCACCGTGCCCAGCGACAAGAAGGGCGAGGACCCGCTCGTCACCAAGGGCGAGAACCAGACGCTCAACGGCCGCGCCGCCGTCGCCTACGCGACCTACCGCGCGCCCGGCGAGGCCGAGGCCAAGCAGCTCCAGCGCTTCGGCCAGGTCCTCTACGCGGTACTGCGGAAGATGTCCGACGACCCCAAGGCCAACGCGGACACCATCGCGACGCTCGTCATGATCCTCGACCCCTCCCTTCCGGAGAAGGACCTCGGCGCCTCGCTCGCCGGGCTGGCCGAGCGTGCCAAGGGCGGCGACTACAAAACGGCGGTGCTCCCGGTGGAGCAGGACGGCTCGCTCACCGAGGCGGCGGCCGCCAGTGTGGTCAAGGACATTCTCGGCGGCAAGGTCAGCGCCCCCGAGCAGGGTTCCGCGGTCCGCGTCTCCGTACGCGACGCCACCGGCAAGGACGCCACCGAGCCCGCCAGGGTCGTGCTGGTCAACGGAGGCTTCGCCTTCGTCGGCGGCGCCGAGGCGGACACCCAGGAGACGTCACAGGTCCTGTACGGCGACGACGCGAAGAAGGCGACCGCCGTCGAGGTGGCCAAGACGCTCGGCCTGCCGGACAGCGCGGCGAAGAAGGGCAAGCCCGCCGGAAACGCCGATGTCACGGTGGTTCTGGGCCAGGACTACAAGATCCCCGGGAGCAAGAAGTGACCCGTTCGTAATCGTTTGCGGGGCGGTCGGCGGCACGTGAGACCCTTGATGTGTCTCTGACCGCCGACGAAAGCCTGCTTGTGACCGCCACGGATCGTTCCATCGAGCTCGTCAACGCCGCCGCCCAGGCGGCGGCCGACCGGCTCGCGCACGACATCATCGCGTACGACGTCAGCGATGTGCTGTCGATCACCGACGCCTTCCTGCTCGCCTCCGCGCCCAACGACCGCCAGGTCAAGTCGATCGTCGACGAGATCGAGGAGCGGCTCAACAAGGAGCTCGGCGCCAAGCCGGTCCGCCGCGAGGGCGACCGCGACGCCCGCTGGATCCTGCTGGACTACGTCGACATCGTCGTCCACGTCCAGCACAGCGAGGAGCGGGTCTTCTACGCCCTGGAGCGGCTC
Organism: Streptomyces sp. P9(2023); assembly: GCF_032436795.1. Taxonomy (NCBI): domain Bacteria; kingdom Bacillati; phylum Actinomycetota; class Actinomycetes; order Kitasatosporales; family Streptomycetaceae; genus Streptomyces; species Streptomyces sp. P9(2023). The sequence continues at coordinate 22,897 of NZ_JAUPWM010000015.1, forward strand.
TGGAAGGACTGCCCCGAGCTGCCCCTCCCCGAGGACGCCCTGAAGACCCGCGGCAAGGCCGCCGAGCACGCCGCGCTCACCGGTGTCGGCGACGAGACGGACGGTGAGCTGAGCTGAGCGCCACCAAGGGCGGCAGCGGCCGCCGCATCGTCCTGTGGCGGCACGGCCAGACCGCATGGAACCTGGAGCGCCGCTTCCAGGGCTCCACGGACATCGAGCTGACCGAGACCGGCGTCGCCCAGGCGCGCCGGTCCGCCCGGCTGCTCGCCTCGCTCAAGCCGGACGCGATCATCGCCTCCGACCTGAAGCGGGCGGCGGCCACCGCGGCCGAGCTGGCCGCGCTCACCGGCCACCCCATCGAGCACGACTCCGCCCTGCGTGAGACGTACGCGGGGGAGTGGCAGGGCCTGACCCACGACGAGATCGTGGCGCGGTACGGCGAGCAGTACGCCGCCTGGAAGCGCGGCGAGCCCGTGCGCCGGGGCGGCGGCGAGCTGGAGACCGAGGTCGCCGACCGGGCCGCCCCGGTGGTCCTGGAGTACGCCGACAAGCTGCCCGAGGACGGCACGCTCGTCGTCGTGAGCCACGGCGGCACCATCCGCACCACCATCGGCCGGCTCCTCGGCCTGGAGGCGCATCACTGGGAGAGCCTCGGCGGGCTCTCCAACTGCTGCTGGTCCGTCCTCGGTGAGGGCGCCCGGGGCTGGCGGCTCATGGAGCACAACGCCGGCACGCTGCCCGAACCCGTCCTCGGCGACGACGACTGACCGGTCCAGGGACTCGGATTTCACTTTCCGGCAGGTCACAGGCTAAAGTTCTTCTTGTTCGCAGCGCGGAGCGCGAAGAACACGAGGGGCTATAGCTCAGTTGGTAGAGCGCCTGCATGGCATGCAGGAGGTCAGGAGTTCAATTCTCCTTAGCTCCACAGTCACCGGATCCCGTCCCCACCAGGGGGCGGGATTCGTCGTTTCCGGCACAGGGTCCCGGCCGGTCGTCTCCCTCACGTCCAGGTGTCCACCCCCTCGGCGCGCAGAGTCTCGACAGCCCGTCTGCTCGCCTCGTCGTTGGGCGTGTACGCCACGATCCGGCACTCGGGCATCCCGTTGATGGAGAGCGACACCGAGGTCATCCGCAGCTCTCCGACGGCGTCGTGACGGAAGGTCTTGACGTGGCTGCCGGGCGGGACCACATCGCCGCTCCGCCACATCCGTGCGAACTCGGGGCTCGCCTCCGAGAGCCGCCGGACGAACGACTCCCAGGCGGGCTCGCCCACGTGCCGACCGTACGCGCCGCGCATCTGGGCCACCATCAGCGGCAGCTCGCGCCCCTTGTCGACGACGGGACAGCGGTGGTCGTCGATCGTGAAGAGCGTCCACAGCACGTTGCGGACCTCGGCGGGTGTGGTCTCCGGAGCGTCGAACAGCAGCCGGTACGTCGAGTTGGTCGCGAGCACGTCGTAGCGGCTGTTGTAGACGACCGCCGGATGAGGCACCAGGGCGTCCAGAATGCCCTGGATCTCCGGACTGACCACGTCCACGTCCTCCGTACCGTGGTCCGGCGCGAACGGCACCTCCGCCAAGTGGTACAGATGCTCGCGCTCGGGCCGGTCGAGCCTTAAGACGCGGGCCACCGCGTCGAGCACCTGGGCGGAGGCGTTGATCGGACGGCCCTGTTCGAGCCAGGTGTACCAGGTGACGCCGACTCCGGAGAGCTGCGCGACCTCCTCGCGGCGCAGCCCGGGCGTACGGCGGCGCAGGCCCGGTGGCATGCCCACGTCCTCCGGAGTCACCCGAGCCCTGCGGCCGCGCAGGAACGCGGCCAGTTCGTGTCTGCGGCGCTGTTGTGCCGGTGCTGGTTGTGTCGCTGCTCGCTGTGCCGGTGCTGCCACGATCGTCACACCCCCCATGGTCGAGTCCCCGTACCGCCGTTGCCAGGTGCTGTCGGTACCAGGATCAGCGGGCTCTCGTTACCCGTATCGGATCGCCGTCACGCTGCCTGTCATGACGACGACCACCACACGTCCCGTACTCAGTAAAGACGGTGGCACCGACAACCGGCAGCGGCTGCTGCTCGCGGTCGTGCTCGCCGCCCAGTTCATGGCCCTGCTCGACGTCTTCATCGTCAACGTCGCCGCGCCCACGATCCGTACCGAACTCTCCGCCTCCGGGGCGGGACTTCAGCTGGTGGTCGCGGGGTACACCATCGCCTACGCGGTCCTGCTGATCACCGGAGCACGGCTCGGTGACCGGCTGGGCCACCGCCGGACGTACCTCGGCGGCCTCGCTGTCTTCACGGCCGCCTCGCTCGCCTGCGGACTGGCCGCGGGAACAGGCCAGCTGGTCGCCTTCCGGCTCGTCCAGGGCGCGGGCGCGGCCCTGATGATCCCGCAGGTGCTCAGCCTCATCCAGCGGAACTTCACCGGAGAGGGCCGACTCCGCGCGCTCGGCGCGTACTCCGCGGTGCTCGCCACCGGCGCGGCCGCCGGCCAGGTCGTCGGCGGCGTCCTCGTCAGCGCGGATCTGTTCGGCAGCGGCTGGCGGCCGGTCTTCCTCGTCAACGTGCCGATCGGGCTCGTCCTGCTGGCCATGGGCGCCCGCGTACTGCCGCGCGACGCGCGCACCGCACCCGCACCCGGACGCGTGCGCTCCCTCGACCTGCCCGGTCTGGTCCTGCTCGCCGCGGCCGTCTCGCTCCTGACCGTCCCCCTGGTCCTCGGACAGGAGGAGGACTGGCCGCTGTGGTCCTGGCTCTCGCTCGCGGCCTCGGCGGTGGTCTTCGCGGCCTTCGGGGCGTACGAGTCGCGGCTCGCCCGCCGCGGTGGCACCCCGCTCATCGCCCCGCGCGTCCTGCGCATCCCCGGCATCGGACGGGCCGCGTGCCGGATCGGTGTGGCGATGGCCGTCAACGCCGGATTCCTGTTCACGATCACCCTGCACCTGCAGGGAGGGCTCGGCTACAGCGCCCTGCGCGCGGGACTGACCTTCGCGCCCGCGGCCGTCCTCTTCGGCGTGGTCGGCCTCACCTGGCGGCGTTGGCCGGCCCGCGCCCAGCGCTTCCTGGTCCCGGGAGGGTTCCTAGCCGCCGCGGCCTCCGCGCTGGTCGTGGGAGGCCTCCTCAAGGGCGGCGACACGGGCGGCTGGGCGCTCTATCCGGCGCTCGCCACCATGGGCGCGGGGCTCGCGCTCGCCTTCAGCCCCGCCCTGACCGGCGCACTGGCCGGCGTACGGCCCGAGGACGCCGCCGACGCCAGCGGTCTGCTCGCCACCGTCACGCAGCTCGGCCAGCTGATCGGAGTCGCGGCCTTCGGCAGCCTCTTCCTCGGCGGGCTGTACGCGCCAGGGGCGCACGGATCCGCCGACGCGCTGTGGGCGTGCGCTCTCGCGCTGGCCGCCGCCGCGATCTTGGGTGCGTCGACCGCCCTCGTACGCGGAGCTCGCTGACCCCCTTGCGAGGCCATGGCAGAATCGGACCGCCGGAGGGGAACGAGGGTCCGGGCCGAGGGGAGTGCGCGTTGGCCGTGAGTGGTGCCGAGGATGCCGAGGCCCATGCCGGTGCCGATGCCGGGGTCCTGTTCGACTGCCCCTCGTGCGGTTCCGCCCAGGTGGCCCAAATGCTCGGTGACAACGGCGGAGTGTCCTATGTGCGCACGTCCTGCGGCCACAGCTGGAGCTGAGTGATGGGTGCACACAGGCGGAAATGCGACTGGTGCGGCAGCGGTACGCCCATCGTCCGGGACATGGATCCGGTCAACGCCGAGTACCAGTACTGGTGCGAGGAGTGCGCGCGGGCGCTGATCATAAAAGGCGACCCCATCGAGACCTACCGCGAGCTCGAAGGGGAGCCGATCTACGGCCGGCTCCTCGACGAACACTGCACCCTCAAGCGCTTCTATTCCTTCGCAACGGCCTGACGCCGGCGCGCGTAGCCCAGGTACCCCACGAACAGTGCTGTCGCGGTCAGCGGATAGACCGCCGAGAGCAGCATCTGACCGGCGTTCTGGTCGAGTTCGGGGCGGCCCGGGTCGTGCGGCACCCACCAGAGCGCGAACGAGGCGAAGACGAGCGCCACGGCTCCCAGCGTCCAGCGCGGCCGCACGCGCGCGTGGCGGTCCACCAGCAGGACGAGCAGCGGCACGCACCAGACCCAGTGATGGGACCAGGAGATCGGGCTGATCATCAGCGCCGTGACCGCGCAGACGATCACGGCCAGGGCCTTGTCCCCGCGCAGAGCGACCCGTACCGCGAGGGTCATCGCCGCACCGCCGAGCACGGCCGCGACCACGGCCCACAGCAGGCCGGGGTCGTCGGTGTGCATCAGCCGCGCCAGTACCCCGCGCAGCGACTGGTTGGCGGTCTCCTCGGCGAAGCCGACCCGGCCGGTCTCGAAGAGCGTCCGGGTCCAGAAGTGCCGGGAGTCGTCCGGCAGGATCAGAGCACTGGCCAGCGTCGCCCCGAGGAACGCCGCGGTCGCCGTGCCGGCCGTGCGGAGCCACTGGTTCCACCACTTCTCCCGGCGCCACTGGAGCACGCCGACGGCCAGCAGAAGGACGACGAAGAGACCGGGTGTGAGCTTCACCGCAGTCGCCAGACCGATGCCTATGCCCGCCCAGCGGTTGCCCTCGCGGCGTGTGAAGTCCCACAGCACGGCGACCGCGATGAGCAGATTGATCTGCCCGTACCGCAGCGTCGTCCACACCGGCTCGCACCAGACCAGGGCCGCCGCAGCCCAGAAGGTGGTGCGCCACAGCCGCTCGCCCGAGAGGGACGGACGGACCAGTCGCAGCGAGAGCTGGACCAGCGCGACCACGAGGAGCAGGTTCCCCGCCGTGGTCAGCGTCCGCATCAGCGGAACGTCGACGAAGGTCAGCGGGACGAACAGCAGCCCCGCGAAGGGCGGATAGGTCATGGCGAGGTTCGCCGAGGTGGCGCGCATCGCGTAGAGGTCGCCGCCGGCCCGGACCGTCTCCCCCTCGGCCCGGTAGACCATCACGTCGAGCATGTTCACGTGGGCGAGCCGCTGGGCCACCCAGAAGGCGACGAACGACAGGAGACAGACGGTCGCGGCGGTGGCGAGGGGCCACTGGCGGGCGCGGGTTCGGGCGAGGGCGGGCGCGGTCACAGAGGGGGACCTTACCTGGCGGCCTCGGAGCGTCGGGGAAACGATTTGGAGTTCCCCCGGGAGGCCGGTTAATGTTCTGTCTGTCGCCGCGGGGGAAACCCGGAGCGGGGGCGGACAGCAAGGGGCTATAGCTCAGTTGGTAGAGCGCCTGCATGGCATGCAGGAGGTCAGGAGTTCAATTCTCCTTAGCTCCACAGTGAAGAGAAGCGGACCATCCGAATCGGATGGTCCGCTTCTTCGTTTGCGGGCTTCTTGTGGCTTCCTGTCGTGGCTTGGGGGTGTCAACCCCTGCCGCTGCCCAGTGCCTTGCGGCTGCCGCCGGGCGGCAGCGCAGGCAACTCCCGGGGCGCCTGCTGCTCGACCCGGAGCGCAAGGGCGGGACAGCGGCGTACGGCCCGCTGCGCCCGGCCGCGCAGATGCGTCGGTACGGAGGCGTCGGCGAGCGCCGGATAGCCGTCCGGCCCCAGCCTGATCAACTCCGGCACGATGTCCGCGCAGAGTCCGTGGCCCTGGCAGAGCGTCCAGTCCACGGCCAGCTTCTCGCCGCTCGGAATCGACTCCTCCGCGTCCTGCCGGCCGGGGGCGGGCAGTGGCAGCAGGCCGACGGTCGGGCGGCCGCAGCCGCCGCCGAGTACATGGGCGGCCAGATCGTCCGTGAAGGCCGAGAGCGTGGAGGCGAGGAAGCGGGCCGAACCGTCCGGGTGTTTGCACGCGCCCCGGCCCTTCACCGCCTGGGTGACCTCCCGCAGCGCCTCCAGGGCGGCCGGACCGCCCCCGTTCAGCACGTCGGAGAGACCGCCGGCCGCCGCGGGGAGCCCGAGCCGGCACGGCCCGCACTGGCCGGCCGTCTCCGCCGCCAGCCAGTTGGCGATCCTCAGCGACTCCCCGAGGGGGCAGGTCTCCGGCCCGATGGGCAGGATCGCCCCGGCCCCGAGTGCGCCGCCGACAGTCGCGAGGGACGCGCGCGAGACGACCGCGACGTCGACGGCGACCGCGTCGATCCAGTTGCCGTGGTAGCCACCGGTGAGGACGCCCTGGGGCAGCGGCGGGGCGCCCGCCAGCTGGAGCACGTACCGCAGCGGCACACCCGTGGGCACCTCGACGACCATCGGGCGGGCGACCGCACCGGACAGCGTCAGCAGGACCGTGCCGGGCTCCGAGTCCAGACCGGTGTGGCCGTAGCGGCGTGGACCGATCCGGGCCGCCACCGCGAGCTGGGCGAAGGTCTCGGCGTTGGACAGCAGCGTCGGAGCTCCGCCCACTCCCGACTCGGCCGCGCGCTCCCGGCGGCCGGGGGGCAGGGCGGGGCCGCCGCCCGCCGCGCGGATCACCGCCGACGCCTCCCCGGAGACCATGCGCTCGGGAGTCCGGACGACACGCGCGCGTAGAGCCTGTCCGCGCCGGTCGGAGAGGCCGCGTTCGGCGAGCGCGGCCCGGACGGAGACCTCCGTGGAGTTACGGGTCACGGCCACGATCAGCGTCCGGGCGCCGAGCGCCTCCGCCGCCAGCAGCGCGCCGTCCAGGATCAGGTGCGGGGCCCTGTTGAGCAGCACCGTGTCCTTGCGGCAGGCGGGCTCGCCCTCGCTGCCGTTGATCACGACCACCGGGCGCACCCCACGCCGGATCGCCGCCTGGCCGACCGCCCTGAGCTTGCGGCCGAAGGGAAATCCGGCGCCACCGCGCCCGTGGAGGAGTATCTCGTCCGCTAGCCGGGCGAGCTGCTCGCCGCCCAGGGGGTCCAGCGGCCCGTGCACCTTCAGGTGCATGTCGAGGCCGAGCCGCTCGACTAGGTCGAAGCCCTGGGTGAGCTGCGGCAGACCGACCACACGGACCTCGGGGACGTCGGGGAGCGGTACGTTCACGGGCGGTCTCCTGAGGGCGCGGTCCAGGGCTCACCGGCGGGCGGCGGGGTGGCGTACGTCGGCATGGAGGGCGGGGCGGCGTACGTCGGCATGGGAGGCGGGGTCGCGTACGTGGGCATCGGGGGCGAGGGAGTGGGCCAGGGGGCGGGGCGGAGGGGCTGGTCGGGGACGACGGGTATCTCCTCGGTCAGGGGCAGGCGCTCGCCGAGCGGGACGGCGCCTTCGGACGCGTACGGGGCGGGCTCGGGCGCCGGGGCGGCGCGGGACACCGCGCGGTAGGCCGCCGAGCAGCCGGCGGGGACGCCGGGGGCGGGGCGGTCGAGCCACTCGGCGGAGAGGGTGGCGGGTTCGTCGGGCACGCGCGCGTGGTCGGTCCCCTTGCCGCTGCCGTCCCTCCCGCTTCTGCCGGCCCTCCCTCTCCTCCTGGCCCTCCCGGCCCTTCTCGTCCTGTCGCTCCCTTCGGGTTCGGGTGGGGTACGGCCTTCCAGGGACGCCAGGAGCTTGGCGACGCGGTCGACGAGCGCCCGCTGGGTGGGGGCGGGCAGCATCCGTAGCGAAACGGCCGCAGCGACCGCGGTCAGCGCCAGGCAGTACAGGACGATGACCCAGGTGGCCGCGGGCCGTCCCGCGTACAGGCCGTGGATCAGGGCGAAGCTCCAGGCCGGATACGCCAGCATGTGCAGCGGCCGCCAGCGGGCGGCGAAGGTGCCCCGGCCCGCCAGGGTGCTGCGCAGGGCGCCGGTGGCGGCGGTCACGACCATGAGGAGCCCGGCGAGCGAGCCGAAGCCGATGAGCGCCGACGACCCCGTGACGCCGAGGCTGAAGGGGAGCAGGGCGCCGATCGGCTCGACATGGCCGAGGGAGACCTTGACGGTGCCGTGCAGCAGCAGGAAGCCGAGCGAGGCGACCGCGGTGCCGCGATGGATCCCCTGGGCGAGCAGCCGGTGCCGGGTGGAGAGCAGCAGCCGGTCGGTTGCCAGCAGGCCCCACGCGACCGACGCGGTGAGGGAGACCAGCGACAGCACTCCGCTGGTGAAGTCGAGCGCGGCCCGGAATCCGTCGCCGCCGCCGAGGACGAGCAGCGGAATGATCACCAACGCCGCGATCGAAATCCCGCCCTGAACCGGTCGGCTCATACCGGTTCGCAGGACGGGGGACGAGCGGTTCTTGCGATGAGGGTTCATGGGTGCGACTCCGAATGGTGCGGATAAGCGGTCCCGTTGCGGCATGCTAAGTCGCTGCATACCGACCGGTAGGTGGTTTGCTCGATTACGGGGCGCGGGACGGAGAACTGACTTTTGGGTTGCCCCGGATAGGGGCGATACGCGGAGTAACCCGGGCGCCTCGGGCGCGGTGGGCCACCGGGTGGAACGTCGGTGCGGCCCGTGCGGGCCCTGCGGTACCCTGACGCCATGCGTGCCGTACGCCTTCTGCTTAGCGAGCCGCGCTGATCAGTCCCGACGGATGAAAGATCCGGTCGGAATCGGCGCGGCGTCCCCTCCTGTGCGAGGGGATTTTTCATTTCGTGGCAGTGCAGTTCGCGGGCAGTGGGCAGAGACGATCGATGGAGCTTCAAGGATCATGAGCGAGATGAATTCGGCTGCCGAGACGGCGGCCCCGCATCGTTATACGGCGGCCATGGCCGCCGACATCGAGGCACGCTGGCAGGACTTCTGGGACGCCGAGGGAACCTACGAGGCCCCGAACCCGACCGGTGACCTGGCGGGCGACGCGGCGATCGCCGCCCGCCCCAAGAAGTTCATCATGGACATGTTCCCGTACCCCTCGGGTGCGGGCCTGCACGTCGGTCACCCGCTGGGCTACATCGCCACCGATGTCTTCGCCCGCCACCAGCGCATGACCGGCCACAACGTGCTGCACACCCTGGGCTTCGACGCCTTCGGCCTGCCGGCCGAGCAGTACGCCGTGCAGACGGGCACGCACCCGCGCGTGTCCACCGAGGCCAACATGGAGAACATGAAGGTCCAGCTGCGCCGGCTGGGCCTGGGCCACGACAAGCGCCGGTCCTTCGCCACGATCGACTCGGACTACTACAAGTGGACCCAGTGGATCTTCCTGCAGATCTTCAACTCCTGGTACGACGACGAGGCGCAGAAGGCCCGTCCGATCGCGGAGCTGGTCGAGCAGTTCGAGAACGGCACCCGTGAGGTCCCGGCCACCCGTGCGGCCGCCGGCTCCACGCGCGCGTGGAGCGAGCTGACCGCCGCGGAGCGGGCCGACGTGCTGGGCGAGTACCGCCTGGCCTACGCCTCCGACGCCCCGGTCAACTGGTGCCCCGGCCTGGGCACCGTCCTGGCCAACGAGGAGGTCACCGCCGACGGCCGTTCCGAGCGCGGCAACTTCCCGGTCTTCAAGGCCAAGCTGCGCCAGTGGAACATGCGCATCACCGCCTACGCGGACCGGCTGCTGGACGACCTGGACGCGCTGGACTGGCCCGAGGCCATCAAGCTGCAGCAGCGCAACTGGATCGGCCGCTCCGAGGGGGCGCGCGTCGACTTCCAGGTCGGCGACGCCGGCGCGATCACCGTCTTCACCACCCGCCAGGACACCCTGTTCGGCGCCACCTACATGGTGCTGGCCCCCGAGCACGACCTGGTCGAGAAGATCGTCCCGGACGCGTGGCCGGCCGGCACCCACGCTGTCTGGACGGGCGGGCACGCCACCCCGGCGGACGCCGTCGCCGCCTACCGCAAGCAGGCCGCCTCGAAGTCCGACGTCGAGCGGCAGGCCGAGGCCAAGGACAAGACCGGTGTCTTCACCGGCGCGTACGCCACCAACCCGGTCAGCGGCGAGCAGGTCCCGGTCTTCATCGCCGACTACGTCCTGATGGGCTACGGCACCGGCGCGATCATGGCCGTCCCCGCCCACGACACCCGCGACTTCGCCTTCGCGCGCGCCTTCGAGCTGCCCATGCGCTGCGTCGTGGAGCCGAGCGACGAGCGCGGCACCGACCCCTCCACCTGGGACGACGCCTTCGCCTCGTACGAGGCGAAGCTGGTCAACTCGGCCAACGACGAGGTCTCCCTGAACGGTCTGGGCGTCGTCGAGGCCAAGGCGAGGATCACCGCCTGGCTGGCCGACCGCGGCATCGGCGAGGGCACCGTCAACTTCCGCCTGCGCGACTGGCTGTTCAGCCGCCAGCGCTACTGGGGCGAGCCCTTCCCGATCGTCTACGACGAGGACGGCATCGCGCACTCGCTGCCCGAGTCGATGCTGCCGCTGGAACTGCCCGAGGTCGACGACTACTCGCCGCGCACCTTCGACCCGGACGACGCCGACACCCAGCCCGAGACGCCGCTGTCCCGCAACGAGGACTGGGTCAACGTCACCCTGGACCTGGGCGACGGACCGAAGAAGTACCGCCGCGAGACCAACACCATGCCCAACTGGGCCGGTTCCTGCTGGTACGAGCTGCGCTACCTGGACCCGAACAACTCCGAGAAGCTGGTCGACCCGGCGATCGAGCAGTACTGGATGGGCCCGCGTGAAGGCATGCCCACCGGCGGCGTCGACCTGTACGTCGGCGGGGCCGAGCACGCCGTACTGCACCTGCTGTACGCGCGGTTCTGGTCCAAGGTGCTGTTCGACCTGGGCCACATCTCCTCGGCCGAGCCGTTCCACAAGCTGTACAACCAGGGCATGATCCAGGCCTTCGTCTACCGCGACGCGCGCGGCATCGCCGTGCCGGCGGCCGAGGTCGAGGAGCGTGACGGCGGCTACTGGTACGAGGGCGAGAAGGTCACCCGCGTCCTGGGCAAGATGGGCAAGTCCCTGAAGAACGCCGTCACTCCGGACGAGATCTGCGGCGAGTTCGGCGCCGACACCCTGCGCCTGTACGAGATGGCGATGGGACCGCTGGACGTCTCCCGGCCGTGGGACACGCGCGCGGTGGTCGGCCAGTACCGGCTGCTGCAGCGGCTGTGGCGCAACATTGTCGACGAGTCGACCGGCGAGGCCACGGTCGTCGACACCGAGCCCGACGAGGACTCGCTGCGCGCCCTGCACAAGGCGATCGACGGTGTCTCGCAGGACATGGCGGCCATGCGCTTCAACACCGCCATCGCCAAGGTCACCGAGCTGAACAACCACCTGACGAAGGTGGGCGGCCCGGTCTCCCGCCCGGTCGCCGAGCGGCTGGTGCTGCTGGTCGCCCCGCTGGCCCCGCACATCGCCGAGGAGCTGTGGCGCAAGCTGGGCCACACCGAGTCGGTCGTCCACCAGGACTTCCCGGTCGCCGACCCGGCGTACGTCGTGGACGAGACCGTGACCTGCGTCGTGCAGATCAAGGGCAAGGTCAAGGCCCGCCTGGAGGTCTCGCCGGCGATCACGGACGCGGAGCTGGAGGCGCTGGCCCTGGGCGACGCGAACGTCGTCGCGGCGCTGGGCGGCGCCCAGATCCGCAAGGTGATCGTGCGTGCGCCGAAGCTGGTCAACATCGTCGCCTGACGGTTCGGACAACCGGACGTGAGGGGTTTCCCCTACGGGCAGGTTGGGGGTTCCGATGGAACCTCTGGCCTGCCCGTTCCGTTTACCGTGGAAGAACGACAGCCGAGGGAACTCGACCCACGCCGAAGGGGCGAACATGGAAGCCGCGATTGTGATCATGGCGCTGCTCTTTTTCGCCTTCGTGGCGTTGGGGGTCTACGCGACCGTGAAGGCGGTCAAGGCCGCGAAGCGTGGCGTCGACCGCACGATCCACCAGGCCCGGCGCACCGTCGAGGACACCACCCTGCGGGCCAAGAGCTACGGGCAGGGCGGGGTCGCCGGTGAGCTGGCCCAGCTGCGGCTCTCCCTGCGCACCTCGATGCGCGCGACGCAGGACGCCCTGCAGGCGGGCGTCGCCGAGGACGCCTCGCTGAAGGAGTCCCTCGACCTCTTCCAGCGGCTGACCGCCCACGGCCGCGAACTGGACGAGGACCTCAAGCGACTGGAGCGGGAGCCGGACCGGGCGAGGGTGGCAGCACAGCTCAAGGACCTGCGGGAGCGTACGGAGCGGATCACGCACTCGGCCGACTCGCTGCGCTGGGCGGCCAGGGACCGGGCGCGGAAGTTCGCGGAGGACGACCTGGGCTCGCTGAGCGCGCAGATCGACCTGGAGGCGGGCGCGCTGCGCCACTGGTCGGGTGCGACTGCCCAGGACCCCGCCTCGGGCGACTTCTCCTGGCCCGACGCCGGAGCGGCGGCGCCGGGAGCGGAGCGGGGACAGGTGTGGCCCGCGGAAGCGGAAGCGGCCGCGCGGGCCGACGGAGGCGACGACGCGGCTGGTGACGCGGTCGGTGACGCGGTCGGTGACGCGAAGGCCGGGCCCCGTCCGGACGCGGACGCCGAGGGCCGGCAGGCGCCGCAGGCGATCACGGCCCGTGACCCTCGGCTGACCTCCTACCCGTGGGAGAAGTCCGCGCGCCCCGAGACCACGAACTGACGTCGGGGAACGCGGGGCCGGGCTGCCGTGGGGCGGCCCTGGCGGGTAACCTCCCGCTCATGTCCCGGCATGTCGCGATCGTCACCGATTCCACGGCCTACCTGCCACCCCAGACGATGGAGCGGCACGGCATCACCGCGGTCCCCCTCACCGTCGTCATCGGTGACAGAGCGCTTGAGGAGGGCACCGAGGTCTCGGCTCGCTCGCTGGCCCAGGCGCTCCAGAAGCGATGGCCGGTGACCACCTCGCGGCCGGGCCCCGACGTCTTCGCGGCGACCTACCGCGCGGCGGCCGAGGCCGGGGCGACGGGCATCGTCTCGCTCCACCTCTCCGCCGAGTTCTCCGGTACGTACGACGCCGCCGTCCTCGCGGCCAAGGACGCTCCCGTACCGGTCCGGGTGGTCGACACCCGCATGGTGGGGATGGCGCTCGGCTTCTGCGCGCTGGCGGCGGCCGAGGCCGTGGACATCGGCGGCTCGATCGACGAGGCCGTGGCCGCCGCCGAGAAGCGGGCCGCGGGGACCTCCGCCTTCTTCTACGTCGACACGCTGGACTATCTCCGTCGCGGCGGCCGGATCGGTGCCGCGCAGGCCCTGCTCGGCTCGGCGCTTGCCGTGAAACCGCTGCTCCAGCTCGATGGAGGACGGATCGAGATGCGCGAGAAGGTACGGACGGCGTCGAAGGCGATCGCCCGCCTTGAGGAGATCGCCGTGGAACGCGCGGGAACCGGACCGGTCGACATCGCCGTGCACCACCTCTCCGCGCCCGAGCGGGCCGCCGTGCTCGCCGACCGGCTGCGGGAACGAGTGCCGGGGATGGAGGAGTTGCAGGTCAGCGAGGTGGGCGCGGTGATCGGGGCGCATACGGGACCGGGCCTTCTCGCCGTCGTCGTGTCGCCGCGCTGAGCACGCGCTCCGCACTCGTGTGAGTGACGGGTTTTTCCACAACTGGGCGTCTGTCCACGGAAATCGATGCGTCTCAGCGGATTCGGACGGATGTGCCTACCGTCCCTTCCATGGCTCTTCACACACATTCCGCGACCCGTCCCTCCGAGCATCCGGCCGAACGTCCGTCGGCCCGTCCCTCCGCACGCCCGTCCGCGCGGCACGCGGCATCGGGCGCGTCCAGCGGCCCCGGGCGCGCGCCCGGATCGGACGGCCGCACCCGTTCGCATGGGCGGGGTTCGCCTCCAGGGCGGGCGCGACCGCGGGCTCGGGGGCGGGTGCGGGGGAGGCACGCGGTCGCGGTGAGCGGTGCCGCCGTACGACGGCGGGGTGAGGCGCTCTTTCCGGCCTCCGCTCACGGCTCTGCCGCGCGGCCCGTGGAGCCCCGACCTCAGTCGGACTGGGGCGCGTCGGAGGTGGTCGCGCCGCCGGGCGTCCAGGAGGAGCAGGCGGCGCCCGGGCGGTGGGCGCGGCTGCGGCTCGCCCTCGGTGAACGGCTGCCGGTGTGGGTGCAGTCCAGGTGCGGTCTCGAGCCGCGCACGCTCGTCGCGCTGGCCGTGGTCCTCGTCGTGGCCGCCGGACTCGCCGGGCGGTACTTCTGGACCGGCAGGCCGGAGGAGGTCCGGGCTCCGGAGATCGTGCGCGCGGCGCCGCCTCCGGAGAGCGGGGTGCCTCCCGGGGCGTCTCCAGGGTTGCCGGCCGGGGGCTCGGCGGGGCCGACGCCCGGAGCGGCGCCGCCGGGCGTGGTGGTCGACGTCAGCGGCAAGGTGCGACGGCCCGGGGTGCTGACTCTGCCGGCCGGGTCGCGGGTCGCGGACGCGCTGCGCGCGGCGGGCGGGGCGCGGCCGGGTACGGACCTCACAGGACTCAACCGTGCCCGGATCCTCATGGACGGCGAACAGGTAGCGGTCGGGGTGACGACGCCGGCCGTCACGGGCGGCGGTACGGGAGTGGGCGGGGGCGGCGCCCAGGGGACGCGGGCTGCTCCGCTGAGCCTCAACGTGGCGACGGTGGAGCAGCTCGACACCCTGCCGGGGGTCGGGCCCGTCCTGGCCCAGCACATCGTCGACCACCGCACGGAGCACGGCGGATTCCGGTCGGTCGCCGAGCTGCGCGAGGTCAACGGCATCGGAGATCGCCGGTTCGCGGATCTCGCTCCGCTGGTCCGGCCATGAGCGCGCGCCAGGCGACCGAGGGGACCGATGTCTCCGACCCGACCGGTCGCCCGTGGCTGCCCGAGGAGGGTCCGGTCGATCTCCGGCTCGTGCCGCCCGCGTTGGCGGCCTGGGGCGCGGCCGCGCTGGCGGTCGGCGTCCCCGGGTGGTGGGTGGTGGCGGGGGTGCTCGCCTGCCTGGTGGGCGCGGCGGCGCTGATGACGGCGGTCCGCGTGCGGTCGCGGCAGGTGCGGTCTGGGTCAGGGCGGCCCGGGTCAGGGCGGAACGAGGCGGGGCGGTCCGGGCCGGGACGGAACGAGGTGGGACGGAACGAGGTGGGGCGGTTCGCGGCGGGGTGGTTCGGGTGGGGGCTTCGGGTGACGGCCGGGGCGGCCGTGCTGCTGTGCGCCGCAGCCGGTGCGGCGTCGGGCGGGCTGCACGCGGCTGACCTGAGGCGGGGGCCGGTGCCCGTGCTGGCGGAGGAGTACGCCCGGGCGCGTGCGGAGGTCACGGTCAGGTCCGATCCCCGGCTCACCCGGCCCCGGATCCGGGGCGACAGGACGGCCCCGGTCTCCGTCGTCCTCGACGGTGAGGCGACCCGGATCGAGATGGCCGGCGGCGCCGTGCACCGGGTCAGGACACCGGTCCTGGTGATCGTTCCGGCCGGGGAGGCCCAGCGGGAGTGGCTGCGGCTGCTGCCCTCGACCCGGCTGCGGCTCGCCGCACGGCTCGTACCCCCGATGCGACCGGGAGACAGGTTCGCGGCGGTACTGCGTGTCGAAGGGGCCGGGCCGCCTCGGATCACCGGGCCGCCGAGTGCGGCGCAGCGCACGGCCGGGGAGTTGCGGGCGGGGCTGCGCCGGGCGACCGAGGGCCTCGACGCGGACGCGCGGGCGCTGCTTCCCGGCCTTGTCGTCGGCGACACCTCGCGGATCGATCCGGAGCTCAGCGACGCCTTCGAGGCCACGGACCTGACGCACCTTCTCGCCGTATCGGGTTCGAACCTCACCATCGTCCTGCTGCTGCTCATCGGGCGACCGGGGGCGGCGCTGCGGGCGGAACGGGGTGGGCTCGCGCCCCGGATCGGGCTCTCGTTGCGGTCGACCGCGCTGGTCGGGGGAGGGCTGACGCTCGCCTTCGTCCTCGTCTGCCGCCCGGATCCGAGTGTGCTGCGGGCGGCGGCCTGCGGCTCGGTCGCCCTGCTCGCCATCGGTACGGGCCGTCGCAGGTCGCTGCTGCCCGCACTGGCCGGGGCGGTGCTGATGCTGGTGCTCTACGACCCGTGGCTGGCGCGGAGTTACGGCTTCCTGCTGTCGGTCCTCGCCACCGCGGCGCTGCTCACGATCGCGCCGCGCTGGAGCGACGCGCTGCGCCGACGGGGGGTGCCGGGCCGGCTCGCCGAGGCGTTGGGGGCGGCCCTCGCGGCCCAGGCGGTGTGCGCGCCCGTGGTGGCGGTCTTCGCCGCCCGGGTGAGCCTCGTCGCGATCCCCTGCAACCTGCTCGCGGAGGTGGCGGTGGCCCCGGCCACGGTCCTCGGGTTCGCCGCGCTCGCGCTGGCCCCGCTCTCGCTCCGGGCGGCGGAGCTGGTGGCGGAGGTCGCGGCCTGGCCCGCCGGGTGGATCGCCGGCGTGGCGCGGGCCGGTGCCGCGCTGCCCGGAGCGGAGGTCAGCTGGCCCGGTGGCTGGTGGGGCGGGCTGCTCCTCGCCGGTCTCTCCGGTCTGGCGGTGCTCGGGGCATGGCGACTGCCGTTCCGGCGGAGGATCGCGGTGGGGTGTGTGGTCCTGCTGTTCCTCGCGGTGGTGCGGCCTACGCCCGTGACCCGGCTGGTCAGCGGCTGGCCGCCGCCGGGCTGGACGTTCGCGATGTGCCAGGTGGGGCAGGGCGACGCGGTGGTCCTGGCGGCAGGCGGGGACTCGGCCGTCGTCGTGGACGCGGGTCCCGATCCGGCCCTGGTGGACCGCTGCCTGCACGATCTCGGGGTCCGCCGGATTCCCCTGCTCTTGCTTACGCACTTCCACGCGGACCATGTCGCCGGGCTGCCGGGGGTCCTACGGGGGCGGGCGGTCGGGGCGATCCAGACGACGGAGCTCGAAGAATCCCGGGCCCAGGCGGCGTTCGTGAGACGCACGGCCGAGGCGGCGGGAGTGCCCGTCGTCCGCGCCGGGCCGGGGGAGCGGAGACGGCTGGGGCCCTTGGAGTGGCAGGTGCTGTGGCCCGCGGGGCTGCCCGGGGCGGCGGGGCGAGAGGAGTCGGGGCCGAACGACGCCAGTGTCGCCTTGCTCGTCCGGGCGGCCGAGGGGCTGAGCCTGCTGCTCCTGGGGGACCTCGAACCGCCTGCCCAGCAGGGCTTGTTGCGAGCCCACCCGGGGCTCGCCCCGGTCGATGTGCTCAAGGTCGCCCACCACGGTTCCGCCTATCAGGATCCCGGGCTGATACGGGCGGTCCGGCCACGGCTGGCGCTGGTGTCGGCCGGCCGGGACAACCCGTACGGCCACCCTTCGCCGACGACGGCCGAGGCGCTGCGGGCCGGCGGAGCGGAGGTGCTGAGCACGGACCGGCACGGTGCGATCGCCGTGACGGGAGCAGGGCCCCGGCTGACGGCCGTGCCGAGCTCGTAGAGAAACCCCGTACAGAAGCCCCCGGAGAGGCGCCCCGGGAGAGAAGCCCTAGTAAAGCCAGCTGCTCTTCCCACCTGCGGATACTCGCCAAGTACGGACTCGTGGAGGAGGCGCACGGCGGGCGGCGGAGGGAGAAGCCCTGGCGGGCGACGGCCAGGTATACGGAGTGGCCCGGGGAGTGAGGACACCTCGGTCGCGGAGGCGGCGGACGCCCTGAGCGCAGCTGTCGCCGAGCGGTACTTCGACCGGGTCCTCCGCACCGTGGAGGACCGGCACGGGCTGCCGAAGGTGTGGCGGGAGGCCGAGATGTTCGCGGCGACTCCCTGCTCTACCTCACGCCGGACGAGCTGGCCGTCGAACTGCTGCCCGCGCTCCTGCTCAACCTCCCCTTCGGAGTCTGGGCCGACCGGCAGGCCCGAAGTCGGCGGCGCTCCACGATCGCCGCCGACTTCGGGCGGGCGGCGCTGCTGCTCACCCTCCCCGCCGTGTACCTGCTCGACGCCCTCACGCTCGGGCAGCTCTATGCCGTGGCTTTCGGGGTCGGCGCGATGACCGTGCTCTTCGAGGAGTGCAACGCCACGCTGTTCGTGGTGCTGGTTCCGACCGAGCGGTACCCGACGCCATCCGGTCCCGGGTCATGGGCGCCTTCCGCACCCTCAACGCGCTCGCCGCGGGAGTCCTCGGCACGGTCGCCGGACTGCGTCCGGAGCCGTGTTCGCCGTGCTGTGGGTGCGTCCGTCGCCGGCGGTCCGGATGCGCGAACTGCCCGCGTCGGCCGAGGATCCCGTACCCGCGGCCTGAGTCCGTCCGCCCGTCAGACCCGCCACGCGCCGTCGCGCATCAGCACGCGCGCGGCGAGCTCGTTCTCCGTACGCCAGGCCCTCACCGTCGTGGGGGTGATGCGGAGGTAGACCCAGACGGGCCGGTCGCGCGGATCCCAGGGCAGCTTGGCCGCGAAGGCGTCGGCCGAGGCGGTCGGCAGGTCGGCGCCCTCCACCACCTCGGCCGTACCGTCGATCAGCACCACGTCACGGGTGTCGCCGAGACTGAGCCTGACGTTCCCCTTCGGGGTGACGTTGCGGGCCGTGGGGTTGGTCCGCTTCGTGCACAGCAGAAACGTGCCCGCGTCGGGCCGGTCCACGTCCTCCGACACGTCCCAGAGGAACCACAGCGGCACTAGGCACGGTTCACCGTCGGCGGAGGCGGTGGCGACCCAGATGTCCTCCTCCTGGGTGAGCCGGGTGAGGACGTCCTGCTTGCGCTGGGTGCGGGGGCGGGGCGTTTCATGATCGGTCATGGCCCGCACGGTAGACGGGAGGCGCGGCCGGCGCCTCGGCCAACGGCCCTAGGTCCAGGGACCCATGGCCCCAGGTCCAGGGACTCATGGGCGACCGGCAGGACATAGCGGCAGACTCGGTTCCATGACCACTCACACCCATCAGGACCCGGACGTGCCCGTCGAGGCGTATCTGCGGCGCATCGGCGCGACGCGACCGGAACGCCTCGACGCCGCCGCACTGCGTGACCTTCAACTGCGTCACCTGAAGGCGGTCCCCTTCGAGAACCTGTCGATCCACCTCGGCGAGGAGATCGTCCTGGAGGAGAAGGCGCTGCTCGACAAGGTACTCGGGGCGCGGCGGGGCGGGTTCTGCTTTGAGATCAACGGCACCTTCGCCGCCCTGCTGCGCGCGCTCGGCTTCGGGGTCACGCTCCTGCAGGCACGGGTGTTCGGCGAGGGCGGTCGGCTGGGGATCCCGTACGACCACATGGCGATGGTGGTGGAGACGGAGACGGAGGGGCGGTGGCTCGCGGACATCGGGTTCGGCGAGCACAGCCACTTCCCGCTGGCCCTGGACGAACGCGGTGACCAGGACGATCCCGCCGGCACGTTCCGGGTGGTGGAGACCGGGGACGGTGACCTGGACGTCCTGCGGAACGGCAAGCCCCAGTACCGGCTGGAGCCGCGGCCGCGCGTGCTCGCCGACTTCACGGCGGGCGCCTGGTACCACCGCACCTCCCCGGACTCGCACTTCCCCCGCTCCCTCGTCTGCACCCGGCTCACCGACGACGGCCGGGTCACCCTCAGCGGCCACAAGCTCGTCACGCACGTGCACGGCGAGCGCACAGAGCGGCTGCTCGGCGGGGACGAGGAGGTGAGGACGGCGTACCGGGACCTGTTCGGCATCGAGCTCACCCAGCTGCCGCCCGTTCCACCGGCCTCGCCGTCCCGGCAGTCCTAGCGCACGAATAATTTGGACCCCCGGTAACACTTGCGCTATTTGCCTCGAACGACACATCAGTGATCGAATGCGTCTTCGTTGCCTAATGAAACCAGTTGCACGGGGGTGCAAGGAATGTTCAGTCGTAGTCGTCTCTTCGGCGGGCGCGCGGGCGGAGCCACCAGAGGCGGCCCGTTCGCCGGGCTCGCCGTCCCGCCGTCGGCCGGGGTGCTGAGCTGCCGCGTGCTCGACCCGGTCAACGAGCCGGTCCGGCAGGCCGAGTTCGTGGTGAGCGACCACGCGGGCCGGAAGGTCGTGGGCGGTGAGACCGATCCGTACGGCCGGGTGCTGGCGACCGTTCCGGCCGGCGCGTACCGGCTGGCGGTGACGGCCGAGGGCTACACGCCGTACCACGGCGGCGCGACCGTCACCGAGAGCGCGCACCAGGGCCTCGGCGATGTGACGCTCCAGGTCGCGCCGCAGGCGAACCTCCCCGAGCCCGGTGACTGGGAGATCGACCCCACGCACTCCCAGGTCGGATTCACCGTGGCGCACATCGGACTGGCCCGGATCCACGGCCGGTTCAACGGTTTCGCGGGCGCGGTACGGATCGCCGAGCGCATGGAGCGGTCGGCGATGCACGTGGTCATCGACGCCGCGTCCATCGACACCGGTGTGCAGATGCGCGACGACCACCTGCGCTCCAGCGACTTCCTGGACGTCGGCCGGAACCCGACGATCGAGTTCTACAGCGAACGCTTCGTCCACAAGGGCGGCAGCAGGTGGTCCGTGACCGGCGCGCTCACCCTGCACGGCGTGAGCCGCACGGTGGCCCTCGACACCCAGTACCTGGGCCTCGGCAGCGCCCTTGAGGGCGAGCCGCGCTGCGCGTGCCGGGCGAGTACGGAGCTGCACCGCGAGGACTTCACGCTGACGTGGCAGACGCTGCTGGCGAAGGGGATCGCGGCGGTCGGGTCCAGCATCACGATCGAGCTGGACGTGCAGATCGTTCCGAAGCGGGTCTGAGGGGTTCCTGTCGGTTCGGAGGCGCTTCCCTACGGGGCTTCCAGCCAGCCCTCGTACTCCGCCGCGAGCTCGTCCAACGCCGACGAGTCGAGCCGGCCCTCCGGGTCCTCCACTACGACCAGCCACTGCGCGTCCTCGGCGTCGTCCTCGCCGGCAAGCGCGTCCCGTACGAGCTGAGGCTCCTCGGCCACCCCGAAGCGGGCGGGCAGCTCCTCGGCCACCTCTTCGGCGGCGTCGCGGTCGGGCAGTACCAGTACGTGTCGTTCGCTCACCCCGCCATTCTCGGGCATGGGGAGGGGTGTCAGTGGGGCGTGGGATGCTGGTTCACGATGGCCACCAGGAAGAATTCGAACGACGATCTCCTCGCCCCCGTCACGCTCGCCGTGGGCCAGGAGGACCTGCTCCTCGACCGCGCCGTCCAGGAGGTGGTGGCGGCCGCCCGGGCCGCCGACGCCGACACGGACGTACGGGACCTCGCCTCCGAGCAGCTTCAGCCCGGGACGCTCGCGGAGCTGACGAGCCCGTCGCTCTTCGCCGAGCGCAAGGTGCTGGTCGTGCGGAACGCGCAGGACCTGTCCGCGGACACGATCAAGGACATCAAGGCGTACCTCGACGCGCCCATCGAGGAGATCACGCTCGTGCTGCTCCACGCGGGCGGTGCCAAGGGCAAGGGCCTGCTCGACGCGGCGCGGAAGGCGGGCGCGCGGGAGGTGGCCTGCCCGAAGACGACGAAGCCGGCGGAGCGGCTGACGTTCGTACGGCAGGAGTTCCGGGCGCTGGGGAGGTCGGCGACGCCCGAGGCGTGCCAGGCGCTGGTGGACTCGATCGGCAGCGACCTGCGGGAGCTGGCGGCGGCGGTGTCGCAGCTGACGGCGGACGTCGAGGGGACGATCGACGAGGCGGTCGTCGGGCGGTACTACACGGGGCGGGCGGAGGCGTCGTCGTTCAACGTCGCGGACCGTGCGGTGGAGGGGCGGGCGGCGGAGGCGCTTGAGGCTCTGCGCTGGTCGCTCTCGACCGGCGTCCCGCCGGTCCTGATCACCAGCGCGCTGGCGCAGGGCGTCCGGGCGATCGGCAAGCTGTCGTCGGCGAGGGGCGGGCGGCCGGCGGATCTGGCGCGGGAGCTGGGGATGCCGCCGTGGAAGATCGACCGGGTGCGGCAGCAGATGCGGGGCTGGACCCCGGACGGCGTCTCCCTGGCGCTGCGCGCGGTGGCGGAGGCGGACGCGGGCGTGAAGGGCGGGGGGGACGACCCGGAGTACGCGCTGGAGAAGGCGGTTGTGGCGGTGGCGAGGGCGGCGAGGTTGCGGCGGTAGGGGGCCGCGGGGGGCTGGGCCTTGGGGCGCCTGGGCCTGGCGGGTGCGGGTGCGGTGGCATGGGGCCGGTTGCGGGGTGCGGGTGCGTTGCGCCGGGGGCCGGTTGATTCCCCCACCCCGCCCCTTCCCGAAACCCTGCCGGGGGCTGGTGGGGGGTGAGGTCACTCGGGGCTGCGCCCTGGTCCTGCCGGGTGGCGGCAGCTTCGCGCCGCACTGTGGCGAGGCGCCGGTGGTCAGGGGGCGGAGTTGGGTGGGGTGGCCCCGCCGGGGGTTGGTGGGGTTGAGGTTGTTTGGGGCTGCGCCCCGGGCGCCGGGTGGCGGCAGCTTCGCGCCGCCGTGTCGCAAAGCCGCGCCCGGGCCCGGCCGCGGAGCGGCAGCTTCGCGCCGCACTGTGGCGAGGCGCCGGTGCTGACGGGGCGGAGCCGGGTGGGGTGACCTGGTGGGGCCGTGCACCGGCTCGCCGGGTGGCGGGCCCTGCGCGCTGCCGTGTGGCTAAGCCGCGTGCCGGCGGCTTCGTGCCGTGGTGTGTCGGGGTTTCGCCCCGGGCCGCGATGGGTGGGGTCCGCATGTGCGTCGGGGGGCTGCTCTGCGGGCGACGGGTGACCCGTCCGGGGTTGCGCCCCAGCCTGTCGGAAGGCGGGTGCTTCCCCGGCACCATCGCCACCCTGGCCCGCCCCACCGCGGGCGCCTTCGCCGCAGAGAGCCCTGCCGAGAACCCCGCCGTGGTGGTCAGGGTGTCGATCAGCGTGCCGCCGGCTTCGCACCGCGGCCTCCGGTCTCCCCGCGGCAGCGGCCTGGGGGTACGGCGAAGGCCCCGGGCTCCTGGGGAAGGAGGCTCCGGGGCCTTCGGCGTTGGATGGTGGGCTCGTGCACGCGTGGCGAACGCGTGTCGCGCACGGGTCCGGGGTGCCGGGTGGGAGCGGGAGAGAGGGCCCGCTGGGTCCCGTCCGGCGTTACATCAGAGGGGCTCAGCCCTGCAGAGCGGCAACCTTGGTGGCCAGCGCCGACTTCTTGTTGGCGGCGGCGTTCTTGTGGATGACGCCCTTCGAGACAGCCTTGTCGAGCGCGCGGGAGGCGGCGCGAGTGGCCACGACGGCCTTCTCGACGTCACCCGCGACGACGGCCTCGCGGGCCTTGCGGATCGCGGTCTTGAGCGAGGACTTGACGGCCTTGTTGCGCAGGCGCGCCTTCTCGTTCGTCTTGTTCCGCTTGATCTGGGACTTGATGTTCGCCACGAAAAGAGCCTTTTCAGGTTCGGTGTTGTTTCTGAGGTGTGTCCCATCGCTGAGAGGGCGAACGTGACACAGCTGTCCACGGTATCAGGGCGGCTAACCTCCGCCCAAACCGAGCGGAGGCGCTCACTCGTGGGACCATGGAGCCTACGTATCCAACCGACCATCGCCCCGAGACGAGACCTTGCGTGCCCGCGACTCCTACCCACGTGCCTGAGCCGAGCCGTACCGACCCGGCGTTGATCCGCAATTTCTGCATCATCGCGCACATCGACCACGGCAAGTCCACACTCGCCGACCGGATGCTCCAGCTGACCGGTGTGGTCGACCAGCGGCAGATGCGCGCCCAGTACCTCGACCGGATGGACATCGAGCGCGAGCGCGGCATCACGATCAAGTCCCAGGCCGTCCGTCTCCCCTGGGCGCCCACCGAGGGCGAGGGTCAGGGGAAGACCCACATCCTCAACATGATCGACACCCCCGGGCACGTCGACTTCACCTACGAGGTCTCGCGGTCCCTGGCGGCCTGCGAGGGTACGGTCCTGCTCGTCGACGCGGCCCAGGGCATCGAGGCGCAGACCCTCGCGAACCTGTACCTGGCGATGGAGAACGACCTCACCATCGTTCCCGTACTGAACAAGATCGACCTGCCCGCCGCGCAGCCGGAGAAGTTCTCCGAGGAGCTCGCCAACCTCATCGGCTGCCAGCCCGAGGACGTGCTCAAGGTCTCCGCCAAGACCGGTCTCGGCGTCGAGGCGCTGCTCGACCGGGTCGTCGCGAACGTGCCGGCCCCCGTGGGTGTCGCCGACGCCCCCGCCCGCGCGATGATCTTCGACTCCGTCTACGACTCCTACCGCGGTGTCGTGACGTACGTCCGTGTCGTCGACGGCAAGCTCAACAAGCGCGAGCGCATCAAGATGATGTCGACCGGCGCCACCCACGAGCTCCTGGAGATCGGCGTCTCGTCCCCGGAGATGACGTCGTCCGACGGTCTCGGCGTCGGCGAGGTCGGCTACCTCATCACCGGTGTGAAGGACGTCCGCCAGTCCAAGGTCGGTGACACGATCACCTCCCTGGCCAAGGGCGCCACGGAGGCGCTCGGCGGTTACAAGGACCCCAAGCCGATGGTGTTCTCCGGCCTCTACCCGCTGGACGGCTCGGAGTACCCGGACCTCCGCGAGGCCCTGGACAAACTGCAGCTCAACGACGCCGCGCTCGTCTACGAGCCGGAGACCTCCGCCGCCCTCGGCTTCGGCTTCCGCGTCGGCTTCCTCGGTCTGCTGCACCTGGACGTGATCCGGGAGCGGCTCGAGCGCGAGTTCGGTCTCGATCTCATCGCCACCGCGCCCAACGTGGTCTACCGCGTGGTCATGGAGGACGGCAGCGAGCACACCGTCACCAACCCGAGCGAGTTCCCCGAAGGCAAGATCGACGACGTCTTCGAGCCCGTCGTGCGCGCCACGATCCTCGCCCCCAGCGAGTTCATCGGCGCGATCATGGAGCTCTGCCAGACCCGTCGCGGCACCCTCCTCGGCATGGACTACCTCTCCGAGGACCGCGTGGAGATCCGCTACACGCTCCCCCTCGCCGAGATCGTCTTCGACTTCTTCGACCAGCTGAAGTCCAAGACGCGTGGTTACGCCTCCCTCGACTACGAGCCCACCGGCGAGCAGGCCTCCAGCCTGGTCAAGGTCGACATCCTGCTGCACGGCGACAAGGTCGACGCCTTCTCGGCCGTCACCCACAAGGACGCCGCGTACGCGTACGGCGTGCGGCTCGTCGCCAAGCTGCGCGAGCTCATCCCGCGCCAGGCCTTCGAGGTGCCGATCCAGGCCGCCATCGGCTCCCGGGTCATCGCCCGCGAGACCATCCGCGCCATCCGCAAGGACGTCCTCGCCAAGTGTTACGGCGGTGACATCTCCCGTAAGCGGAAGCTGCTGGAGAAGCAGAAGGAAGGCAAGAAGCGGATGAAGATGGTCGGCTCGGTGGAGGTTCCGCAGGAGGCCTTCATCGCCGTCCTGTCGAGCGACGAGTCCGGCGGCAAGGCGAAGAAGTAGCCCCGACCGTCACCCCGCGGCTGTCCGCCGTTTAGCTGATAGATACATCGAACGGGTCCCCGCACTGTCGGTGCGGGGACCCGTTCGGCGTTCGTTCTGTTATCAACCGGGTATGAAGAGGCGGCCCGCAGCCTCTTACGCGCCGGACCGCAGCGCCTTACTCTGATCGCGACTCGAAGGTTACTCGTGAGTTAGTAAGCATCGAGTCGCGATCGCAGGACCGCCAGAACGCACCGCCGCCGCCCGGAGGACGTCGTGAGCGACACACAGACCCAGATCGTGAACCGGCCGCCCTCGGTGGCCAACCTCTTCCTTGAGCGCGTGGCGCGGACTCCCGACGCGGAGGCCTACCGCTATCCGGTCCCGGCCGGCGCCGGTCAGGGCCCGGACGAATGGAAGTCGCTCAGCTGGGGACAGGCCGCCGAGCGGGTCTACGGGATCGCGGCGGGTCTGATCGACCTGGGCGTCCAGCCGGAGGAGCGGGTCGCCCTGGCCTCCGCCACCCGGGTGGAGTGGATCCTCGCCGACCTCGGCGTGATGTGCGCGGGCGCCGCCGTCACCACCATCTACCCCCAGACCAACGCCGAGGAGTCGGCGTTCATCCTCTCCGACTCCGCATCCAAGGTGCTGATCGCGGAGGACGCGGCGCAGGTCGCCAAGGCCCGCGAGACCCGCGCCGACCTGCCCGGCCTCCACCACGTCGTCGTCATCGACCCCACGGGCGTCGAGAGCGACGACTGGGTCCTCTCCCTCGCCGAGCTGGAGGCGCGCGGCAAGGCGTACCTGGAGAAGCACGCCGACGCCGTCAAGGAGCGGGTCTCGGCCATCACCGCCGACCAGCTCGCCACCCTCATCTACACCTCCGGCACCACCGGCCGCCCCAAGGGCGTCCGCCTCCCGCACGACAACTGGTCGTACATGGCCAAGGCCATCGCCGCGACCGGCCTGGTCACCAGGGACGACGTCCAGTACCTCTGGCTGCCGCTCGCGCACGTCTTCGGCAAGGTGCTCACCTCCGGCCAGATCGAGGTCGGCCACGTCACCGCCGTCGACGGCCGCATCGACAAGATCATCGTGAACCTGCCGGTGGTCCAGCCGACCTACATGGCCGCCGTGCCCCGGATCTTCGAGAAGGTCTACAACGGCGTCGCCGCCAAGGCGCGCGAGGGCGGGCCGGCCAAGTACAAGATCTTCCAGTGGGCGGCGGGCGTGGCCCGCGAGTACGCCAAGGTCACCCAGGACAACTTCCGCCGCACCGGCACCGCCTCCGCGCCCTTCGGCCTCTCGGCGAAGCACAAGGTCGCCGACGCGCTGGTCTACAAGAAGCTCCGCGAGGCCTTCGGTGGCCGGCTGCGCGCCGCCGTCTCCGGTTCCGTCGCGCTGGCGCCCGAGATCGGCTACTTCTTCTCCGGTGCGGGCATCCACATCCTGGAGGGCTACGGCCTGACGGAGTCCAGCGCCGCCTCCTTCGTCAACCCGGGCGAGGCCTACCGCACCGGCACGGTCGGCAAGCCGCTGCCCGGCACCGAGGTCCGGATCGCCGACGACGGCGAGATCCTGCTGCGCGGCCCCGGCATCATGGAGGGCTACCACGGCCTGCCCGAGAAGACGGCCGAGGTCCTGGAGGCGGACGGCTGGTTCCACACCGGCGACATCGGCGAGCTGTCCGCCGACGGCTACCTGCGGATCACCGACCGCAAGAAGGACCTGTTCAAGACCTCGGGCGGCAAGTACATCGCGCCGACCGAGATCGAGGGCCAGTTCAAGGCCGTCTGCCCGTTCGTCTCGAACATCGTCGTCCTGGGCGCCGACCGGAACTACTGCTCCGCGCTCATCGCGCTCGACGAGCCCGCCATCCTCGGCTGGGCCGCCGAGCAGGGACTGTCGGGCAAGTCGTACGCGGAGGTCGTCGCCGCCCCGCGGACCCAGGAGATGGTCCAGGGGTACGTCGACCGGCTCAACGAGGGCGTGCAGCGCTGGCAGACGATCAAGAAGTTCCGGCTGCTGCCGCGGGACCTGGACGTCGAGCACGGTGAGCTGACGCCGTCGCTGAAGATGAAGCGGCCGGTGGTGGAGCGGACGTACAAGAACCTGATCGAGGAGATGTACGCCGGGGCGCGGGAGGCCTGATCCTCGGGATTCGACGGGGTTCGACGGATTCGGTGGGATTCGACGGGGTTCGACCGGGTTCCTCGGGTTCCCCGACGGGGTCCCCCGACTGAGTTGTCCACAGGTCGGGCGGCTTACCTCGGGCGGTACGGGACAATGGGCTCATGCCTTCCGTACTGCCCGATGGTGAGCCCATGCCCGAGGACGGGGCGCTGCCCGCACACGCCCTGGAAGGGGCCGGGGAGCGGCCGCTCGGGTTCTATCTGCACGTGCCGTACTGCGCCACGCGGTGCGGCTACTGCGACTTCAACACGTACACCGCGAGCGAGCTGCGCGGTGCCGGGGGCGTGCTCGCCTCCCGGGACAACTACGCGGGGCAGGTCGTCGAGGAGATACGCCTCGCCCGGAAGGTCCTCGGTGACGACCCGCGACCGGTGCGGACGGTCTTCGTCGGCGGCGGTACGCCCACGCTGCTCGCCGCCGGGGATCTCGTACGGATGCTGGGGGCGATCCGGGACGAGTTCGGGCTCGCGGACGACGCCGAGGTGACGACGGAGGCGAATCCGGAGTCGGTGGACCCGGCGTATCTGGAGGAGCTCCGGGCGGGTGGCTTCAACCGCATCTCCTTCGGGATGCAGAGCGCCCGGCAGCACGTCCTGAAGGTCCTCGACCGTACGCACACGCCGGGGCGGCCCGAGGCGTGCGTCGCGGAGGCGCGGGCGGCGGGGTTCGAGCACGTCAACCTGGACCTGATCTACGGGACGCCGGGGGAGTCCGACGACGACTGGCGGGCGTCCCTGGAAGCGGCGATCGGGGCGGGCCCGGACCACGTCAGCGCGTACGCGCTGATCGTGGAGGAGGGGACGCAGCTGGCGCGGCGGATCCGCCGGGGCGAGGTGCCGATGACGGACGACGACGTGCACGCGGACCGGTACCTGATCGCCGACTCCGTCTTCGCGGAGGCCGGCTTCGACTGGTACGAGGTGTCGAACTGGGCCACGTCGGAGGCGGGGCGGTGCCTGCACAACGAGCTGTACTGGCGTGGCGCGGACTGGTGGGGGGCGGGGCCGGGGGCACATTCGCACGTGGGGGGTGTGCGGTGGTGGAACGTGAAGCATCCGGGGGCGTATGCGGCGGCGCTGTCCTCCGGCAGGTCGCCGGGTGCGGGGCGCGAGGTGCTGTCGGCGGAGGACCGCCGCGTGGAGCGTGTGCTCTTGGAGCTTCGGCTGCGGGAGGGCGTCGAGCTGGGGCTGCTCAAGTCCGCGGGGCTTGCCGCGTCCCGGAGGGCGCTGGCGGACGGGCTCCTTGCCCCCGAGTCGTACGCCCAGGGGCGGGCCGTCCTGACCCTGCGGGGTCGGCTGCTCGCCGACGCGGTCGTCAGGGACCTGGTGGACTAAGACTTGATCCGTACGTCCCGAAGGAGGTACGGACTGCATCCGGTCGGCTGGTCCGGGCGCTCCGGCGTGGTCGCCTCGCGGCGTCCCATCCGGGGTTGCTCGGGGCCGATCCGGAATTCGGGGAGCAGAGGCACAGCCTGAGCTGCGCTGCCGCGTGATCCGTACCGGCAAGCCGGCGACGAACACGATGCGGTTGACTCCCGCGGGCGCTCTTCTACGCCCACCCCGAAGGGCCCGACCAGCCTACCGGCCGGGGCGCCGGACTCGGGGACGATTGCCCGCAACGGGGTCCGTTCCTACGGTGCCGTTACGAAGTCGATCAGTTCTTCCACGCGGCCCAGGAGCTCCGGTTCCAGGTCCTTGTACGTGTGGACCCGCGACAGGATGTGCTGCCAGGCCGCTCCCGTGTTCTTCGGCCAGCCCAGGGCGCGGCAGACGCCCGGCTTCCAGTCCTCGCCGTGGGGGATCCTCGGCCACCCCGCGATGCCGACCGACGACGGCTTCACCGCTTCCCAGACGTCGATGTACGGGTGCCCCACGATCAGCACGTCCGGGGACGTGACCTGTGCCGCGATGCGGGACTCCTTCGAGCCCGGGACCAGGTGGTCGACCAGGATTCCCAGGCGCGCGTCCGCCGCCGGGGCGAAGTCCGCGACGATCGACGGGAGGTCGTCGATGCCCTCCAGGCACTCCACCACCACGCCCTCGATCCGCAGGTCGTCCCCCCAGACCCGCTCCACCAGCTCCGCGTCGTGCCGGCCCTCCACATAGATCCGGCCCGCCCGCGCCACCCGCGCCCGCGCCCCCGGCACCGCGATCGAGCCCGAGGCCGTGCGGGTCGGACGCGTCGGCCCAGCAGAAGGGCGCGTAAGCGTCACCACCTTGCCCTCCAGGAGGAAGGCCCTCGGTTCCAGTGGGAACACCCGGTGCTTGCCGAAGCGGTCCTCCAGCGTCACCGTGCCGGCCTCGCAGCGGATCACCGCCCCGCAGAAGCCCGTCGAGACCTCCTCCACCACGAGGTCCAGCTCCGCCGGCACATCCGGCACCGGGGCGGATCGCTTCCATGGGGGCGTCAGGTCCGGGTTGTAGCTGCGCATCTGCGTGACGTTATGCGACGGCGAAGCGGCGTGCCAGTTCCTCGCGTTGGTGCCGTACGAACGCCGCGTCCACCACCGCCCCGTGCCCCGGTACGTACGTCGCCTCGTCCCCTCCCAGCGCCAGCAGTCGGTCCAGCGCCGCCGGCCACCGCCCAGGCAGCGCGTCCGGGCCCGCCTGCGGCTCGCCCGACTCCTCCACCAGGTCCCCGCAGAAGACGACCTCCC
This sequence comes from Streptomyces sp. P9(2023), assembly GCF_032436795.1. Lineage (NCBI taxonomy): Bacteria > Bacillati > Actinomycetota > Actinomycetes > Kitasatosporales > Streptomycetaceae > Streptomyces > Streptomyces sp. P9(2023). The sequence continues at coordinate 52,714 of NZ_JAUPWM010000015.1, forward strand.
TCGGCCCCGGCACCAGGAGCGCCAGGTCGTGCGCCGTATGGCCCGGGCCCACGTTCGCGAGGAGGACCTGCCGGCCGCCCAGGTCGAGCGTCCACTCGCCGGAGACCACGTGCTGCGGCGCCACCAGCACGTCCACCGCCTCCGCCGCCGCGAACGCGTCCACCCCCTGCCGTACCGCGTCCGTCATCAGCTCGCCGCCCTCCCGGCGCAGCAACGCGTCGACGCCCACCGCGCCGAACACCTCCGCCCCCGCGAACGCCGCCGTGCCCAGGACATGATCGAAGTGCGGGTGGCTCAGTGCGATGTGTGTCACTCTTCGGCCGCCCGTAAGACCCTCGATCTGGGCCCGCAGCTCCGCCCCCTCCCGGAGCGTGGAGCCCGTGTCGTACAGCAGTACCGCCTCTTCCCCCACCACCAGGCCCACCGTGGCGTCCCAGACCGGCAGGCGGCGCCTGCCCACCCCGTCCCCCAGCCGCTCCCAGCCGAGCTCTTCCCAACCGACATTCATACCGCGACGCTAGCGCCTACCAGCCCGCCTCCTTGCCAGGAGCGATGCCCGCCGCCGTACACTGGCCGGGGGATTCCTGGCACTCGGGCAGGGCGAGTGCCAAAAGCGGAGCAACCGAAGCAACCGATACGACAGCTGGAGGTGTGCGCGATGCTCAGCGAACGCAGACTCGAGGTGCTGCGCGCCATCGTCCAGGACTATGTCGGGACGGAGGAGCCGGTCGGCTCCAAGGCGCTCACGGAGCGCCACAAGCTCGGTGTCTCGCCCGCCACCGTGCGCAACGACATGGCCGTCCTGGAGGACGAGGGCTACATCGCCCAGCCGCACACCAGCGCCGGCCGCATCCCGACCGACAAGGGCTACCGGCTCTTCGTCGACCGGCTCGCCGGCGTCAAGCCGCTGTCGACGCCCGAGCGGCGCGCGATCCACAACTTCCTCGACGGGGCCGTCGACCTCGACGACGTCGTCGGGCGCACGGTCCGGCTGCTCGCGCAGCTGACCCGCCAGGTCGCCGTCGTGCAGTACCCGTCGCTGACCCGCTCGACGGTCCGGCACGTGGAACTGCTCTCGCTGGCCCCGGCCCGGCTGATGCTCGTGCTCATCACGGACACCGGCCGGGTCGAGCAGCGCGTCATCGACTGCCCGGCGCCGTTCGGCGAGACCTCGCTGGCCGACCTGCGCGCCCGGCTCAACAGCCGGGTCGTCGGCCGCCGTTTCGCGGACGTGCCCCAGCTGGTGCAGGATCTTCCGGAGTCCTTCGAGGAGACGGAGGACCGCGGCACGGTCTCGACGGTGCTCGCGACCCTGCTCGAAACGCTGGTGGAAGAGCACGAGGAGCGGCTGATGATCGGCGGAACCGCCAATCTCACCCGCTTCGGCGACTTCCCCCTCACGATCAGGCCTGTGCTCGAAGCCCTTGAGGAGCAGGTCGTGCTCCTCAAGCTGCTCGGCGAGGCCAAGGACTCGGGCATGACCGTACGGATCGGGCACGAGAACGCCCATGAGGGCCTCACCTCCACGTCCGTCGTCGCGGTCGGCTACGGTTCGGGCGACGAGGCAGTCGCCAAACTCGGCGTGGTCGGACCGACCCGCATGGACTACCCCGGAACGATGGGAGCGGTACGCGCAGTGGCACGTTACGTCGGACAGATCCTGGCGGAGTCGTAAGTGGCCACGGACTACTACGCCGTACTCGGCGTGCGCCGCGACGCGTCCCAGGACGAGATCAAGAAGGCATTCCGGCGGCTCGCGCGCGAGCTGCACCCGGATGTGAATCCCGATCCGAAGACGCAGGAGCGGTTCAAGGAGATCAACGCCGCCTACGAGGTGTTGTCGGACCCGCAGAAGAAGCAGGTCTACGACCTCGGTGGCGACCCGCTGTCCGCGTCCGGCGGTGCGGGCGGAGCCGGCGGCTTCGGCCAGGGTGGCTTCGGGAACTTCTCGGACATCATGGACGCGTTCTTCGGTACGGCGTCGCAGCGCGGGCCGCGCTCGCGCACCCGGCGCGGCCAGGACGCGATGATCCGGCTGGAGATCGACCTCAACGAGGCCGCCTTCGGCACGACGAAGGACATCCAGGTCGACACGGCCGTCGTCTGTACGACGTGTTCGGGTGAGGGCGCCGCGCCCGGTACCTCCGCGCAGACCTGTGACATGTGTCGCGGTCGCGGTGAGGTCTCGCAGGTCACCCGGTCCTTCCTGGGCCAGGTCATGACCTCCCGCCCCTGCCCGCAGTGCCAGGGCTTCGGCACCGTCGTCCCGACCCCGTGCCCCGAGTGCGCGGGCGACGGCCGGGTCCGGTCCCGTCGTACGCTCACGGTCAAGATCCCGGCCGGTGTCGACAACGGCACCCGCATCCAGCTCGCCGGTGAGGGCGAGGTCGGCCCGGGCGGTGGCCCGGCGGGCGACCTGTACGTCGAGATCCACGAGACCCCGCACGAGACCTTCCAGCGACGGGGCGACGACCTGCACTGCACGGTCACCATCCCGATGACGGCGGGCGCGCTCGGCACGAAGGTGCCGTTGCAGACGCTGGACGGTCTGGAGGAGGTCGACATCCGCCCGGGCACCCAGTCCGGCCAGTCGATCCCGCTGCACGGTCGCGGCATCACGCACCTGCGCGGCGGCGGACGCGGCGACCTGATCGTGCACGTCGAGGTGATGACCCCGTCGAAGCTCGACCCCGAGCAGGAGCGACTGCTGCGCGAACTCGCGCAGTTGCGCGGCGAGGAGCGGCCCACGGGTCAGTTCCAGCCGGGGCAGCAGGGGTTGTTCTCGCGCCTCAAGGACGCGTTCAACGGGCGGTAGGCGCATGACTGCCGGGGGTCCGGGGGTTGCCCCCCGGGTCAACACAGTCAGCCGGGGCAGCAGGGGCTGTTCTCGCGGTTGAAGGACGCGTTCATCGGGCGGTAGGCCGAGATCGGGCACGGTTCGGACCCTAGGAAGGGGCGGCATCCGCAGTCGCGGATGCCGCCCTTCCGTATGAAACGATGCCCGCATGTCCACCGCGCTGAACGATCTCTCCCGATACCCGATCGTGCAGGCCCCCATGGCCGGTGGCGCCTCCTGCCCGCAGCTCGTCGGGGCCGTGTGCGAGGCCGGCGGGCTCGGGTTTCTCGCCGGGGGGTACAAGACCGCGGGCGGGCTGTACCAGGAGATCAAGCAGGTGCGCGGGCTGACCGGGCAGCCCTTCGGCGTCAACCTCTTCATGCCGCCGGGCGGGCAGCACGCCGACCCCGCCGCCGTCGAGGTGTACCGGCACCAGCTCGCCGGGGAGGCCACCTGGTACGAGACGGAGCTCGGGGACACCGACAGCGGGCGCGACGACGCGTACGACGCCAAGCTCGCGATCCTGCTCGAAGACCCGGTCCCCGTCGTCTCGTTCACCTTCGGCTGCCCGGACCGGGACACCTTCGACGCGTTCGCCCGCGCCGGTACGTTCACGATCGTCACCGTCACCTCCGCCGAGGAGGCCCAGGCCGCCCAGTGGGCCGGCGCCGACGCCGTCTGCGTCCAGGGCGTCGAGGCCGGCGGGCACCAGGGCACGCACCGCGACGACCCCGACGCCGCCCTCGCCGGGACCGGGCTCCTCACGCTCGTCACCCAGGTCCGGGAGGCCGTGCAGCTGCCGATCGTCGCGACCGGCGGGATCATGCGCGGCGCGCAGATCGCCGCCGTCCTGGCCGCCGGGGCCGACGCCGCCCAGCTCGGCACCGCGTTTCTGGTCTGCCCCGAGTCGGGCGCGCACGCGCTGCACAAGCAGGCCCTGACCAACCCCCTCTTCGTCCGGACCGAGCTCACCCGGGCCTTCTCCGGGCGCCCCGCGCGCGGGCTCGTCAATCGCTTCATGCGCGAGCACGGGCCGTACGCCCCCGCCGCCTACCCCGAGATCCACCACCTCACCGCGCCCCTCCGCAAGGCCGCCGCCACCGCCGGCGACGCGCAGGGCATGGCCCTGTGGGCCGGCCAGGGGCACCGGCTCGCCCGCGACCTCCCGGCCGGCCAGCTCGTCGAGGTGCTGGCCGCCGAACTCGACACCGCACTGACCGCGCAGGCCCACAGGAGCGCCTCATGACCGCACCCGTCTTCGTCGTCGAGGCCGTCCCCGGCCCCGGCACCTTCCTCCTCGACGGCCCCGAGGGCCGCCACGCGGTCGCCGTGAAGCGGCTGCGCGCGGGGGAGGAGCTCGTCCTCACGGACGGGCGGGGCAGCTGGGCGGAGTGCACCGTGCTCGGCGCCGAGGGCAAGGACCAGCTGACCGTCGAGGTCTCGGGTACGTACGAGGAGGCCGAGCCCGCGCCCCGCATCACCGTCGTCCAGGCGCTGCCCAAGGGTGACCGGGGCGAACTGGCCGTCGAGATCATGACGGAGACCGGCGTCGACGCGATCGTGCCGTGGGCCGCGTCCCGTTGCATCACCCAGTGGAAGGGCGACCGCGGCCTGAAGGCCCTTGCCAAGTGGCGGGCCACCGCGCGCGAGGCCGGGAAGCAGTCGCGGCGTACGCGCTTCCCCGAGGTCGCCGACGCGATGACCACCAAGCAGGTCGCCGCGCTCCTTGCGGGCGCCGACTTCGCCGCCGTGCTGCACGAGGACCGGGACCACCCCAGCGGCGCCCTCGCCGACGCCGAACTCCCCGCCGAGGGCGAGATCGTGCTCGTCGTCGGGCCCGAAGGGGGCGTCTCCCCGGAGGAGTTGGCGGCCTTCGAGGCGGCGGGCGCGAAGCCGTACCGACTGGGCCGCAGCGTCCTCCGTACCTCCACGGCCGGTACGGCGGCCACCGCGCTGCTCCTCGGCCGTACGGGCCGCTGGAGCTAGCCCGCGACGCCCGCCCGCTCCGGGCGGTCCTCCACCAGCGCGTCGAACAGCGGCCAGCCGTCCGTCTCGTGCAGGCCGTGGGCCGTCGGCAGGAGGTCGCGCGCCGTGGCCTCGTCGAGGAAACGGCGCACCACTCCGGGCTCGTTGAGGTTGAGGTAGCCGTCCTTGGTGTCCGCGACCTGGCCGGCGCCCATGTACGCGCCCTGCGTCACCCGGCCCGGGCCCTCCTGGAAGACCAGGCGCAGTCGGGCGTGCGGGGCGTCGGCGCGGCGCAGCGTCAGCAGTTCCCGGCAGGGCGGATGCAGATGCCCGACCGACCAGAGCCAGACCGTGCCGTCCACCACCAGCCTGCGCGGTACGCGTTCTCGTCGACTCATGGGCCCACCGTAGGACGGGAACCCGGTGGTCCGGCAACCAGGATTTCGGGAACCCGGTGGGCGCGGGCGGTGGGCCGGTTCATAGGGTGACCGCATGTCCGACGAGTCTCCCCTGATCCGTAGTCTGCGCGCCGCGGTCGCCGCCGCGCCCGAAGACGTGCCCCTGCGGCTCCACTTCGCCGAACTGCTCCTCGCCGAGGGGCGGGGCGACGAGGCCGTCACCGAGGCCGCGGTCGCGCTCCAGCACGCGCCCGGCGACGACGCGGCCCGGGCGCTGATGGTCCGCGCGATGGGACTGCCCATGGCCCCCGAAGCGCCCGCCGCGCCCCAGGACGCCCCCGCGGAAACCACCGCCCCGACCTTCGACTGGGACGCCGCCGAGCAGGAGGTCGGTGACGTCGTCGGTCCCCGCTTCGTGACCGGAGACGTCGAGCAGCCCCTCACCGCCGACGGCAGCGGCGACCCCGGCGACGCCTCCGCCTGGGACGTCGACGTCCCCGGCTCCGTACGCCTCGCCGACGTCGGCGGCATGCAGGAGGTCAAGGACCGCCTGGAGGCCGCCTTCCTCGCCCCCATGCGCAATCCCGAACTCCGCAAGCTGTACGGCAAGTCGCTCCGCGGCGGCCTGCTCCTCTACGGTCCGCCCGGCTGCGGCAAGACCTTCATCGCCCGGGCCGTCGCCGGCGAGCTCGGCGCGAGCTTCATGTCGGTCTCGCTCTCCGACGTCCTCGACATGTACATCGGTACGTCCGAGAAGAACGTCCACGACCTCTTCGAGACGGCCCGCGCCCAGGCCCCCTGCGTCGTCTTCCTCGACGAGCTGGACGCCCTCGGCGCCAAGCGTTCCCGCACGCACCACGGCGGACTGCGCAACGTCGTCAACCAGCTCCTCACCGAGCTCGACGGCATCGACGGCGCCGAGAACGAGGGCGTCTTCGTGCTCGCCGCCACCAACGTGCCCTGGGACGTGGACCTCGCATTGCGCCGCCCCGGCCGCCTCGACCGCACCCTGCTCGTCCTGCCGCCCGACGCCCCGGCGCGCGAGGCGATCCTCCACTACCACCTGCGCGAGCGGCCCATCGAATCGGTCGACCTGGGCAAACTCGTCAAGGCCACCGAGGACTTCTCCGGTGCCGACCTCGCCCATGTCTGCGAGACCGCCGCCGAGTCCGCGCTGCTCGACTCCGCCCGTACCGGCACCGTACGCATGATCGGCATGAAGGACCTGCTGGGCGCCGCCAAGCAGATCCGGCCGTCCAGCGAGTCCTGGTTCGCCTCCGCCCGCAACGTGGCGATGTTCGCCAACGACGGCGGGATGTACGACGACCTGGTCGCCTACCTGAAGAAGAAGCGCAAGCTGTGAGTGGAACGACCACGCATCCGTACGTCGAACAGGCCGACGCGCTGTACGGCATGAAGCGGTACCAAGAGGGCTTGACCCTGGTCGACCGGCGGCTCGCCGAGGCGCCCGACGACCACGAGGCGTGGACCGCGCGCGCCCGGTGCCTCTCCGGTCTCGACCGGGACCAGGAGGCGCTCGACGCCGCCGAGGAGGCGCTGAAGCTCGAACCCGAGTCGGCCGACGGCCACTTCATGCGCGGATTCGCCCTGCGCCACCTGAGCCGGCTGCCCGAGGCCGAGCTGGCGCAGCGCGAGGCGATCCGCCTCGAGCCGCACCTCTTTGGCCCGCGCACCCAGCGCGCCGAGATGCTGATCTTCATCGGGACGAAGGAGGAGGCGCTCCAGGAGGCACACGAGGCGGTACGGCGCGGCCCCGACGAGGTCTCGGTGTGGCACACCATGTACAAGGTCGCCGCGTTCAACGGCCGGAACGACCTGGTCCAGGAGTCCGTGCGGCAGCTCCTGCGCATCGACCCGACCGACAACCTCGCCGTCTCCAACGCCACCTGGCACGAGGCCAACAAGCCCGGCACGTCCGCCGAGCGGGTCGTCGACCTCTACGCCGACGCCCTCGCCGCCGTCCCCGACTCCAACTCGCTGCGCCGGGACCTCGACAAGGCCGTCTACCGGATGCTGCGCGGCACCCGCTGGCTCGCCCTGCTCTGTCTCGTCATGGCGGGCGTCACCCTCGACGTCTTCCCGACCGACGGCGAGGAGCCGAAGGAACTCCCGGTCCACCTCGGCACCCGGCTCTGGACGCTCGCGCTGATGGCGGCCGTGTGGGGGTTCGGGGCGTTGCGCCGCTACCGGCGCATGCGCACCGGCGCCCAGCTGACCGTTCGCGACCTCGTACGGCGGCTGTTCTGGCCGCGTGTGGTCCTCGGGCAGGCCGCCCTCGCCACGCTCTGCGCCCTGCTGATCATCGTCGTGCCGTGGACCGACCGCACGATCCCCCAGGTCCTGTTCTGGCTGGGGCTCGTACCGAACCTGCTGAGCATCACCCACGACCGGAACAGGGTCTGATGAGCGCGACGCTGGACAGGGCCGACGCGCTCTTCGACGTCGGACGGTACGAGCAGGCCGCCGGCCTCGTCGCCCAGCACCTGGCGACCGACCCGGACGACGCCGCCACGCTGGTCCTGCTCGCCCGCTGCCAGCACCGCCTGGGCCGGGACCGGGAGGCCCTCGACACCGTCGAACGGGCCCTGCGCACCGAACCCGACGCGCTGCCGGGCTGGTTGATGCGCACCCACATCCTGCTCGCGCTCAAACGGCACGAGGAGGCGGAGGCGTCCGCCCGGCGCTCCGTCGAACTCGCCCCCTCCTACTGGGGCAGCCACTACGCCCTCGGCACCGTCCTCGACCGTTCCGTCCGCCTGGAACGCCGGCGCGAGGCGTACGAAGCCGCCCGTACGGCCGTCGCGCTCGCCCCCGAGGAGAGCGACGCGCACTTCCTCGTCGGCCTCACCGCCCAGCGCACCGGCAATCACCGCGTCGCCCAGCAGGCCTACGAGACGGCCCTGCGCCTCGACCCGGAGAGCAGCGAGGCGCACAACAACCTCTCCCTGCTGCACCTGCGCCGCCGCTGGTTCCGGCCCGGGGCGTGGACGAGGGCCGCCGAGGGCTTCGTCGAGTCGGCGGCGCTCGACATGAACGACCGGCAGGCCCGCTACAACCTGGAGACCATGGCCTGGGGCACCGCCGCCGGCGCCCGCTGGGTGGCCCTGCTCGGCTTCTTCGCCGCGTCCCTCGGCTCGGCTCCGCTGCGGAGCGGCGCGTCGGGCGGCGAGGCCCTCGTCCCGTTCCTGATCGGCGCGGCCGTCCTCGTCGGCGGCTGGGCGGGCTGGGCGGTCTGGATCACCCGGCGCGTCCCGTCGAGGCTGCGCCGCCCGCTGCTCCTCGTGGCGCGCAGTTGCAAGCCCGTGCTCGCCATGGCCCTCGTCGTCGGCTTGCTCGGGCTCAACTCGGTGCTGGCCATGGCGCTGTGGACGGTGGACGTGTCCGCCGTCAGGGCACTCGGCTTTCCGCTCTTCTGGGCCGTGATCATCACCTACTGGGTGAGCCGCTCCGCCCTCCAGCGCCGCGCGCCGGGTTCTGAGCGGGGGCGGTGACGCGGTGGACCGCCGGGGCGGTGACACGGCCGATACGATGCCCCGTGTACTGATCACCGAGGGCGAGGAGGGCCGGGCCATGGCCGGAGAGCCGCAGAGCGACTGCCTGTTCTGCAAGATCGCGGACGGGGAGGTCCCGGCGACGATCGTGCGCGAGACGGAGACGACCCTCGCCTTCCGGGACATCAACCCGCAGGCGCCCACGCACGTGCTCGTCATCCCGCGCCTCCACTACCCGGACGCCGCCAGCCTGGCCGCCGCCGCGCCGACGGTCGCCGCCGACATGCTGCGGGAGGCCGGGGAGGTCGCCGCGCAGGAGAAGATCGACGGCACCGGCTTCCGGGTCATCTTCAACACCGGCGCGGGCGCGGGCCAGACCGTCTTCCACGCCCACGCGCACGTCCTCGGCGGCCGCGGCCTCAACTGGCCGCCCGGATAAGCCGTGTCGGTACGTGAACTCGTCGTGCTCGGGACCGCCAGCCAGGTCCCGACCCGGCACCGCAACCACAACGGCTACCTGCTGCGCTGGGACGGGCAGGGCGTCCTCTTCGACCCCGGCGAGGGCACCCAGCGCCAGATGCTGCGTGCCGGGGTCGCCGCGCACGACATCGACCGGATCTGCGTGACGCACTTCCACGGCGACCACTCGCTCGGCCTGGCGGGCGTGATCCAGCGGATCAACCTCGACCAGGTCCCGCACCCGGTCACCGCGCACTACCCGGCGAGCGGACAGCGTTTCTTCGAGCGGCTGCGGTACGCGACGGCCTACCGCGAGACGGTGAAGCTGACGGAGGCCCCGGTGGCCGCCGACGGGCCGCTCGCCGTCACCGAGGCGTTCACCCTGGACGCGTACAAGCTCTCGCACCCCGTCGAGTCGTACGGCTACCGGCTCGTCGAGCCCGACGGGCGCCGCATCCTGCCCGAGCGGCTCGCCGCGCACGGCATCAAGGGCCCGGACGTCGGCCGGATCCAGCGCGAGGGCGTCCTGGACGGCGTGACGCTGGAGTCGGTCAGCGAGGTGCGGCGCGGGCAGCGGTTCGCGTTCGTCATGGACACCCGGCTCTGCGACGGCGTGCACGCGCTCGCCGAGGGCGCCGACCTGCTCGTCATCGAGTCGACCTTCCTCGACGAGGACGTCCGGCTCGCCACCGACCACGGCCATCTGACGGCCGGCCAGGCCGCCGCCGTCGCGCGCGACGCGGGGGTGCGGCACCTCGTCCTGACCCACTTCTCGCAGCGGTACGACGACCCGGCCGTGTTCGAACGGCAGGCGCGGGCGGCCGGGTTCGAGGGTGAGCTGAGCGTCGCCAAGGACCTGATGAGGGTCCCTCTACCGAAAAGATAGATCCATGCCCCTCCCCCTCCCCAAGGCCGAACTCCACCTCCACATCGAAGGCACCCTCGAACCCGAGCTGGCCTTCGCGCTCGCCGCGCGCAACGGCGTCACGCTGCCGTACGCGGACACCGAGGCGCTGCGGGAGGCGTACCGCTTCAGCGACCTGCAGTCCTTCCTGGACCTGTACTACGGGCTGATGACCGTCCTGCGCACGGCCGAGGACTTCACCGAGCTCGCCGACGCGTACCTCGCGCGGGCGGCGGCGCAGGGCGTGCGGCACGCGGAGGTCTTCTTCGACCCGCAGGCGCACGCCGTGCGGGGGGTGCCGATGGGGACGGTCGTCGAGGGGCTGGCCGCCGCGCTCGACCGGGCGGAGGAGCGGCACGGCGTCTCGACCCGGCTGATCATGTGCTTCCTGCGCGACGAGTCCGCCGAGTCGGCGCTGGCGACGCTGGAGGCCGCGAAGCCGTATCTGGACCGGATCACGGGGGTCGGCCTGGACTCGGCGGAGGTCGGCCACCCGCCGTCGAAGTTCCGCGAGGTGTACGCGGCGGCCGACGCGCTCGGTCTGCGCAAGGTCGCCCACGCGGGCGAGGAGGGCCCGCCGGCGTACATCGTCGAGGCCCTGGACGTCCTGGGCGTGGAGCGGATCGACCACGGGCTGCGCTGCATGGAGGACCCTGCGCTGGTGTCCCGTCTGGTACGGGACCGGGTACCGCTGACGCTCTGCCCGCTGTCGAACGTACGGCTCCGGGCGGTCGACGTCCTGGCGGACCATCCGCTGGCCTCGATGCTGGCCGCCGGTCTGATGGCGACGGTCAACTCCGACGACCCGGCGTACTTCGGTGGTTACGTCGGCGACAACTTCGACGCGGTGCGGGATGCGCTGGGGGTGGAGCGGGAGCAGTTGCGGACGCTGGCCCGCAACTCGTTCGAGGCGTCCTTCCTGGAGGACGACGAGGAGCGCAGGGCGCGGTACCTCGCCGAGGTGGAGGCGTACGACTTCGACGCGGAGTAGCAGGCCTGCGCGGGCCGTGCGGGCGTGCGGGCATGCGGGCGGTGCGGGCCTGCTACGGGGTCACGACGCTGAACACCGGATAGATCTTCGGCTCCACGTCCGCGACGCCGAGGTCCCGCAGGATGGGCACGATGATCTCGCCGAACCGCCGGAAGGCCTCCTCGGACTCCCAGACGTCGGCGACGAACCAGCCTTCGGGCGTGGGGCAGGACGTGTGCGAGATCAGGCCGGGCACCGGCCAGTCCGAGGGCTTCTGGGCCGGGCCGGGGCGGCCCGTCACCTTCACCACGCTCTGCTCGTACTGGTCCTGGGTCATGCCGGGAATCTCGAAGATCGCGACGATGGCCATGGTGTCCTCCGGGGCTTCGGGAGTCGTGTCCGGCATTCAGTCGACCACCGCCGCGGCCCGCACCGCGCGTCGCTTGCGCCGCTTGGCGCAGTGCGCGGCGACGGGACGCGCCCACCCAGGACGCATGAGGCCGGCGCCCGGCCGCGCTACCCCCGGCCGCTACCCCCGGTCGCTCGGGCGGGCCAGGCGGAAGGCACGGCGGTCGGCGCGGCGGCGGGACGGCACCGAGATCTCGGTGACCTCCTGTTCCGGCGCTCCCAGCTGCGGGACCAGGCCCGTCGCCGAGGTCGTCGTGCCTGCGAGCAGCGCCGCCGGGGCGCCGCCGCGGCGGTGGATCGAGCCGGGGACCAGGGGGCGGCCGGAGGTGTGCAGGGCGACCGCCGTCATCGGGGCCGCGACCAGCAGGAGCAGGGCGCACAGGACCAGGCCCATGCCCGGGTAACCGACCGCTTCCGACAGGACGCTGCCGGTGACCGGGCCGCAGGCCACGCCCAGCGAGGACGCCGAGCCGACGAGCACCGCCCAGCGGCCGCGCGGGTCCAGGGAGGCGGCGAGGCCGAGCAGGTACGACAGGACGACCGGGTAGAAGACGTTCCAGAGGATCTCGCCGGCCGCGAACGCCGGCAGGCTCTCGGCGCCCGAACTCACCAGCACGCACACCGCGATGATCGCGGTACCGGCCCCGATCGGCGTGGCCCGGCCGAGGCGTGAGCCGAGCGCGCCGGCCGCGGTGACGCCCGCGAGCCCGGCGCCCAGCGCCACGGCGAACACGGCGCCGACGGTGACCTCGCCGAGCCCGGCCTGGGTGAGCCCGATCCGGCCGCTCACGCCCCACAGCGCGTTCTGCGCCATCGACCAGCACAGGATCGCGGCCGCGAGCACCAGTCCGGAGCGGCGGTGGGGCAGCGGGGAGGTCTCCGTCCGCGCACTCGCCGCCGGTCGGCCCGTGCCCCTCCCCAGCCCCGCTGTCAGCGGCCACACCAGCGCCGCCGTCAGCGCGATCGCCGCGAACGGCAGCGCGTGGCCGCCGCCGAGGTGCGGGAGCGTGAGGTAGAGCGCGCCGGCCGTCGCCGAGACCGTGAGCAGGCCGAGCGTCGAGGCCCGGTGCGGGTCCGGCTGGGCCGCGATGCCGGCCGCGGCCACCGCAAGAGCCGTACCGGAGCCGAAGCCGCCCAGGACCGCGCCGCCGACCACCAGCGGAACGCTCGCGGTGAGGGCCGCGGAGCCGTAGCCCAGGCACATCGCGCCGAGGCCGATCCGGGCCGCCCGGCGCGGGCCGAGCCGTTCCACGCGGGCGGCCAGCGTGAAACCGGCCGAGGCGGAGGCGAGCAGCAGGACCGAGCCGACCAGGCCCGCCTGGGCCGGGGTGAGGCCGAGTCCGGCGGAGAGTCTGCCGACGACGGTCGGGAGCAGGTACGGAGCGAGATAACCGGCCGTGAACAGGGCGACAAGAGGCCCCAGGGCACGCGGGCGCGACGACATGGGCGTTCCAGAGAACGGGAGGGAATGGGGGTCCCACCACGCCCTCAGGGCGTAGGGGGAGGGTGGAGCGCCCGGTGTTGCACGGGATCGCGGGACATGTTTTATCAAGCGAGTGAGGGCCCCGAGAAGCCCGAAGAGGAAGGAAAGCCCTATTTCATTTGTGATCTGGGTCACTATGAGGTTTGGGGCTGGATTCGGCGGGTAGTCATGGCCGATTTTTCGCCCTCCGTCATCCCTGGCACCCCGTCCCCATCAGGCACACTGGCCCATATCCGCACCATCACCGGGAGCCTGCCGTGACCACAGCAAGGGGAGACCAGCAACGCGACGCCGGGGTCGACCCGTTGGTGCGTCTGCGGGAGCCCACGGACCCCGCCTGCGACGTCTTCCTCACCGGCACGGTCTTCCTCGACATCATCTTCACCGGCCTCGACAGCGCCCCGGTGCGCGGCACCGAGTCCTGGGCCAGGGGCATGGGCTCCAGCCCAGGCGGCGTCGCCAACATGGCCACCGCCCTGGCCCGGCTCGGCCTGCGCACCTCGCTCGCCGCCGCCTTCGGGGACGACCACTACGGGGAGTACTGCTGGGACGCCCTGGAACAGGGCGAGGGCATCGACCTCTCGCTCTCCCGCACCGTGCCCGGCTGGCACTCCCCGGTCACCGTCTCCATGGCGTACGAGGGCGAGCGCACGATGGTCTCGCACGGCCACGAGGCCCCGCCCCTGGACGGCGCCCTGCCCGCCTACCCGCCGCACGCCCGGGCCGCCGTCGCCTCGCTCGTGCCCGGCCGCGCAGAGGAGTGGGTCGCCCAGGCCGCGCGGGGCGGAGCGAAGGTCTTCGCCGACGTCGGCTGGGACGACACCGGCCGCTGGGACCTCGCCGGGCTGCCCGACCTCCGGCACTGCGAGGCCTTCCTGCCCAACGCCCAGGAGGCCATGCGGTACACCCGTACCGACTGCCCGCGGGCCGCCGCAAGGGCGCTCGCCGACAAGGTCCGCTACGCCGTGGTCACCCTGGGCTCGGAGGGCGCGTACGCGGTCGACGGCGCCACCGGCGAGACCGCCGAGGTGCCCGCCATCGAGGTCTCCGCCCTCGACCCGACCGGCGCCGGGGACGTCTTCGTCGCCGGTTTCGTCACGGGGACGCTCGCGGGCTGGCCGCTCGCCGACCGGCTGGCCTTCGCCGGGCTGATCGCGGCGCTCTCCGTCCAGGAGTTCGGCGGCTCCCTCTCCGCCCCCGGCTGGGGCCAGGTCGCCGCCTGGTGGGAGCACGTCCAGGAACACGTCTGCCAGGACCCGGAGGCCCTCCGCGCCCGCTACGCCTTCCTGGAGCGCCTCCTCCCGGCCGCCACCCGCCCCTGGCCGCTGCGCCGGGCCGTCCCGACCATCGGCTTCCGCGCCGCCCCGTCGTAGGCGTGCTTCGCCTCGTAAAAGCCCTCGGCCTTGTCGGTGCCAAGTCGTAGGCTTGGTAGCCCAGAGGTTGTCGAGCAGCGAGAACCCTGCAACGGGAGGTATGTGCAGGCCACAGTGCCGGCCCATGACTCAGACACCCACAGCCCCCAACGGCGCGCCGGGCGAGACCCGCGCCTACTTCACCGTCCCCGCCAAGCATCCGATGGTGACCGTTCTCGGTTCCGGTGACGCACTCCTCCGTGTGATCGAGAAGGCGTTCCCGCAGGCCGACATCCATGTCCGGGGCAACCAGGTCAGCGCGGTGGGCGAGGCGGCCGAAGTTGCCCTCATCCAGCGCCTGTTCGACGAGATGATGCTGGTGCTCCGCACCGGACAGCCGATGACGGAGGACGCAGTGGAACGCTCGATCGCCATGCTCAGGGCGAGCGAGAACGGTCAGGCGGAGGCAGGCCAGGAGACCCCGGCCGAGGTGCTCACGCAGAACATTCTCTCCAGCCGCGGCCGCACCATCCGCCCCAAGACCCTCAACCAGAAGCGGTACGTCGACGCGATCGACAAGCACACGATCGTCTTCGGCATCGGCCCCGCGGGCACCGGCAAGACGTATCTGGCCATGGCCAAGGCGGTCCAGGCCCTGCAGTCCAAGCAGGTCACCCGGATCATCCTGACCCGGCCGGCCGTCGAGGCGGGCGAGCGGCTCGGCTTCCTGCCCGGCACGCTCTACGAGAAGATCGACCCGTACCTGCGGCCGCTGTACGACGCGCTGCACGACATGCTCGACCCCGACTCGATCCCGAAGCTGATGGCGAGCGGAACGATCGAGGTCGCGCCGCTGGCGTACATGAGGGGTAGAAGCCAACCGATCTTCACGAACGTATTGACGCCGGACGGATGGCGCGCCATCGGCGACCTCCAGGTTGGTGACCTGGTGATCGGCTCGAACGGGGAGCCGACTCCAGTCCTCGGCGTGTACCCGCAGGGCGAGAGGGATATCTACCGGGTCTCGGCCCAGGACGGTTCCTGGACTCTCTGCTGTGGCGAGCACCTCTGGACGGTCCGAACGGCCTCGGACAAGCGCCGTGATAAGCCGTGGCGGGTCCTCGAAACCCAGGACATGATCGGCAACCTGAGGGCGGCCCATGCTCGTCGGTATGAGTTGCCTCTGCTGACGGCGCCGGTGTGCTTCCCCGAGCGCGAGGTTCCGGTTGATCCGTACGCGTTGGGTCTGCTGCTGGGCGACGGCTGCATCTCGGGAAAGACCACACCATCGTTCGCCACGGCTGATCCGGAGCTCATCTCCGCGCTGGAAACGGCGCTTCCAGGTATCACGGCGAGGTCGCGAGGAGGATACAACTACCTCATCAACCGTGAGTCGGCACCGAGCGACAGCGAGGGCGGTGTCCTCACCCATCCGCTCAAGCAGGCGCTGCGCACCTTGGACCTGCTCGGGAGCAAGTCGTACTCGAAGTTCGTACCGGACGACTACCTCTACAACTCGGCCGAGGTCCGCCTCGCGGTGCTCCAGGGACTGCTCGACACCGACGGAGGCCCGGTCACTCAAACAGACCGGACGTGCCGCATTCAGTTCACGACTACGTCGATCGTGCTCCGTGACGACGTTATCGCCCTGGTCCAGTCGCTGGGCGGTGTCGCATACACGCGACGCCGGGCCGCTGCGGGACGCAAGCCTGGCAGGGTCAACGGACGTGATGTTCCCTTCAACCGCGACGCGCACATCGTCGACATCCGTCTCCCCGAGGGCATCGAGCCCTTCCGTCTCGCCCGCAAGCGTGACGCGTACCACGCGGGCGGCGGCGGCGGACGCCCGATGCGGTTCATCGACTCCATCGAGCCCGCGGGGCGCGAGGAGACCGTCTGCATCCAGGTCGCGGCCGAGGACTCGCTGTACGTCACGCAGGACTATCTGCTGACGCACAACACGCTCAACGACGCGTTCATCATCCTCGACGAGGCGCAGAACACGAACCCCGAGCAGATGAAGATGTTCCTCACCCGCCTCGGCTTCGAGTCCAAGATCGTCATCACCGGTGACGTCACCCAGGTCGACCTGCCTGGCGGTACGAAGAGCGGTCTTCGCCAGGTGCGGGACATCCTGGACGGCGTCCCGGACGTCCACTTCTCGATGCTCACCTCCCAGGATGTCGTCCGGCACAAGCTCGTCGGCCGTATCGTCGACGCGTACGAGCAGTACGACAGCCGCAACGGGAAGTAGCCACCAGCACCATGTCGATCGACGTCAACAACGAGTCCGGAACCGAGGTCGACGAGCAGGCGATCCTCGACATCGCCCGCTACGCGCTCGCGCGGATGCGCATCCACCCGCTCTCCGAGCTCTCGATCATCGTCATCGACGCGGAGGCGATGGAGCAGCTCCACATCCAGTGGATGGACCTCCCGGGCCCGACGGACGTCATGTCCTTCCCGATGGACGAGCTCCGTCCGCCGTCGAAGGACGACGAGAACGCGGAGCCCCCGCAGGGGCTCCTCGGCGACATCGTGCTCTGCCCCGAGGTCGCCACCCAGCAGGGCAAGGACGCGCCGACGCAGCACTCCATGGACGAGGAGCTCCAGCTCCTCACCGTCCACGGAGTGCTGCACCTGCTCGGCTACGACCACGAGGAGCCGGACGAGAAGGCCGAGATGTTCGGCCTCCAGGCGGCGATCGTCGACGGCTGGCGCGCGGAGAAGGGCCACACCGGCCCGTCGCCGGCGCCCACCGTCTCCTGACCCCGGAATCGGGCCCCCGATGAACGCATCGCTCATCCTCGGAGCGGTCGCGCTGGTGATCGTCGCCTGGCTGGCCGCCTGCGCCGAGGCCGGCATCGCCCGCGTCTCCAGCTTCCGCGCCGCCGAGGCCGTACGGTCCGGGCGCCGCGGCGCCGAGAAGCTGGCGCAGGTCGCCGCCGATCCCACCCGCTACCTCAACGTGGCGCTGCTCGTCCGCGTCGCCTGCGAGATGGCGGCCGGGGTCCTCGTCACGTACGCGTGCCTGGAGGAGTTCCCGGAGACCTGGGAGGCGCTGCTCGTCGCCATCGCGGTGATGGTGCTCGTCAGCTACGTCGCCGTCGGCGTCTCGCCGCGCACGATCGGCCGGCAGCACCCGCTGAACACGGCGACGGCCTCCGCGTACGTCCTGCTGCCGCTGGCCCGGATCATGGGCCCGATCCCGCAGCTGCTCATCCTGATCGGCAACGCGCTCACCCCCGGCAAGGGCTTCCGCAAGGGCCCCTTCGCCTCGGAGGCCGAGCTGCGCGCGATGGTCGACCTGGCCGAGCAGGAGTCGCTGATCGAGGACGACGAGCGCCGGATGGTGCACTCCGTCTTCGAGCTCGGCGACACGCTCGTGCGGGAAGTCATGGTGCCGCGCACCGATCTCGTCGCCATCGAGCGGTACAAGACCGTCCGTCAGGCCCTCACCCTCGCGCTCCGCTCCGGGTTCTCCCGGATCCCGGTGACGGGCGAGAACGAGGACGACGTCGTCGGCATCGTGTATCTGAAGGACCTGGTCCGCAAGACGCACATCAACCGCGACGCCGAGTCCGACCTCGTGTCGACGGCGATGCGGTCGGCCGCCTTCGTGCCGGACACCAAGAACGCGGGTGACCTGCTGCGCGAGATGCAGCAGGAGCGCAACCACGTCGCCGTCGTCATCGACGAGTACGGCGGCACGGCCGGGATCGTCACCATCGAGGACATCCTGGAGGAGATCGTCGGCGAGATCACCGACGAGTACGACCGCGAGCTGCCGCCGGTCCAGGAGCTGGGCGACGACCGCTACCGGGTCACCGCCCGCCTCGACATCGGCGACCTCGGCGAGCTCTACGGCTTCGGCCCGGACGAGTACGACGACGAGGACGTGGAGACCGTCGGCGGCCTCCTCGCCAAGGCGCTCGGCCGGGTGCCGATCGCGGGCGCGAGGGCGGCCGTGGAGCTGCCCGACGGGCGCCCGCTGCGGCTGACGGCCGAGTCCCCGGCCGGCCGCCGGAACAAGATCGTGACGGTCCTCGTGGAGCCCGTACGGGCCGACCCGGAAGGGACGACCGATGACGCCTGACCAACTGCGCGCCTTCTGCCTGGAGTTCAACGACGCGACGGAGGAGTTCCCCTTCGGGCCGGACACCGCCGTCTTCAAGGTGGCCGGGAAGATGTTCGCGCTGTCCTGGCTCGACGGCCGGCCGCTGCGGATCAACCTCAAGTGCGAACCGGAGGAAGCGGTCCGGCTCCGCGAGGAGTACCCGGCGATCGCGCCCGGCTACCACATGAACAAGCGCCACTGGAACACGGTGACCGTCGGCGGGCTCCCGGACCGCATGGTCCGGGAGCTGGTCGAGGACTCGTACGACCTGGTGGTCGCGGGCCTGCCGAAGGCGGTACGGCTCCGCCTGGACCGGCCGTAGTTCAGGCCCTCCGTCGCAGGCCGAGGGCGACCAGCAGGGCCGCCGCCACCACGATCGCCGCGTCGATCGCGAGGACCGTGCGCACCCCGTCGTACAGGCTCGGGCCGGTCGTCGCGAGGATGCCGAGCAGCGGGATGCCGACGGTGAGGGCGACCTGCTGGGTGGTCGTCACCAGGCCGGTCGCCAGGCCCTGCTCCTCGTCCGGGACACCGGAGGTGACGGTCACGCCGTACGAGATGATCGCGCCGAGGTGGCACATGCTCGCCAGCGAGACGCCGACCGTCGCGTACACCGCGCCCGACTCCGCGCCGAGGCCGAGCAGCGCCGCCACGAACACGCCCTGCCCGAGCAGGGAGAGCGCCAGTGTGCGGCGGGCGCCGATCCGGCCGATGACCTTCGAGGCCATCGATCCGGCGAGCACCGACAGGACGCCCTGCACGCCGAAGACCAGGCCGGTGGCGAACGCCGAGAGGCCCAGCGTCTCCTGGAGGTACAGGGTCAGCACGAAGATGACCGTGGACATCATCGAGAAGGTCACGAGCCCGCCCAGATTGCCGAAGGCCACCGTCCGCCGGCGCAGCATCGGCAGCGAGACGAGCGGGGACTCGTGCCGGGACTCGACCACCACGAACGCCGCGAGCAGCAGCACACCCGCCACCAGGGTCACGAGGACGTCGGTGCCGCCGAAGCCGTGCTCGGCCGCCGTCGACAGGGCGTAGATCACGGCGAGCAGGCCGCCGGTCACGGTCACCGCGCCCGGCACGTCGAGCCGCGGCCGGTCCGCGGTCCGCGACTCGCCCAGCACACCGGGTGCCAGCGGCAGCACGATCAGGCTGAACAGCGCGAGCAGCCCCATCGTCGAGCGCCAGCCCAGCGTGTCGGTCATGACCCCGCCGAGCACCATGCCGACGGTGAAACCGAGGGACATCAGCGTCCCCGAGATGCCGAGCGCCCGGGCCCGCTGCGGGCCCTCGGGGAAGGTCGTGGTCAGCAGGGACATGCCGGTCGGCACGATCGCGGCCGCCCCGAGGCCCTGGAGGGCGCGCCCGGTCAGGAACGAGGCCGGGTCCCAGGAGAAGGTCGCCAGCAGCGAGGCCGCGCCGAAGAGCACCAGGCCCCCGAGGAACAGCTTCTTGCGCCCGTACAGATCGCCGATCCGGCCGAAGAGCAGCAGGAACCCGCCGGACGGCAGAGCGAAGGCGGTCACCGCCCACTGGAGCGCGGACTGGCTCATGCCGAGGTCGGCGCCGAGGACGGGGAGCGCCACGTTCAGTACGGAGAATTCGAGCGCCACCATGAACTGGGCGGCGCACAGCACGAAGAGGACGAGCCGGGAGCGGCCGGTCAGGGCCGGCGGAGCGGGGGCCGTGGTCGGTGTCGGGGAATCGAGCGTGGTTGCCATGTCCACCACCCTCGGCGCCCGGGAACATCCGTGGGGAGCGGGAACTTATCCTGTTGGTCGCACCACCAGGCATCCAGGGGGAGGAAGCACGCCGTGGCCACAGCGGTCGAGAACGATGCTGCCAAGACGCACCGACTGGCCGAACTGCGCGAGTTCCTGATGAACCGCCGGGCCCGGGTCTCCCCGGCCGAGGCGGGGCTCCCGGACGGCGGCGCCCGCCGCCGCACGCCCGGCCTGCGCCGCGAGGAGGTCGCCGTCCTCGCGGGCGTCGGCGTCTCCTGGTACCAGTGGCTGGAACAGGGCCGGGACATCACGGTCTCCCCGCAGGTCCTCGACGCGGTCGCGCGCGTACTGCGGCTCAGCCCGGCCGAGCGGCGCCATCTGTACGTCCTCGCCGCCCTCAACCCGCCCGCGCCCGAGGTCGATCCGGCGGCGCGGGACATGTGCGCGGGGCTGCGGCGGCTGATCGACGCGTGGATGCCGTTCCCGGCGCACATCATGGACGTGTACTGGAACGCGATCATGTACAACGACTCGGCGTCGGTGGTCCTGGGCATGCGGCCCGAGACCTCGCAGAACTGCCTGATCTCCTTCTTCACCGACCCGCTGTACCGCTCCCGCGCCGCCGACTGGGAGCGCCTGGCGCCCCAGGTCGTCGCCCAGTTCCGGGCCGCCTGCTCGGACTGCCCCGACGACGACGGCTTCCAGGCGGTCGTGGCGGAGGCGAAGGCGGCGAGCGAGGAGTTCACGGCGCTGTGGGAGCGGCGGGACATCGCCCCGGGCGGCCAGATCCGCAAGCTGATCGGACACCCGATCGCCGGCGAACTCCATCTGGAGGCGACGCAGTTGCGGGTACCCGCCCGGCCCGACCTGACGATCGTCATGCACGCCCCGCTGCCGGTCGCGGACACCGAGGCGAAGCTGGCCTGGCTGGTCTCGCCGGAGGGGCGGCGCGGGGCGATGTACCCGATCGCGGGCTGAACGGGACTCCGGGCGCACGGAGTTGTCGGCGGGCCCGTATATGCTCCTGGCGATCCGGCCGTCCCCTCCCTCCGGTGCCGGTTTGTCCCGTAACTCGCACCCATAAAGGGCACTCGCATCATGCGCACTCGCATACGCCACGGCCTGGCCGCGGCCCTCGCCGTCTCCGCTCTCTCCCTCACCGCCGCGTGCGGTGGCGGCGACGCCAAGGGCGACACCACGAAGGACAAGGCCGCCGACAAGCCGGCCGCCGAGCAGACCACGTCGGCCGCGCCCGCGGCCACCACGCCCCTGACCGCCGCGCAGATGAAGGCCGCCGCGCTGGAGCTGAAGGACCTGCCGTCGGGCTGGAAGGTCACGAAGACCCCGACGGACGAGCTCAAGGTCACCTCCGACAAGCCCGAGTGCGCGCCGCTCGCGAGCGCGCTCGGCTCCGACTTCCCCGGTGGCACGAAGGGCGCGTCCGCCGAGTTCTCCCGGGGCAACAACGAGTCCGAGATCGTCGAGGACGTCGCGACCTTCCCCGGCACCGGCGCCGCGGACTTCACCAAGAAGATCGACACCGCCCTGGCGAGCTGCACCGGCTTCACGGCCGACTCCGACGGTACGAAGATGAAGCTGGGCGTCGAGAAGCTCACGGCCCCGCAGGGCGCCGAGGAGACGCTCGCCTTCCGGCTGAAGCTGAACCTCGCCGAGGGCATCACCATCGAGCCGACGATCATGATCGCCCGCCAGGGTTCCGGCATCGTCCGCTTCCTGCACCTCGCGGACACCCCGGGCGGCAAGGGCGAGTTCGACGCCCTCGCCAAGATCGCCGCCGGCAAGCTGGCCAAGGCCGGGCAGAGCTGACCCCGTGCCCCGACCTATCCTCGGGGCATGACGAATCAGCCCGATCACGGCGACCTCGGCGCCGAGGACCTCAAGATCATCACGCTGGCGCGCAGCGCCCGCGCCCGAAACGGTGTGCCCGAGGGCGCGGCGGTACGGGACGAGACCGGCCGCACCTATGTGGCCGGGACCGTGGCCCTGGAGTCGCTCAAGCTGAGCGCGCTGCAGACCGCGGTCGCGATGGCCGTGGCCAGCGGGGCCCAGTCCCTGGAGGCCGCGGCCGTCGTCTCGACGGCCGACGCCGCCTCGGACGAGGACCGCGCGGCCGTACGCGACCTCGGCGGCCCCGACACGCCCGTGCTGCTCGCCGGGCCCGACGGGCAGCTGCGCGCGGCGGTCACGGCGGGCTGAGGCCCGGCGGCGAAGCACCGAGGGGGCCCGGCATCGCGCCGGGCCCCCTTTGCGCGCTTGTGAAAAATCAACGGAACGTCTCTTGTCTTCCCCGGCTCGTTGCGCGTCAATGACAGCGATCGGTCCGACGGACCGTCAGATTCACGCCTTCACGCAGCGTCCGCACCCCTGCGTGCTTCATCGGGAAGGGGTACGACCCTCATGAGAGGCAGAAACAGAGGCAGATTAGGCATCGGCGCGGTCCTCGCGGGCGCGCTCGCGGTGACCGGACTCGCCTTCGCCCCGGCCGCCGGCGCCGTCACGCCGGGCAGTGCCACGGCCACGTACGACTGCGGGATATGGGGCGGCGGGCTCGCCACCCTCGCGGCCACGCAGAGCGGCACGGCCGCGACGATCACCCTCACCTCGGCCGTCAAGACGCCGGTCGCGGTCGGGGCCGACACCATCAACGCGCAGCTGACGATGGCCAGGGGCGCCGGCGGCACCGTCGTGTTCAGCGGCCAGAAGAACCCGGCCCTGGCGGCGCAGCAGTCCGTCACCATCGGTCCGCTCGACGCGACCGTGGCCGTCGGCGACAGTCTCAACTCGTACTTCGCGGGCACCGCGCTCACGATGACGATCTTCGGTGTCACCGTGAACTGCGACGCGGTCACCTCGCAGTCGCCCGGCCCGTTCGTCTTCTAGCGCGATCCCTTCGTTCGCGTCATTCGTTCGCGTCATCCACCGGCGTCGCCCTGGGCGACGCCGGTACCTGTGCTGCACCCCTTGTGACCTGGTGAAACGTCGATCTTGACAGCATCTGATGGGTCATCAGACGGTGCATTTCGATTCCATTGACTTCTCCTGGCCGGCAGCCGTCAATGGCGCCCTCTCATCCCTCAGGAGGGGTCACACATGGCACACATCCGAACCCGGGCGGGGACCCGAAGACGGCGCTGGACCGCCGCTCTCGGCGCCACCGCCCTCGTGTTCGCCGCGGGCGGCGCGCTGGCGTCTCCGGCCGGCGCGCTGGGGAGCGCGTCCGCGCCGGTGGACTTCACCACCCGCTGCGTCCCGCCGCCGATCGCCGGCATTCCGCCCATCGAGGGCACCACGACCGCCGAGATCACGGTCGACAAGGCCGCACCCAAGGTCGGCGACACCGTCACGGTGACCTACACGATCACCAAGCCGGCCGCCTCGAACCCCGTCGACCTGGCCCTGCCCGCCGACATCATGACCCCGAGCGGCAAGGTCGTCCTCGGTGGCGCCCAGTCCGGCGCGGTCACCGTCACCGGCCCCAAGAAGAACCCGCCCGTCCCCGGAAAGGGCACCTTCCCGCCGTTCTCGATGACCGGCACGTTCACGGTCACCGCGCCCGGATCGATCACTCTCTCGCCCGGCGACTACAACATCCACACCAGCTACATCATGGAGCTGGACACCCCCTGTACGGTCCTCAACCCGCCCGCGCCCGTCTCCGAGACGGTCGTCGCGAGCGCGCAGCCGGGCGCCAACGAGCGGAACATCTCGCTCGGCGCGGCCTCCGGGGCACCGGGCGTCCGGGTCACCGTGACCGGCGCCAAGTTCACCCCGCTCGCCGAGGTCACCGTCGTCGGCCGGGCCGGCGCCGCGGAGACCCCCGACAAGATGACCGTCACGACCGACAGCGAGGGCGGATTCGTCGCCCGCCTGAAGGTCGACGACAAGGCGACCACCGGGATCGTGGCGTACGAGGGGGCGGCCTGGGACCCGGAGAAGGGCGCCGGACCGGCCGCGTACACCGTCGTCGACGACACCCCGCAGCCGCCGAACAGCCAGAAGCTCACGGCGGCGGTCACCGCGGGCGAACTGTCGATGACCCAGGCCGGTGACGCGGTCCAGCTGTCGTCCGTCGACTTCGGTCAGGGCGGCGCGGCGGCCGGCGATCTGAAGACGGTGACGGTCAAGGACTTCCGCGGCGGCCCCGCGGGCTGGTCCCTGACCGGCAAGGTCACCGACTTCACCGGCCCCGGCGGGTCTATCGGCGCCGGCGCGCTCAGCTGGACCCCGGCCTGCACCACCAAGGCCGGCAGCCCGAGCACCTGCGTACCCGGCTCGGCGGGCGCGGTTGGCAGTGGCGGGGCGACCCTCGCCTCGACCCCGAACGGCACGCTCACCGGCGGTGAGTTCACCGTCGACGCCAAGGTCTCCCTCGACGTCCCGGCGTTCACCGCGCCCGGTTCGTACGCGGGCGTCCTGACGCTCACGCTCAGCTGACCGCAGCAGTACACAGCGGGCCGGGCGCGCACCCGGTCGGCCCGCTCCGACCCCGGGGGGTACTCCGCACCGTGCGCAGCAAGCTGTACGTCCTCGTCCTGACCGCCCTCCTGATGGTCGTCGCGGCCCCCGCCGCCCAGGCCGCCGAGAACGGCGAGTGGGCCGTCTATCCGGCCGCCTCCCAGCTCGGCGGCCGGCCGTACTTCTACCTCTCCGCCGACCCCGGCACGACCGTCAAGGACCAGGTCACCGTCGCCAACAAGACCGGCGCCCCGCTGACCTTCCGGCTCTACGGCGCCGACGCCTACAACACCGAGCGGGACGGCGGCTTCGCCGTCCGCACCAGCCAGGAGAAGCAGACCGGCGCCGGAGCCTGGATCAAGCCCGACCGCGCCCGCGTGACCGTCCCGCCGCGCTCCGCCGTCACGGTCCCGTACACCCTCACCGTCCCCGAGGACGCGGAGCCCGGCGACCATCCCGGCGCCGTCGTCGCCCTCGACGAGCGCGTGGAGGCCGGGTGGGGGTCCCCCCAGGGCGAAGCCCTAGGGGGAGGCTCGGTCGCGGTCGGCGTCCAGCGCGCCGTCGGGGCCCGGGTCTACCTCCGGGTCAACGGCCCCACGGTCCCGGCCCTCGCCGTCGAGGACGTCACCCTCGACCAGGACCGGCCGCTCGTCCCCGGCGCGGGCACCTCTACCGCCACCATCTCGTTCACCCTCCACAACCGCGGCAACGTCACCCTCAACCCCAAGGTCGCCCTGCGCGCCGAGGGCGTCTTCGGCCGCACCCTGCTCGCCCGCGACCTGGCGAAGATCCCCTCCGAGCTGCTGCCCCGCCAGAAGATCCGGCTGACCGAGCGGTGGACGGGTTCGCCGCAGTTCGACTGGGGCGAGGTGACGCTCACGGCCACCGCGAAGGACGTACGGGAGTCCGGCGGCGCCTCCTTCCTCGCGCTGCCCTGGGTGGCCGCCGCGGCCGTCCTGGCCGGGGGAGCGGCGGCGCTGATCGGGCTCCGGGTGAGGCGGGTCCAGGCGGGCCGCGCGGGTTCCGCGGGGCACTGAGCGGTGCACTGGGTACGTGACGGGGCGCGCATCGGGGAGAATGGCCTCCATGAGCGCTCGTAACCAAGAATCCGAAGCCGTCCACCGGGCCGGCTTCGCCTGCTTCGTAGGCCGCCCCAACGCGGGCAAGTCCACCCTCACGAACGCTCTGGTCGGCCAGAAGGTGGCGATCACCTCCAACCGGCCGCAGACCACCCGGCACACCGTCCGTGGCATCGTGCACCGCCCGGACGCGCAGCTGATCCTGGTGGACACGCCGGGCCTCCACAAGCCGCGCACGCTGCTCGGTGAGAGGCTGAACGACGTCGTGCGCACGACGTGGGCCGAGGTCGACGTGATCGGCTTCTGCCTGCCCGCCGACCAGAAGCTCGGCCCCGGCGACCGCTTCATCGCCAAGGAGCTGGCCGGGATCAAGAAGACCCCGAAGGTCGCGATCGTCACCAAGACCGACCTGGTCGACTCCAAGACGCTCGCCGAGCAGCTGATCGCCGTCGATCAGCTCGCCAAGGAGCTGGGCTTCGAGTGGCGGGAGATCGTGCCGGTGTCGGCGGTCGGCGACAAGCAGGTCCAGCTCGTCGCGGACCTGTTGATCCCGCTCCTTCCGGAGTCCCCGCCGCTCTACCCGGAGGGCGACCTCACGGACGAGCCGGAGATGGTGATGGTCGCGGAGCTGATCCGCGAGGCCGCGCTTGAGGGCGTACGGGACGAGCTGCCGCACTCGATCGCGGTGGTGGTCGAGGAGATGATCCCGCGCGAGGACCGCCCGGCGGACAAGCCGCTGCTCGACATCCACGCGAACGTCTACATCGAGCGCCCCAGCCAGAAGGGGATCATCATCGGCCCGAAGGGCAGCCGCCTGAAGGAGGTCGGGATGAAGTCCCGCAAACACATCGAGGCGCTCCTCGGCACCCCGGTCTTCCTCGACCTCCACGTCAAGGTCGCGAAGGACTGGCAGCGCGACCCGAAGCAGCTCCGCAAGCTTGGGTTCTAGCCGGGCCCGGCACCGTCGGGCCGGAGGCCGGCGCAGCCGTCCGAAGCCCGCGAGGCCCCCTGGGGCCTCGGGGTGCGAGGGCGGCAGTGAGAGAGGGGTCCCGAAGCAGCTCCGCAAGCTTGGGTTCCAGGGCGCTCACGCTCCAGGGCGCTCACGCTCCAGGCCCCTCACGCTCCAGGGCCCTCACGCTCCAGGACCGCTACGCGCCCTCTTTCAGGACCTTCGTGATCAGGGCGCGCTGCGGGGCGGTCAGGCGGGGGTCGCAGCAGCGGACCGTCTCGCCGTCGACGGTGATCTCGTACGAGAACCCGTCCGGCCCCGCCCTGCCGTCGTCGCCGCCCTCGCGGAGGACGGCGACGGCCAGGGTGTGGAACTCCACGGCGTCCGGCACGGCCGAGGTGTCCACCTCGGCCGTCCGCTCGATGCCCGCGAAACCACCGGTGCGTCGCACTCGAATTCGCATGGCCCCTGTCTACCAGCCGGCCCGTCAGTCCGTGGGTACCCCGACGGCCGCCCACGCCTTCAGGACGGCCTGGATCTCCGCCCCGTCGCCGTAGCGCGCCTTCGCCGCCGCCACCGTGGCCTGCGCGAACTCGTCGAACCGGGTCTCGGGGGTGAGCGTGCCGCCCGTCATCACGTCGTACCAGACCTGCCCCGCGCGCTCCCAGGCGTTGCCGCCCAGCTCCGTCGCCGCGAGGTAGAAGGCGTGGTTCGGGATGCCCGAGTTGATGTGGACCCCGCCGTTGTCCCGGCTGGTGCGCACGTAGTCGTCCATGTGGCCCGGCTGCGGGTCCTTGCCGAGGACGTCGTCGTCGTACGCCGTGCCCGGCGCCTTCATCGAGCGGAGCGCCGTCCCCTGCACATTCGGGTGGAACAGCCCCTCACCGATCAGCCAGTCCGCCTGATCGGCGCTCTGGCCGAGCGCGTACTGCTTCACCAGCGAGCCGAAGACGTCCGAGACGGACTCGTTGAGCGCGCCGGACTGGCTGAAGTACTCCAGGTTCGCCGTGTGCTGCGTGAAGCCGTGCGCCAGCTCGTGGCCGATCACGTCCACCGGCAGGGTGAAGTCGAGGAAGATGTCGTCGTCGCCGTCGCCGAACACCATCTGCTCGCCGTTCCAGAAGGCGTTGCCGTAGTTCCGGTCGTAGTGGACGGTCGCGAGCAGCGGCAGCCCCGCGCCGTCGACCGAGTCCCGGCCGAAGGCCTGCAGGAAGAGGTCGAAGGTGGCGCCGAGCCCCGCGTACGCGCGGTTGACGGTGGCGTCCCCGGTGGCCTCCTGGCCCTCCTCGCGGACCACGACGCCCGGCAGCTCGGTGCCGTTCTGCGCGTCGTGGATCGTGCGCCGGGGGCGGGCGGGCGCGGGCTCGGACGGCGGCGCCGCGGTCGGCGCGCCGGCCGACCGGGCAAGGACGCGGCCGGTCCGGTTCGCCGCGTCGGCGACCAGGGTGCGCCGGGCGGCGGCCGCGACGGCCGGGTTGTCGGAGGCCGCGAGGTGTTCGAGCAGGTGCGGCGGCACGATCGTGCAGAACACCGGATGGACGGGCGGGTACGCGTGGGAGGTCATCCCAGCAATGTGGCACTGGGTCATGAGACTGTCACTAGCGGCGACCATGATCCGCGAGATGGAGTGATTCGTCACGCTTTCCTATTATCGGCATGACCGTCCCGCATACTGAAACAAGATGTCCGCGCTCGGCGGACCTCAGCTAGGCTGCGGCACATCATGCGTTTCGGGCTGCTTCTCCTTAGCTGCCGCGGCGAGGGCCTGTAGTCGTAGGCCGACCCCCTCCCCGCGGGACCTGGTGTTGCGTTCGACAGTCGGCCGTCCCTCTTTGTTGGACCCGAGGAGCCCTACGCAATGTCCCAGCCCGTTGGCCGCCCGACGCCCATCACCAACGCCACCCAGACGCAGAAGCCGTCCGGCATGCCGATCCACAAGTACGGCCGGTACGAGGCCGTGCACATCCCCGATCGCACCTGGCCCGAGCAGCGCGTCACCAAGGCCCCCCGCTGGCTGTCGACCGACCTGCGCGACGGCAACCAGGCCCTGATCGACCCGATGAGCCCCGCCCGCAAGCGCGAGATGTTCGACCTGCTGGTGCGCATGGGCTACAAGGAGATCGAGGTCGGCTTCCCGTCCTCCGGCGACACCGACTTCAACTTCGTACGCTCCATCATCGAAGAGGGCGCGATCCCGGACGACGTCACCATCTCCGTCCTGACCCAGGCCCGCGAGGACCTGATCGAGCGGACCGTGGAGTCCCTGGTCGGCGCCAAGCGCGCCACCGTCCACCTGTACAACGCCACCGCGCCCACCTTCCGCCGGGTCGTCTTCCGCGGTTCGAAGGAGGACATCAAGCAGATCGCCGTCGACGGCACGCGGCTGGTCATGGAGTACGCGGACAAGCTGCTGGGCGACGAGACGGTCTTCGGCTACCAGTACAGCCCGGAGATCTTCACCGACACCGAGCTGGACTTCGCCCTGGAGGTCTGCGAGGCGGTCTGTGACGTCTGGCAGCCCGAGGAGGGCCGCGAGATCATCCTCAACCTGCCCGCCACCGTGGAGCGTTCGACGCCGTCCACGCACGCGGACCGGTTCGAGTGGATGTCCCGGAACCTGACCCGCCGCCCGTACATCTGCCTGTCCGTCCACCCGCACAACGACCGCGGTACGGCCGTGGCGGCGGCCGAGCTGGCCATCATGGCCGGTGCCGACCGCATCGAGGGCTGCCTGTTCGGGCAGGGCGAGCGGACCGGCAACGTCGACCTGGTGACGCTGGGCATGAACCTGTTCTCGCAGGGCGTCGACCCGCAGATCGACTTCTCGCAGATCGACGAGATCCGCCGCACCAGCGAGTACTGCAACCAGATGGAGGTCCACCCGCGCCACCCCTACGCGGGCGACCTGGTCTACACCGCCTTCTCCGGCTCCCACCAGGACGCCATCAAGAAGGGCTTCGACGCCATGGAGGCCGACGCGGCCGCCGCCGGCAGGACCGTGGACGAGATCGAGTGGGCGGTGCCGTACCTGCCCATCGACCCGAAGGACGTCGGCCGTTCCTACGAGGCCGTCATCCGGGTCAACTCGCAGTCCGGCAAGGGCGGTATCGCGTACGTCCTGAAGAACGACCACAAGCTGGACCTGCCGCGCCGGATGCAGATCGAGTTCTCGAAGATCATCCAGCAGAAGACGGACACCGAGGGCGGCGAGGTCACCCCGGCCGCGATCTGGTCGGTCTTCCAGGACGAGTACCTGCCGAACCCGGGCAACGCCTGGGGCCGTATCCAGCTGCGCTCCGGCCAGACCACCTCCGACACGGACGGCACCGACACGCTGACCGTCGAGGCGGTCGTGGACGGCGCCGACACCGTCCTGAGCGGCTCGGGCAACGGTCCGATCTCCGCCTTCTTCGCCGCGCTGCAGTCGATCGGCGTGGACGCCCGGCTGCTGGACTACCAGGAGCACACGATGAGCGAGGGCGCCTCCGCGCAGGCCGCCTCGTACATCGAGTGCGCCATCGACGGCCAGGTCCTGTGGGGCATCGGTATCGACGCCAACACCACCCGCGCCTCGCTGAAGGCCGTCATCTCGGCGGTCAACCGCGCGGCACGCTGATCCGGTCCGGCACCGGTCCGGTCGAATCTTCACGGAGGCACCGTCGCCCGCTCTCCCCGTCACCCGTTCCGGTTGACTCGGGGAGGAGCGGCCGGCGGTGCCTCCGCCGTTTCCCCGCACCGCCTCCGACGGCGTCGCGTCTCGGCCAAGTCGAGGACGATCTGCCGACGGGGTGCTGACGCCACATCACGGATGTGGCTAACATCACTCCCCACGTCGGCAAAGTCGCCGGTTCGTCAAGGGAGGTGCGGCGTGAGGTCTGCCCGAGAGTCACGCGGACGAAAAGTAAGCCTCTGCGGCATTCGTACCTCATGGAACACGGTCGGCGACGGCGAGTTCTTCTGCGAGGAGTGCGGCGGCGACCGCAACTACCGGCGCCGGACCGGACGTCGGCGGTTCGCCGTCCTCGGTGTTCCGCTGCTGCCCCGCGGCCACGCCGGGCCGGTCGTCGAATGCGCCGCCTGTCACACCCACTTCGGCACCGACGTGCTGGACCACCCCACGACGAGCCGGTTCGGCGCGATGCTGCGGGACGCCGTGCACACCGTCGCCCTCGCCGTGCTGGCGGCCGGCGGCACCTCGTGCCGTACGGCCGTGGACACCGCGGTCACGGCGGTCCGCGCCGCCGGGTACGACGAGTGCACCGGCGTCCAGCTCACCGACCTGGTCGAGGCGCTCGCCGCCGACACCGGCCGGTTCCTGCCGGACGCCGAATGCGGGGGCGCGGCCCTCGCCATCGAGCTGCACGAGGCCCTGGAGCCGCTCGCCCCGCACCTGGCCGCCTCCGGGCGCGAATCGATCCTGCTCCAGGGCGCCCGGATCGCGCTCGCGGACGGGGCGTACAGCCCGGCGGAGCGGGACGTCCTGAACACCGTCGGCAACGCGCTGGCGCTGTGCGCGGACGACACGGCCCGGCTGCTCGCGACGGCGCGGACGCTCCTGTAGCCACCACTCGATCGGGTCATGGCTCGATGTTGTGGTTGAGGCGGAAGAGGTTGCCGGGGTCGTAGTGGCGCTTGACCGCCCGCAACCGGTCGTAGTTCTGCCGGTAGTTGGCCCGTACGCGGGCCTGGTCGTCGGTGTCCATGAAGTTGACGTAGCCGGCCTCCTGGGTGTGCGGCCGCAGGGCCTCGTCGTACCGCCGCGTCCAGGCGATGTTGGCCTCGTTGTCGGCGGGGTCGGTGTGCGTCGTGCCGAACGCGGCCGAGAAGGAGGCGTCGCGGTAGGCGAACGCGGTGTCCTCGGGGCCGACGCGGTGGCACGCGCCGTCGATCGGGAAGATCGCCGTGTCGCTCTCCATCGAGGGCAGCGTCTCCCCGTACCGCATGTGGACGTCGATGGCGCCGTCGGTGAGATCGCGGCTGAAGTTCCCCTTCCAGTAGTGGTAGAGCCCCGGCGGCAGGTCGTCGTCGAAGAGCGTGTTGACCATCGGGTACGGCATCCGCTCCACGAACCTGCCGACGACGGGGCCCAGCTCGTCGAGGAGGGCGAGCACCTTCTCGTCCTCCGTCGCCGGGCCGCTGAAGCAGGTCATCAGGCCGCAGACCGGGCGGCCGTGCCAGCGCTCCGGCAGGAACGGCAGGTCGGGGCCGAGCACCATGAGGAAGATCGTGTTGAGCTCCTCGGGGGCGTCGGTGACCATGTCGCGCCAGCGGCGGGCCACGTCGGCGTCGAGCGGATAGAGGACGACGCCGCCGAGGACGTCCGCGACCGGGTGCAGCCGGTACGCGAACGAGGTGACGACGCCGAAGTTCCCGCCGCCGCCGCGCAGCGCCCAGAAGAGGTCGGGGTGGTGATCGGCGTCGCAGGTGAGGAGGGTGCCCTCGGCGGTCACGACGTCGGCCTGGACGAGGTTGTCGCAGCTCAGCCCGTAGCGGCGGGCCAGGTTGCCCATGCCGCCGCCGAGGGTGAGGCCGGCGATGCCGGTGGTGGAGATGACCCCGCCGGTGGTGGCCAGGCCGAAGGCGTGCGTGGCGTGGTTGAAGTCGCCCCAGGTGGCGCCGCCTTCGGCGCGGGCGGTACGGGTAACGGGGTCGACGTGGACGGAACGCATCCGGGACAGGTCGACGACGAGCCCGTCGTCGACGGTGCCGTAGCCGGCGACGGCGTGGGCGCCGCCCCGGACCGCGAGCGGCAGCGCGTGGTCCCGGGCGAAGAGCACGCCGGCGATCACGTCGCCCGCGTCCACGGCCCGGACGACGACGGCCGGACGGCGGTCGTGGAGGGCGTTGTAGACCTTGCGGGCCTCGTCGTAGGCGGCGTCGCCGGGGACGACGACATCGCCCCGGACGGCGCCGCGCAGGGTGTCGAGCGCATCGGGGAGGGTCTGTGTGGTGTCCATGTACCCGTTCTAGGCCGGGGGCGCCGGTGCCGGCATCGCGCGAACCACCCACATCGGGCCGGGGCCGGGGATGGGCGATACGGCCTATGCCGGGGCCGGGGCGAGCCCGTGGGAGTGGGCGTAGGCGCCGGCGGCGGTACGGGTGGTCACGCCCAGCTTGGCGAAGATGTTGTTGAGGTGGCGGGCGACCGTGTGCTCGCTGATGACGAGGGCCTGGGCGATGTCCCGGTTCGTGCCGCCCGCCGCGACGAGCCGCAGCACCTCCGCCTCCCGGGCGGTCAGGCCGCCGGGCAGTGCACGGCGGCGCTCGGTGAGCAGGGCCGCCGCGCGGCGGGCGTCCGGCAGCGCGCCGAGCCGCTCGAAGGCCGCCCGGGCCGCCGTCAGCTCCAGCCGGGCCGCCTCCTCGTCACCGGCGACGCGGTCGGCGGCGGCGAGCAGCATCCGTACCTGCGCGGCCTCGTACGGGACGCGCAGCTCCAGCCAGCCCGCGAGCGCGCGACGCAGCGGGCGCTGGGCCTCGGCCTCGTGCCGGGCGAGCTCCAGGGCGCCGCGCGCGGTGTCGGCCATGGCGGCCAGGAGCGGTACGTCTCCGCCCTCGGTGAGCCCCTCCAGCTCCCGGACCGCCGCCTCGGCTCCTTCCACGTCCCCGACGGCGAGGGTGACCTCCGTCTGCGCGGCGAGCAGCCGGGCCCGGCCCAGGAGGTCGTGACTCGGGTCGCTCTGACAGGTCAGCGCCAGCCGCAGCCCGGCCACGGCCGCGTCGGCCTTGCCCTGGGCGAGGCGCAGCAGCGCGAGTCCCGGCTGCGGGACCCGGCCGAGCTCATGGGCGTGCCCGTAGGAGAGGGCGGCGTCGGCCAGCCGTCCCTGGCGGCGGCGGATCTCCCCGGCCGCGTAGTACGCCTCGGCGGCGGCGTCCAGGTTGTCCACCGTCACCTCGGTGCACACCTTCCCGGCCTCGTGCTCGGCGAGCGTCCAGGCGCCGAGCAGATCGAGCACCTCGACGTGGTGCAGCCGGCACAGCCCGCGGAAGGGGTTGTCGGTGAGGGAGGAGGATGCGGCGGTCGGCGTGCTGGGTGCGGTCGTCGCGGTCGTTGCGGCCGGTGAGCTCGGTGAGCTCGGTGAGCTGGGTGAGCTCGGTGCGCTCGGCAGCTCGGGCGACCGGGCGTGCGGGGGCCACGGGGGCTCGCACCAGGTCATCGCCGCGTCCGTCCACTCCACGGCGCGGGCGAGGTCCGCCGCCTCCATGCACTGGGTGATCGCCAGACAGAAGAGCCAGCCGGTGAACGTACCGCTCAGTTCGCCCGCGAGGACGGCGACCATCGCGTCGTCGAGGAGGGCCATGCCCTCCGCCCTGCGGCCCTGCGCGACGAGGACCGCCGCCAGGGCCTGGCGGCTCAGGGCCACCAGACCCGGGTCGCCGGACGCGGCGGCGATACGGTTCATGCGCCGCGCGGCGGCCAGGGCCGCGGCCGGGTCCCGCTGTTCCTGGGCCTCCTCCGCGTCCGTCCAGGCGAGGAAGCACTGCTCGGGGCAGTCCGGTACGTGCTCCAGGTGGTGCCGCGCCCGGTGCAGCCAGCCCGCCGCGGCCGACGGGCGGCCCAGGCAGCGGTACTCGTAGTGCAGCCACCACGCCACGGCCCCCGCGCCCCGGTGGTCGCCGGCCGCCAGGTACGCCGCGTGGGCCCGCAGCCGTGCGGCGACCGACTCGTCCACGCGGCCCGTCCACCAGGCGGCGTCCGCGAGCATGTCCAGGTCGGCGGGTGCCGGCGCTGCGGAGGGGTGCCGGTCGGCCTCGGCCAGCAGCACGTACGCCTCGGCCCACGACTCCCGAGCCACCGCGTCCCGCGCCCGCGCGACGGCAGAAATCGGCTCGACGGGGACGGCAGCCACGACCGCTCACTTCCCTTCCCGCCCCCCGGGTCCTTCCAGAATATGGGTGGGCGCCGCCCCTGGCCCGTCGGTGCTTCCCGCTACTCCCCGGGGAGTAATCACCGCCGCGCGCCGCCCCCGGCAGTAGCGCCCAACTCGGCCGTCAGCGCGACGAATCCTCCTCCGAGCGCCGGGATTCTGGGATCGACCCGAAAGAGGACCGATGGAGGGAGGCCCGCGATGGAGGGCCGTAAGAGAATCGTCGGCTGGGGGGTGCTGGCCCTGTGGGTGATCGTGATCGCCCTCGCCGCACCCCTGGCCGGAAAGCTCGGCGACGTCCAGCGCGACCGCGCCGTCGACTACCTGCCGGCGAGCGCCGACTCGACCCAGGTCGCGAAGATCACCGAGCAGCTGCCCGGTGGTGAATCCACCGACCTGGTGCTCGTCTACCACCGCGAGGGCGGACTGACCTCTGACGACAAGGCCGCCGCCGCCCGGGAGGTGAAGCAGGTCGCCGCCGATCACCCGCTCACCTCGACGCCGAGGGCCGTCCCGTCCGAGGACGGCACCACCCTCCTGTACGCCGTGTCCAGTACCGAGCCCGGTACGGACGAAACGGCCAGGGACGCCCTCGTCCGCGACATCCGCGAGACCGTGAGCGGCGAGGTCGGCGGTCCCGGCGCCCTCGCCACGGACGCGAGCGAGGTCTACAACTCGCTCGACGGCCCGCTCCTCTACACGACCGTCGCCGTCGTCGCGATCCTGCTGATCCTCATCTACCGCAGTCCGTTCCTCTGGCTCGTCCCGCTGGTCGTCGCCGGAGTCGCCGACTACCTCTCCATGGCCGTCACCTACGCCCTCAACCAGGGCTTCGACATCAGCGTCTCCGGACAGAGCACGGGTGTCATGACGATCCTCGTCTTCGGCGCCGGCACCGACTACGCGCTGCTCCTCGTCTCCCGGTACAGAGAGGAACTGCGCCGCTTCCCGCGCCCGTACGACGCCATGGTCGCCGCCCTGCGCGGCTGCGGGCCCGCCGTCCTCGCCTCCTCCGGGACCGTCGCCCTCGGCATGCTCTGCCTGCTCGCCGCCGACATGAACAGCAGCCGGGGGATGGGGCCCACGGCCGCCGTCGGCGTGCTGTGCGCCCTCGTCGCGATGATGACACTGCTCCCCGCACTGCTCGTCGTCCTCGGGCGGCGGGTGTTCTGGCCGCTGATCCCGGCATACGGGAGCGAGCCGAAGGCCGGGCGCAGGTCCCTCTTCGCCGCCATGGGCTCCTCGGCGGGACGCCGCCCCCTCGCCGTCCTGCTCACGGGCGCCGCCGCCCTGGCCGCCCTCGCGCTCGGCGCGCTGAACCTTCCCGGAGCGCTCAAGCAGGAGGACTCCTTCACCTCCACCCCGGAGGCGGTCGCCGCGATGAAGACCCTGGCCGCCGCGTACCCGGAGCTGGGGACCCAGCCCATCACCGTCGTCGCCCCGACGGGCGCCTCCGGCGCAGCCCTGGAGACCGCGCGCGGGACCGAGGGAGTCGCGCGGGCCGAGCGCGGCCGCAGCGGCGACGGCTGGACGGAGATATCCGTCGTCGCCGCGCATCCGCCGCAGTCCGCGGCCGAGACCGGGACGATCAGGGAGCTACGATCCGCGCTCGGCGACGGCGTGTACGTCGGCGGGGCCGGCGCCGAACAGCTCGACATGACCGACACCAACGCCGGCGACCGGAACATCGTCGTCCCGCTCGTCATCGTCGTCGTGCTGATCGTGCTGATCGTGCTGCTGCGGAGCCTCGTCGCACCACTGATCCTGGTCGCCGCGGTCGTCGCCGTCTGGGGCGCGGCCCTCGGCATCGGCGGACTCGTCTTCGAGTCCCTCTTCGGCTTCGAGGGCACGGATCCGGGCCTGGCGCTGCTCTCCTTCGTCTTCCTCGTCGCCCTCGGCGTCGACTACGGCATCTTCCTGATGCACCGGATGCGCGAGGAGTGCCTGAACGGTGTGGAGCCGGGCGCGGCGGCCCTGACGGCCCTGCGCACGACCGGTGGCGTGATCGCCTCGGCGGGGCTCGTCCTCGCCGCCACCTTCGCGGTCCTGGTGAACATGCCGATGGTGCAGCTGGCGGAGCTCGGCTTCGTCATCGCGGTCGGCGTCCTGCTCGACACCTTCCTCGTCCGCACGTACCTCGTCACGAGCGCGAGCGTGCTGCTCGGCCGGAAGGTGTGGTGGCCGGGCCCGTTGGCCAAGAAGCCCGCGTCAACAGCCGGTTCAGGGCCGGAGCGGGAGCCCGTACGGGTCTGATCCGGGGCGGGTGGGGGGCTCCCCGGACTGTCAGGAGCCCCCGCCCGCAGGGAGGATGAACACCATGGACTTCGCAGCGGCTTTCACCCGTGACCCGCAGGCGGCGACGCACCCGGTGCGGCGCGACGCGACGGCCGCCGCGGCCTTGGCGGTGCTCGCGGCGGTGATCGCGCTCACCGTCGACGACGGCCGCCGGCTGGACGCTCTCGGCTGGGCGCTGCTGCTCGCCACGTACGTATCGCTGGCCTGGCGGCGCAAGGCGCCCATGCCGGTGCTGCTGGCCATGGCGGCCTGCGTCGCCCCGTACCACGGCCTTGACTACATGCATCTGGCGCCGCTACCCGCCACGATGACCGCGCTGTACACGGTCGCGGCCACCGGCCGGGCGAAGCGCAC
This sequence comes from Streptomyces sp. P9(2023), assembly GCF_032436795.1. Lineage (NCBI taxonomy): Bacteria > Bacillati > Actinomycetota > Actinomycetes > Kitasatosporales > Streptomycetaceae > Streptomyces > Streptomyces sp. P9(2023). The sequence continues at coordinate 89,863 of NZ_JAUPWM010000015.1, forward strand.
GGTGATCGTGGGTCTCTCCGTCACGTCCCTCACGCTCACCATGCAGCTCTTCGTCAACCCGCACGAGATGGTGGAGGTGCTGAGGGTCTCCGGCTGGGTGATCGCCATGCTGGTCTTCGCCCTGGTCGCCCGGGGACTGAACAACACGGAGATCGCCGAGGCGCTGGGGCTGTCCCCGCTCACCGCGAAGACCCATGTCAGCCGCATCATGGGCAAGCTCTCGGCCCGGGACCGGGCCCAACTCGTCATCGTCGCCTACGAGTCGGGCCTGGTGGCCCCGGGCCGCTGAGACGCCGCCGAGACGGGGCGGGCCCCGCCGGCGGGTGCCGACGGGGCCCGGTCGTACGGGGGACGGGCGCGGCGTCAGCCGAGCTCGACGCCGCTCGCGCGGAGCATGTCCTCGCGTTCGACGATCTTCACGCGCTCGCGGCCCTGCGGCTCGCCCAGCGCCTTCTCGGCGGCGTCGAGGGCGTACCAGCCCTCCCATGTCGTGTACGTGAGGCCCTTGCCCTCCAGGAAGGCGACGACAGCGTCCGTCTCCGGGGTGGCGGGCGTGAGGAGCCGGCTGTTCGCGAAGTCGTCCAGCAGGTTCGCGACCGTCTCGTTCGCGTCGCCCTTGGTGTGGCCGATGAGGCCGACCGGGCCGCGCCGGATCCAGCCGGTGACGTACGTCGACGCCAGGTGGTCGCCGCCCTCCTCGATGACCCGGCCGCCCTCGTCCGGGACGGTGCCGCTGACGGTGTCCCAGGGCAGCTTGGGCAGCTCGTCGGAGAGGTAGCCCACCGCGCGGTACACGGCCTGCACGTCCCAGTCCGTGGTCCGACCCGTGCCCTTGACGTTCCCTGTCCCGTCCAGCTCGGTGCGCTCGGTGCGCAGGCCGACGACCTTGCCGTCCTCGCCGAGGATCTCGACGGGCGACTCGAAGAAGTGCAGGAAGAGCTTGTGCGGGCGGTCGCCGACGTCGCGGATCGCCCAGTTCTCCAGGGTCTTGGCGACCATGTCGGTCTGCTTGTTCTTACGACGCTCGGCGATCGAGCCCTCGTCGTAGTCGATGTCCTCGGGGTTGACGATGACCTCGATGTTCGGCGAGTGGTCCAGCTCGCGCAGCTCCATCGGGCTGAACTTCGCCTGCGCCGGGCCCCGGCGGCCGAAGACGTGGATCTCGACGGCCTTGTTGGCCTTGAGCCCGTCGTAGACGTTCGCGGGGATCTCGGTCGGCAGCAGCTCGTCCGCGGTCTTGGCGAGGATGCGCGCGATGTCGAGCGCCACGTTGCCGACGCCGAGCACGGCGACCTTCTCCGCCGAGAGCTCCCAGGTGCGCGGAACGTCCGGGTGGCCGTCGTACCAGGACGCGAAGTCGGCGGCGCCGAAGGTGCCGTCCAGCTCCACGCCGGGGATCTTCAGCTCGCGGTCGGCCATGGCGCCGGTCGAGAAGACCACGGCGTCGTAGAACGAGCGCAGGTCGTCCAGGTGCACGTCGGTGCCGTAGTCGATGTTGCCGAAGAGCCGGACCTGCGGCTTGTCGAGCACCTGGTGCAGGGCGTTGATGATGCCCTTGATGCGGGGGTGGTCGGGCGCGACGCCGTACCGGATCAGACCGAAGGGGGCCGGCATCCGCTCGAAGATGTCGATCGACACGCCCGGCTCGGCGGCGGCCTCGGACTTCAGCAGCGCGTCAGCGGCGTAGATCCCGGCGGGGCCGGCGCCGACTATCGCGACCCGGAGAGGGCGGGGCATGTCAGGGTTCCCTTCGCAAAACGACGCGACGACGATGGCTGTCGTCACTTAGGTCACCCTAAATAACGCCCGAAGCGCGCCGGTACCCGCCCCCGGTCTATGGCCCCATAAGACGGACTTATGGGTTCCATAAGGCAGGTCGGGAATCGCTCCTAGCCGCCGAAGGCGGGGAGGGCCAGGGCGGCCGTCCCGTAGACGATGAGCGCGGCGACGGCGGTGATGAACAGGAACAGGGTCACCCCGCCCACCAGGCTGCCCCACCCCTCGCAGACGACCGCGGTATTCGGCTTCCGCGGGTGGTAGGCGACGCGGACGGTGCCGTTCTGCTTGGTGCCCCAGATGTGATGGGTCACGCCGTCGGTGTCCGTGTACGCGAGGGTGGTGTTGCCGTTCCGGTAGACCTGCCTCGCGTCCACGGTGATGCCGTAGCGGGGCAGATACCACCCGCGCCACACCGACGCCAGCCCCGCCCAGCTGAGGAAAAATGCTCCCACGCCCAGTTCCCCGAGCAGCAGTGTCGCGATCCCGCGGCCCCCGTTCCTGTCGAGCACACCGACGACGACGGCGAGGACCGCGACCGCGGCGGCGGCGGTGTAGAACGTCCACTTGTCGGGGGCGGGAAGTCCGCGCTGTACGTCGTCCAGGTCCTCGCCCCCGTCCTCGTCGGCGTCGGCCGTCCGCAGGCTGCGGATCGTGACGAGCGTGGCGCCGTCGACCGTCTCCTCGCCGGCGGGACGTGCGGGCAGCGCGCCGTTCACCACGTCGGCGAAGGCGGTGGCGGCGGCCCGGCTCACGTCCTCGATCCGGTACACCGTCGGCTCGGCCAGGGCGGGAGCGGTCAACTCCAGGGCGACGTCCCGCCCTTGGGCCCGGACCCGCGCGATCGCCGCGAACGGGATGCGCAGCACCTCGTCGGGACGGCTCAGCACCAGCTCCTCGCCCTCGGCGCGGAGTTCGGTGCCTCGGTTGCCTTGGAGGACGGGTACGGGCGAGGTAGTCGACATGCGCGTGATCGTAAGGCGCGAGGTCCACGCGGTGAAGGGGATATGAGGGTTTCGTTCGGGACCCGTGGTGTGTACGGTCCGCCTGTGAACTTGGTGACTGTGGTGCTCGTTTGTTTCATCATCGCGTCCGTGCCGCTCTGCATCTTCAGCCTGATGCTGATGTCCGGTGAGGGGGCCGAACTGAAGAAGATGAAGGAGCTGAGCGAATCCGGCATCGAGGTCCAGGCGCGCCTGGTGAGCCTGGTGCCCTTCGGTACGCGGGGCTACGCGCACGCCGTGTACGAGTTCGAGTCCCCCGGCGGCGGGACCGCCCGGCACCAGAGCGGCGCGACGGTCGGCCCCGCGTACGTGGTCGGCGACTCGTACCCGCTCGTCCACCACCCCGAGAACACGAAGCGCCTGCACATGGGGACGATGTCGACGGTCCGCCGGGAGCGCAGGTCCCGCCAGAGCTCCGTGCGGGGCGCGCGGCGAACCGCACTCCTGTCCGTCGCGGCGGGCGTACTGGCGACGGTGGGTCTGATCGTCAGCCCTTGACGCCGGCGACGAACGTCGCCCAGGCGGGGGCGGCGACGATGAGGGCGGGGCCGGCGGGGTTCTTGCTGTCCCGGACGGGGACGACGCCGGGTACGTTGTCGAGGACCTCGACGCAGTTGCCGCCGTCGCCATCGCTGTAAGTGCTCTTGCGCCACGCGGCGCCGACGAAGTCGTACGCCACCTCGACACAGTCGCCGCCCTCGCCGTTGCTGTAGGAGCTCTTGAACCAGCGGGCGTTGCTCAGGTCGTACTCGCGCATCGTCTGTAGTCCTCAGCCGCCGATTCGATCAGGGCCAGGGACGCCTCCGGCGACTTAGCGGCGGCCCTGAGCAGATCGTAGGCGCGCTGTGCACGCTTCACCACTGCCGGATCGTCCAGCAACGTCCCCGAAAACGCCGTCTCTGTATAGCCCGTTGGCGGCGCGTCCTCGAACTCCATGAGCTTCAGTGAGCCGGCCATGGAGGCGTGCGCTCCCGCCGCCCGCGGCAGCACCATCACCAGCACCGCCCGCTCGCGCGCCAGCGCCGCCACGTGCTCCAGCTGTGCGGCCATCACGGCTGGCCCGCCCACGGGCGTCAGCAGCGCGTTTTCGTGCACGATCACCCAATACTCGGGTCTTGTAGCGGCCTTGAGGATCCGCGCCCGATCCAGCCGTGCGGTGACCTTCTCCTCCACGTACGCCTCGGTGACGAACGGGTTCGCCGCGAGCGTCACCGCCCGCGCGTACTCCGCCGTCTGCAACAACCCCGGCATCACCGTCGGCGCGAACTCGCAGATCTTCGTCGCCAGCGCCTCCAGCTCCACCACCGGCTCGAAATAGGACGCGTACGGCGAGGCGTCGATGAGATTGAGGCACGCTCGTTCGAAAAAACCTCCGGTTTGTAGGACCTCGTCGATTCGCTGAGCAACGTCCAGTTGCGGCTTCCGAATTCCCAGTTCGAACAGGCCGATGTATCCACCGGAGACGAACACCCGCTCGCCCAGCTCCTGCTGCGTAAGCCCCCTCGCCTCCCGCCTGGCCTTCAGTTCTTCGCCGAAGAACGCCCACGTGGCTTGCCGCTTGGCTTTGGCCATGGTTTGACTCCCGAACCCTGCCCCGCAGTTGTAGGACCTGCGCATCTATCGATTCTAGGGATCCGGAACCACCCTGGGTGCGGTAAACGGGAAATGGATTCGGAAAGGGGCGCGTTGGTGAAGGAACAAGGCACGCGGTCGATCACGGGGGCCGTCGAAGAAGCGAGCGAGACGGTGGCGGAATTGCGCGAGGCACTCGTACGGGCGGGAATCGTGCTTCCCTCCCTCGGGCTCGACGCCGTCACCCTCGCCGCCGACTCCCCGGGCCGGCCGCCGCTCATCGAATTGGGACGCTGCACGGTGGAAACGGCGCGGTTGCTGGCCGCCGCCGTACTCCCGCCTCGGGAAGAAGGGGGCCGGTCATGAAACTGCCCATCGGGTCGTACGTCATCGAGATCCGCACCGGACGTGTGGGCACGGTCATGGGACACGTGGGCCCGTACATCCAGCTGCGGCCGCTCGGCGGCGGGCGGGAGTGGGACGCCGAGCCCGAGGGGGTGCGCGAGGCCACCTCGGCGGAGCGGCTCCGCGCCGCGACCGCGCACGCGAACGCGCGCAGTCGCGGCGAGGTTCCCTGATCCCGCTCGCGTGACGTGTCGCCCGGCGGTCTGTTAGTCCATCCGCCTCGCCCGCGCTGCGCGCCCGTCGCCGCACCGGGTACGTGGTCGCCGCGAACCCGTTCGGAGTTCGCAATTCGTTGACCGCGAAAGGGAACGAGGTGTTCGGCATGGCGGGACGAGACCGGTTCGCGAGACCGGCGTACCGGATGGCTGCGGTGTCCGCAGTGACGGGGGCGTTGCTGGCGGGGGACTCACGGGGGCGCAGGCGGCGGCCCAGCCGGAGGGGCGGTACGTGGTCGTGTTGGAGGACTCGGCCCGTGACCGGCTCGACGCGATCGTGCGGGAGCACGGCCGGGACCATGGAGTGCGGGCGGGCTTCCGGTACCGACATGCGCTGGTCCGGGTACTCGGCGGTGGTCCCGGAGTCCCGGGTGGCCGCGCTGCGGGCGGCCGAGGACGTGAAGTCCGTGGCCCCCGATCTGCCCGTACAGGCCACCCAGCAGGTGCTGCCCACCGGGGTGGACCGGATCGAGGGCGACGTGAGCAGCACGCGCGCCGGGGACGGGACGGGTGCCGTCGACACGGCGGTGGCGATCCTCGACACCGGGATCGACGACCGGCGCCCTGATCTCAACGTGGCCGGCGGGATCAACTGCACGACGCCGCGGCCCGGGTCCTACCGGGACAGCAACGGCCACGGCACCCACGTGGCCGGCACCCTCGCCGCCCGGGACAACGGCGACGAGGTGGTCGGGGTCGCTCCCGGCGCCCGGCTGTAGGCGGTGAAGGTCCTCGGCTCCTCCGGCCGCGGATCCACCTCCAGCATCGTGTGCGGGCTCGACTGGCTGGCGAACAACGCCGCCACGCTCGGCATCAAGGTCGCGAACATGAGCCTCGGCGGCGACGGCGCCGACGACGGCAACTGCGGGCTCACCAACGGAGACCCGGAGCACCAGGCGATCTGCCGCGTGGTCGACGAGGCCGGCGTCACGATGGTGGTCGCCGCCGGCAACGACGCCGTCGACTTCGCCAACCACACTCCCGCCGCCTTCGACGAGGTCCTCACCGTGACCGCCATGGCCGACTTCAACGGCCTGCCCGGCGGCGGCGCCGCCCCGACCTGCCGGACCGACGAGGACGAGACCGCGGCGGACTTCTCCAGCTTCGCCGTCAGCACCGCGGACGCCGACCACACCATCGCCGGTCCGGGGGTGTGCATCGAGTCCACGCGCTCCCGTGGCGGCACCCTTGTCTTCTCCGGCACCTCGATGGCCTCGCCGCACGTCGCCGGCGCGGCCGCGCTCTGCCTCACCGGGCCGTGCGCGGGCATGACACCGGCCCAGGTGGCCGCCAAGCTCCGTACCGACGCCGCGGCCCAGCCCGCCGCGTACGGCTTCGCCGGCGACCCGAACGCGCCCGTCAGCGGGCGCTACTACGGACACCTCGTCCACGCCGGCGGCTACTGAGCCCCCTCCACGACGACGGAGCCCCGGGTACCGGCCCGGGGCTCCGTCGTCGTACGGGAGAATGGGGCCATGAGCCTGTTCCGCGACGACGGCATCGTGCTGCGCACCCAGAAGCTGGGTGAGGCGGACCGCATCATCACCCTGCTCACGCGCGGTCACGGGCGCGTACGCGCCGTAGCGCGCGGGGTGCGGCGGACCAAGTCGAAGTTCGGGGCCAGGCTGGAACCGTTCTCCCACGTCGACGTGCAGTTCTTCGCCCGGGGGAGCGAGCTGGTCGGGCGCGGGCTTCCGCTCTGTACGCAGAGCGAGACCATCGCCCCGTACGGCGGCGGGATCGTCACCGACTACGCCCGCTACACCGCCGGGACGGCGATGCTGGAGACGGCGGAGCGGTTCACGGACCACGAGGGCGAGCCGGCCGTGCAGCAGTACCTGCTGCTCGTCGGCGGGCTGCGCACCCTCGCCCGGGGCGAGCACGCGCCCCATCTGATCCTCGACGCTTTCCTGCTTCGCTCGCTCGCCGTCAACGGTTACGCGCCGAGCTTCGAGGACTGCGCGAAGTGCGGCCTGCACGGACCGAACCGGTTCTTCTCGGTCGCGGCGGGCGGCGTCATATGCGGCGACTGCCGGGTGCCCGGCAGCGTCGTACCCTCTCCGGAGGCCATCGGCCTGCTCAGCGCGCTGCTCAGCGGCGACTGGGCGACGGCGGACGCGTGCGAGCCGCGTCACGTCAGGGAGGGCAGCGGGCTGGTGTCCGCCTATCTGCACTGGCACCTGGAGCGCGGCCTGCGCTCACTGCGGTACGTAGAGAAGAGCTAGGAGACCCATCGCATGGCCATCGCACGACGCGGAATCCTCGGACGGAAGATCCGGGAGTACAAGACCCCGGAGCCGCACCCGTCCGGCGCGCGCCCGCCGAAGCTCCCCGCCGAGCTGGTGCCGAACCACGTCGCCTGTGTGATGGACGGCAACGGCCGCTGGGCCCAGGAGCGCGGGCTGCCGCGCACCGAGGGGCACAAGGTCGGCGAGGGCGTCGTCCTGGACGTACTCAAGGGCTGTCTGGAGCTCGGGGTGAAGAATCTTTCGCTCTACGCCTTCTCCACCGAGAACTGGAAGCGCTCGCCCGACGAGGTCCGCTTCCTGATGAACTTCAACCGGGACGTCATCCGGCGCCGGCGTGACGAGATGAACGAGCTGGGCATCCGGATCCGCTGGGTCGGCCGCATGCCGAAGATGTGGAAGTCCGTCGTCCAGGAGCTCCAGGTCGCGCAGGAGCAGACCGTCGACAACGACGCCATGACGCTGTACTTCTGCGTCAACTACGGCGGCCGCGCCGAGGTCGCCGACGCCGCGCAGGCCATCGCCCGGGACGTGGCGGCGGGCAGGCTCGACCCGTCGAAGGTCAACGAGAAGACCTTCCAGAAGTACCTGTACTACCCGGACATGCCGGACGTCGACCTCTTCCTCCGCCCCAGCGGCGAGCAGCGCACCTCCAACTACCTGATCTGGCAGAGCAGCTACGCCGAGATGGTCTTCCAGGACGTGCTGTGGCCGGACTTCGACCGCCGCGACCTGTGGCGGGCGTGCGTCGAGTACGCCTCCCGCGACCGCCGCTTCGGCGGTGTGGACCCGGCGGACATGGCCGTCCTCAACAAGACGTGACGGAGATGGGGGGACAGGTGGGGGGACAGATGCGCGAGGCCGTGGAGCTGGTCTACGTACCGACGCGGGCCGACGTGGTCGACGCCGTACGAGTACAGCTGCGGCACGGCATGTTCCGGCGGTTGCGGTGGGTGCTGCCTCCGGTCGCCGTCCTGGCGTTCCTGGTGGTCGCCCTGGAGCTGTTCGGCCCGGGCGAGCCGAACCGGGCGCGGGTGGCTCTCATGGTGGGGCTCGGGACGCTCGTCGCCGTGCTCGGGCCGCTGACGCCCCGGCTGGCCGCGCGGCAGGTGTTCGCGATGGTCGAACGGCAGGGGGAGTTCCGGGCCCGGGTGGACGAGCAGGGGGTCAGCTGGACCACGCGCGACGCCGAGACGGCCAACCGCTGGCCGATGATGCCCCGGTACGTCGAGACGCCGACGCAGTTCGTCCTGCTCTCGGCCGACAAGGCGCGGGCCGGTGTGGCCGCCCTGCCCAAGCGCGGGCTCGCCGACCCCGTCGACGTCGACCGGCTCCGTGATCTCCTGGACCGGAGCATCACCCGCCTCTGACGGGCGGCACGAAGACGCGCCACGGAAAGGGCCCGCACCGGATTCCTCCGGTGCGGGCCCTTTCCGTTACGTCAGATCACTTCGCGGCACACTCCACGCACGTGCCGAAGATCTCGACCGTGTGCGCCACGTTCACGTACCCGTGCTGGGACGCGATCGTCTCCGCCCACTGCTCCACCGCCGGGCCCTCCACCTCGACCGCCTTGCCGCACAGGCGGCAGACCAGATGGTGGTGGTGGTCGCCCGTGGAGCAGCGGCGGTAGACGGTCTCGCCGTCGCTGGTGCGCAGCGCGTCGACCTCGCCCGCGTCCGCCAGGGACTGGAGCGTGCGGTAGACCGTCGTGAGGCCCACCGAATCGCCCCGGTGCTTGAGCATGTCGTGCAGCTCCTGGGCGCTGCGGAACTCGTCCACCTCGTTCAGTGCCGCCGCGACCGCGGCCCGCTGTTTGGTCGAGCGGCCGCGTACGGGGGGTCCTGCCGTCGGTCCTGCCGTCGTCACAGGGGCCTCCTTGAAAGTTCCGTTGCCCCAGCCATTCTGCCAGGCTGTTCAGACCGTGACGTCGTCCGAGGGGCGGCGGGTGAGCGGGACCCGTGCGTCGCAGGCCGCCGCGGCCGCCTCCGCCGCCCGTGCGCGGCGCCTGGCCAGGGGCGCCGCGAGGACCGTCAGGACGATGAAGACGCCGATCGCGAGCAGCACGATGAGGGAGCCCGGCGGCAGGTCCTGGTAGTAGGTGGTGATCGTGCCGGTCAGGGTGACGGCCGTACCGATGACGACCGAGAGGACGAACGTCGCGCGGAAGGACCGGGTCAGCTGCTGCGCCGCCGCCACCGGGACCACCATGAGGGCGCTGACGAGGAGCAGGCCGACGACCCGCATCGCGACCGTGACGGTCACGGCGGCGGTCACCGCGACGAGCAGGTTCAGGGCGCGGACCGGGAGGCCGGTGACGCGGGCGAACTCCTCGTCCTGGCTGACCGCGAAGAGCTGGCGGCGCAGACCGAAGGTGACGAGGAGCACGAAGGCGGCGAGCACGGCGATCGCGGTGACGTCCTCCTCGGAGACCGTGGAGAGCGAGCCGAACAGGTACGACAGCAGGTTGGCGTTGGAGCCGCCGCCGACCTGGATGAGCATGACGCCGCCCGCCATGCCTCCGTAGAAGAGCAGCGCGAGCGCGAGGTCGCCGCGGGTACGTCCGTACGTCCGGATCAGCTCCATCAGCACGGCGCCGGCGACGGCGACGAGCGTGGCCATCCACACGGGGCTGCTGTTGAGCAGGAAGCCGAGGCCCACACCGGTCATCGCGACATGGCCGATGCCGTCGCCCATCAGGGCCTGGCGGCGCTGGACCAGGAAGATGCCGACGGCGGGCGCGGTGATGCCGACGAGGACGGCCGCGAGGAGCGCCCGCTGCATGAAGGCCGGTTCGAGGAATTCCATGATCAGGTCAGCTTCCTCAGGTCAGCAGACCCGTGCGGAGCGGCTCGTCGGCCGCGTGCGGATGGACGTGGTCGTGGCCCGGCAGGGCGTGCTGGCCGACGGCCTTCGGCGGCGGGCCGTCGTGGACGACGCAGCCGCCGCGGAGGACCACGGCCCGGTCGATCAGCGGCTCCAGCGGGCCGAGTTCGTGCAGCACGAGCAGGACGCTGGTGCCGCCGGCGACCTGCTCGCGCAGGGTGCCGGCGAGGATCTCCTGGCTGGCGAGGTCGACGCCGGCCATCGGCTCGTCCATGATCAGCAGCTCGGGCTCGGAGGCGAGCGCGCGGGCGATCAGGACGCGCTGGTGCTGGCCGCCGGAGAGGGCGCTGACGGAGTCCTTGGCGCGGTCGGCGAGGCCGACCAGCTCGATGGCCCGGTCGACGGCGGCCCGGTCGGCCTTCGTCATCCAGCCGAACGGGCGGCGGGAGAGCCGGCCGGAGGAGACGACCTCGCGGATCGTGGCGGGGACCCCGGAGGCGGCGGTGGTGCGCTGCGGGACGTAGCCGACGCGGGCCCACTCGCGGAAACGCTTCTGCTCGGTGCCGAAGAGCGTGATCGTGCCGCCGGTCAGGGGCACTTGGCCGATGACGGCGCGGACGGCCGTCGACTTGCCGGAACCGTTGGCGCCGAGCAGCGCGACGACCTCACCGGCGTTCACGGTGAGGTCGACGCCGCGCAGGACCGGGCGCGCGCCGAGGGTCGCCGTGGCTCCGCGGACGGATATGACGGGAGTGACGGGCGCGCTCACGGGTGCCTCCTGCTGTGCGTGGGTCACTTCGCGCCGAGGGCCTTCTTCAACGCGGCGAGGTTGGACTGCATGACCTCGATGTAGTCATCGCCCTTGGACCGGTCCGTGATTCCCTCCAGCGGGTCCAGGACGTCGGTCTTGAGGCCGGTGTCCTTGGCGAGGGTCTTCGCGGTCTTGTCGCTGGCGAGGGTCTCGAAGAAGACGGTGGAGACCTTGTCCTTCTTCGCGATGGTCCGGAGTTCCTGCATGCGGGCGGGGCTCGGCTCGGACTCGGGGCCGAGGCCGCTGATGCCCTCCTGGTCCAGGCCGTACCGCTCGGCGAGGTAGCCGAAGGCGGAGTGGGTGGTGATGAAGGTCTTGGTGGTGGTGTTCTTCAGACCCGTTTCGTACGCCGTGTTCAGATCGCCGAGCTTCTTGACCAGGGCGTCGGTGTTCTTCTTGTAGTCGGCGGCGTTGTCCGGGTCGGCCTTCTCCAGGGAGGCGCCGACACCCTTGGCGACCTCGGCGTACTTCACCGGGTCGAGCCAGATGTGCGGGTCGGCACCGGCCTCGGACTCGTGGCCGGGCTCCTCGCCTTCGTGGCCGGGCTCCTCGCCCTCGTGTCCGGGCTCCTCCGCGCCGTGGTCGTGGCCGACCTCGGTGCCGTGGTCCTCCAGGCTGGTGAGGGTCGCGGCGTCGACGGTGTTCTTCACGCCGGCCTGCTGGATCGCCTCGTCGACGGCGGGCTGGAGGCCCTTGAGGTAGAGGATGTAGCCGGCCTCGCCGAGCTCGCCGATCTGCTTCGGCTTGAGCTCCAGGTCGTGAGGCTCGACGCCCGGCGCGGTGAGCGTGCTGACGGAGACGTGGTCGCCGCCTATCTGCTCGGCCAGGTACTGCATGGGGTAGAACGACGCCACGACGCTGAGCTTGCCGTCGGCGGACTTGTCGGAGGCGTCGGACGCCCCGCCGCCGCAGGCGGACAGGGTGACGAGGCCCAGGGTGACGACTCCGGCGATGGCGGTGGTGGGTATCGGTCGGCGTACGTTCATGACAGTCATTTTCAACAAAGTTGGAAACGATTGTCAATTGCCCCACTTGTGTTCCCGGACACGCTCGGTCGCGCCCGTCCGCGTGCGCGCGGAGGCCGGACCGATTTGATGCGGGGGGTGTGCGCGCCGGTAACCTGAAGCATTCGCACTTCGTCGTCGTAATGAAGAGAGCACCGTGGCCGCCGACAAGATCGACACCATCGTCAGCCTGAGCAAGCGCCGTGGCTTCGTCTACCCGTGCAGTGAGATCTACGGCGGCCAGCGCGCCGCCTGGGACTACGGGCCGCTGGGTGTCGAGCTCAAGGAGAACATCAAGCGTCAGTGGTGGCGGTACATGGTCACCGCGCGCGAGGACGTCGTCGGCATCGACTCGTCGGTGATCCTGGCCACCGAGGTCTGGGAGGCATCCGGTCACGTCGCCACGTTCACGGACCCGCTGACCGAGTGCACCTCCTGCCACAAGCGCTACCGCGCCGACCACCTGGAGGAGGCGTACGAGGAGAAGCACGGCCGCCTCCCCGAGAACGGCCTCACCGACCTGAACTGCCCGAACTGCGGCAACAAGGGCACCTTCACCGAGCCCAAGCAGTTCTCCGGTCTGCTCTCCACCCACCTCGGCCCTACCCAGGACTCCGGCTCGGTCGCGTACCTGCGTCCCGAGACCGCGCAGGGCATCTTCACCAACTTCGGCCAGGTGCTGCAGACCTCGCGCAAGAAGCCGCCGTTCGGCATCGCGCAGATGGGCAAGTCCTTCCGGAACGAGATCACTCCGGGCAACTTCATCTTCCGCACCCGCGAGTTCGAGCAGATGGAGATGGAGTTCTTCGTCAAGCCGGGCGAGGACGAGCAGTGGCAGGAGTACTGGATGGAGCAGCGCTGGAACTGGTACACGGGCCTGGGTCTCCGTGAGGAGAACATGCGCTGGTTCGAGCACCCGAAGGAGAAGCTCTCCCACTACTCCAAGCGCACCGCCGACATCGAGTACCGCTTCCAGTTCGGCGGCAGCGAGTGGGGCGAGCTGGAGGGTGTCGCCAACCGCACCGACTACGACCTGAGCGCGCACTCCAAGGCCTCCGGCAACGACCTGCAGTTCTTCGACCAGGAGGCCGGCGAGCGCTGGACCCCGTACGTCATCGAGCCGGCGGCCGGTGTCGGCCGGACGATGCTGGCGTTCATGCTCGACGCCTTCAACGAGGACGAGGCCCCGAACGCCAAGGGCGTCATGGAGAAGCGCACCGTGATGCGCTTCGACCCGCGCATCGCGCCGATCAAGGTCGCCGTCCTGCCGCTGTCCCGTAACCCGCAGCTGTCGCCGAAGGCCAAGGGCCTCGCCGCCGACCTGCGGCAGAACTGGAACATCGAGTTCGACGACGCCGGCGCCATCGGCCGCCGCTACCGCCGCCAGGACGAGATCGGTACGCCGTTCTGCGTCACCGTCGACTTCGACACCCTGGACGACAACGCGGTGACCGTGCGCGAGCGCGACACCATGAAGCAGGAGCGCGTCTCCCTCGACCAGATCCAGGGCTACCTGGGCAGCCGCCTGCTCGGCTGCTGACGGTCGGTCGCACCGCTCGCACGCCGAAGCCCCCGGTTCCTCGAAGGAGCCGGGGGCTTCGGCGTACGTACGGGAGCTACGCGCGCAGTCCGCGCAGCAGCAGGTCGAGGACCGCGTCGAACTCGGCCTCGATCGTGGGGCGTCGCCACTCCGGGGCGTACATCGGGTCGTGGAAGCGGCCGGTCGCGTCGAACAGCGCGCGGGCCGTGGCGGCGGGGTCGGGGGTGGTGAACTCCCCGCTCCGTACGCCCTCTTCGACGATCTCGCGGACCTGTCCGATCAGGACCTCGATGTGCTCCTCGACCACACCGCTGGCCTCGTCGATCAGCACTCCGTACGTCGCGAACAGCTCGGGGTCGTCGCCCGCCTTGTGCCGCTTGGCCTCGAAGAGGGCGGCGAACCAGGCCCGGAGCTTCTCGGCGGCCGGCTCGCCCGAGGTCGCGATCAGCTCGGCGAGCATCACCTCGGCGCGGCTCAGCCACCGCTCGGTCACCGCCTCCCGCAGCGCCGCCTTCGTACGGAAGTGGCGGTAGACGCTGCCGTGGCTGACGCCGAGGACCCGGGCCACGTCCACGACCGTCGCCTTCGCCGGGCCGTAGCGCCGCAGCACCTCCTCGGTGGCTTCGAGGATGCGCTCTGCGGTGAGGGTCTCGGTGGGCATGAGATGACAGTACCTGTCAGTCGAACCCGCAGGTCAGTGCTCGCTGTCCAGGTGCGCCATCTGGGCCGCCGGGTAGCGCTCGCCGGCTGCCGCGCCCGCCGGGACAGCCTCCTCGATCGCGGCCAGGTCGGCGTCGTCCAGCGTCACGTCCAGGGCGCCGAGGGCCTCCGCGAGCCGGTCCCGGCGGCGGGCGCCGACGAGCGGCACGATGTCCGCGCCGTGCCGGGGGCCCTGCGCCAGGACCCAGGCGATGGCGGTCTGCGCGACCGTCACGCCCTTGGCCTCGGCGAGGGCGCGCAGCCGGTCCACCAGGTCCAGGTTCCGGTGCAGGTTGTCCCCCTGGAAGCGGGGGCTCATGCCGCGGAAGTCGCCCGGGCCGAGCTCGCGGTCACGGGAGAAGTGGCCGCTGATCAGGCCGCGCGACAGCACGCCGTACGCCGTGACGCCGATGCCCAGCTCGCGCGCGGCCGGCAGGATCTTCTCCTCGATGGAGCGCGAGATCAGGGAGTACTCGATCTGGAGGTCGGCGATCGGCGCGACGGCCGCCGCCCGGCGCAGGGTGTCCGCGCCGACCTCCGAGAGGCCGATGTGCCGGACGTGCCCGGCCTCGACCAGCTTGGCGATCGCGCCGACGGTCTCCTCGATCGGGACGTCGGGGTCGACGCGGGCGATCCGGTAGATGTCGATGTGGTCGGTGCCGAGGCGCTGGAGGGAGTACGCCGCGAAGTTCTTCACCGCGGCGGGGCGGCCGTCATAGCCGGTGAAGCCGCCTTCGACCGTGCGCAGGGCGCCGAACTTCACGCTCGTCAGCGCCTGCTCCCGGGCCGCCGCGGGGGCGGTGCGCAGGGCTTCGTTGATCAGCAGCTCGTTGTGCCCCATCCCGTAGAAATCGCCCGTGTCCAGGAGCGTGACGCCGGCGTCGAGCGCCGCGTGGATGGTCGCGATCGACTCGGCGCGGTCGCTCCCGCCGTACAGCGCGGACATGCCCATGCAGCCGAGACCGAGGGCGGAGACCTGGGGGCCGGTGGTGCCGAGGCGGCGGGTGGGGAGGGTGCGGGCGGAGGTCATGGGGGTCTCCTCGGAAGGTGGGGCGGAGGGTGGCGCATGACAACTATGACATGACGGCTGACAGATTTCAATGTTTGTCATTCACTCGATCGGGTGGGGTGCACCGCGCCGGAAATCGACGTGCCCGGGTCCCGGCGGGCGAGGTAGCGTCGGGCCCATGTATTCGTTCTTCCAGATCTACGAGTGAGAGCGCCGCGGGGCTGAAGTCCCGTGCAGCGCCAGCCGATTGACCACCGCATTTCTCACTGATGGGAGAACCACCCATGGCCAAGGGCCGCAACAACCTCCTCGGCGTCGGCGGACAGCGCAAGAAGCTGTCCCGCGCCGACCAGCAGGGCGCCGTTCAGGGCCGCAACGCCGACCGCAAGGCGGCCGCCGACCAGAAGGCCGAGCTGCTGAAGAAGATGCGCGAGAAGGCGGAGGCCTCCGAGAGCACCTCGGCCACCACCACGGGCGGCGAGGAGTAGTCACAGTCGCTACGACGACGTGGGCCCGGGTCACGAACAGTGACCCGGGCCCACGCCGATGCGGTTCGCGACGCGGACACGTGAGCATGAACCCCAGCGGCGCGCCCCCGCGTCACGGCAACGAGCGGGTGAGCCAGACCACTTCACCGCTGTCCTCGGTGGAGACGTGATCCCGCTCGAAGCCGAGCTTCTCTAGGACGCGGAACGACGGTGTGTTCCAGGCGCCGACGGTCGCCCAGAGCCGTTTCCGCCCGGTCGCGACAGCCGCATCGAGCACCGCGCCGGCCGCCTCGGTGGCGTAGCCGTGCCCATGCGCGCGCTGGAACAACTCGTACGCGATCTCGGGCTCCTCCACGGTGGAGCGGCCGATGATCAGCCCGCAGTAGCCGATGAAGTCGCCTTCGTCGCGGCGCTGGATGGGCAGCAGGGCGATCCCGGTGCTCTCCGTCGCGGTGAGCAGCTCCGTGATGGACGTCCGGATGTGCTCGACCGTGGGGGTCCCCTTGCCGCGTTCGGCGAGGAGGGCGCAGAACTCGGCGGCGTCCGACTCGGCCCAAGGCCGCAGTATCAGCCGCTCGGTCTCCAGGTGGAACGACATCGTCTCGTACGTAGACATGCCCCTACTCTGCCCCCACAGGTGCTCAGTTCACCGTGCGCGGCAGGCGCAGGCTCAGGCAGACCGTCAGGAGGACGGCCGCCAGCTGGACCAGGAGCGTCACCGTCAGCGCCGTGCCCATCGAGCCGGTCGCCGACAGGGACAGGAAGAGCGAGCCGAGCGTCGCCACGCCGAGCGCGAGGGCCGACTGCTGGGTGGTCACCATGACGCCGCTGCCCACGCCCGCCCGGTCCGCCGGGATCTCGGAGAGGACGATCCGGAACAGGACCGGGAGTTGCAGGCCCTGGCCGAGGCCCGCGAGGGCCACCCCCGGCAGCAGGCTCCAGGCCGAGAGGTCCGGCCAGGAGCGCCACGCCGTCAGGGCGAGCAGGGCGATGCCGAGCCCCTGCACGAGGCCGCCCGCCGTGACGACCCGGGCGCCCCAGCGCCGTACCAGCCGAGGACCCGCAAGCGAGACCCCGAAGAAGGCCACCGCCATCGGCACCAGGGCCAGGCCCGACACCACCGCGCTCATCCGCAGCCCCTGCTGCAGGGCGACCGCGATCACGAACATGAAGCCGCCGAAGCCGAGCGAGAACGGCAGCAACAGCGCGAGCCCCCGGCGCAGGGAGACCAGGGCGAACAGGCTCGGCGGCACCAGCGGCGTACGGCCCCGGCGGTCCGCCCGCAGCTCCACCCACCAGAACCCCGCCGCGGCGAACGGGAAGATCCCCAGCGCGACCCAGGTCCACAGCGGCCAGCCCGCCGCCCTCCCCTCTGTAAGAGGGGCGAGGAGCGTGAGCAGCGCGAGCCCGAGGAGCAGGGTGCCCAGGACGTCGAGCGGCGCCGGGCGCTCCGAGCGGGTCTCCGGGACGGTCCGTACCGCGAGCAGCAGACCCGCCACCACCACCGGCACGTTGACCAGGAAGATCGCCCGCCAGCCGCTGCCCCAGAGGTCGGCCGCGACGAGGACCCCGCCCAGGATCTGGCCGGCGACCATCGCGAGCCCGCCGGTCGCCCCGTACAGGCTCAGCGCCTTCGCGCGCCGCGCGCCCGCCGTCGAGGAGTGGATGGTGGCGAGGACCTGCGGCAGCATCAGCGCGGCCGCGGCACCCTGTGCCACCCGCGCCCCGACCAGTGTCCAGGCGTCCGGCGCGAGCCCGCAGGCCAGCGAGGTCAGGCCGAAGGCGGCCATGCCGGCGAGGAAGAGCCGGCGGCGGCCGAAGAGGTCCCCGAGCCGCCCGCCGAGGACGAGCAGCACGGCGTACGCGAGTCCGTACCCGGCGACGACCAGCTCCAGCATGGCCGGTCCGGCCGCCAGGTCGTGGTCGATCGTCGGCAGGGCGACGTTGACGATGAAGAAGTCGATCAGCGGCAGCGCGGCGCCGAGGAGAACGGTGAACAGTCCGAGGGGGCCGAGGCCGGGAGCCGGGTGATCGGCCACGGCGCCGGTCCGCACGGCAGTCGACGTGGGGGATACGGCCGGAGAGGCGGGAGAGGCTGTAGGAGGCACGGTATCGACGATCGGCCCTGCGCCAGCCTGGTACCAGAGCTTCTTCATCCTGGTACCAGCAGTACCTGGCAATGGGCTGAGCGCCCCGGCACCCTGGGAGCATGACGACGATGGCGGCGCCCCCCGAGTCCGCGACAGACACGGCGATCACCACCCGGACCGACGTCCGCCGGCACGAACTCGCCGCCTTCCTGCGCAGCCGCCGCGAGCGGATCACCCCCGAGCAGGTCGGCCTGCCCAGAGGCCGGCGCCGCCGCACCCCCGGGCTGCGCCGCGAAGAGGTCGCGCACCTCTCCGCTGTCGGCGTCACCTGGTACACCTGGCTGGAGCAGGCGCGGGACATCCACGTCTCCCCGCAGGTCCTCGACGCCCTCGCTCGCGCCCTCCAGCTCGACCCGACCGAACGCACCCACCTCTTCGCCCTCGGCGGCGAGGCCGACCCGCACCCCGAGTCGCCGTGCCCGACCGTCACGCCCGCGCTGCGCGCGATGCTCGACCAGCTGGAGCCGCTGCCCGCCTGCATCCAGAACAGCCGCTACGACATCCTGGCGTACAACCGCACCTACGGCAGGCTGCTCTGCGACCTCGACGCGCTGCCGCGCGAGGACCGCAACTGCATCTGGCTGGCCTTCACCAACGACGAGTGGCGGGCCTCCGTCGCCGAGCTGCCGGACGTCACGCGCGCGATGGCGGGCAAGCTCCGCGCCTCGATGGCCGAGCACCTCGCCGAGCCCGCCTGGAAGGCGCTGCTGCACCGCCTGGAGGACGCCTCCCCGGAGTTCCGGGAGATGTGGGCGCGGCACGAGGTGGTGGCGCAGAGCGGCCGTACGAAGTTCATCCGCAACGCCCATGTCGGCACCCTGCACCTGGAGCACACCAACGTCTGGCTCGGACCGGCCTCCGGGCCGCGTCTGGTGACGTACGTGCCGGTGGACGAGGAGTCCCGCCAGGGGCTCGAACGCCTGCACGAGCTGTGTGGGCGAAACGACTGACGGATCACGGCGGCGGTGCGGGACAATGGCCTAATGACCGTGTTCTCCCCCCTCGCCATCGGGCCGCACATCGTGCAGCCGCCGGTGGTGCTCGCGCCGATGGCCGGCATCACCAACGCCCCTTTCCGCACCCTCTGCCGTGAGTACTCCGGCGGCAAGGGCCTGTTCGTGAGCGAGATGATCACGACGCGGGCGCTGGTCGAGCGCAACGAGAAGACCATGCAGCTCATCCGCTTCGACGCGAGCGAGAAGCCGCGGTCGATCCAGCTCTACGGCGTCGACCCGGTGACGGTCGGCAAGGCCGTGCGGATGATCGCGGACGAGGACCTGGCCGACCACATCGACCTGAACTTCGGCTGCCCGGTCCCCAAGGTGACCCGTAAGGGCGGCGGCTCCGCCCTCCCGTACAAGCGGCCGCTGCTGCGCGCGATCCTGAACGAGGCCGTGTCCAACGCGGGCGCCCTGCCGGTCACGATGAAGATGCGCAAGGGCATCGACGACGACCACATCACGTACCTGGACGCCGGGCGGATCGCGGTCGAGGAGGGCGTCACGGCGATCGCCCTGCACGGCCGGACCGCGGCGCAGCACTACGGAGGCACCGCCGACTGGGACGCCATCGCGCGGCTCAAGGAGCACGTGCCGGAGATCCCGGTGCTCGGCAACGGCGACATCTGGTCGGCGGACGACGCGCTGCGGATGATGCGCGAGACCGGCTGCGACGGCGTGGTCGTCGGGCGCGGCTGCCTGGGCCGCCCGTGGCTGTTCGGCGACCTGGTGGCGGGCTTCGAGGGCACGGGCGGCTACGCCCAGCCGGGGCTGCGCGAGGTCGCGGACGCGATGGTGCGGCACGCACGGCTGCTCGGCGAGTGGCTCGGGGACGAGTCGCGCGGTGTCATCGACTTCCGCAAGCACGTGGCCTGGTACCTGAAGGGCTTCTCGGTCGGCTCGGAGATGCGCAAGAAGCTGGCGATCACCTCGTCCCTCGACGAGCTGAGCGCTCAGTTGAGCGAGCTGGACCTGGACCAGCCCTGGCCGACGGGCGCGGACGGCCCCCGGGGCCGTACCTCGGGCAACAACCGCGTGGTCCTGCCGGACGGCTGGTTGAAGGACCCGTACGACTGCGCGGGCATCAGCGAGGAGGCGGAGTTGGACACGTCCGGGGGCTGATCCCGGACGTCCGGATCGTGGGAATCAAGCCGTTCTTACGGCGTGATCCTCGCCACCCTTGATAGGGGTGGTGCTCAGATGAGCAGATTACGGGGTGTTGTACTTATGGAGGGGTGGCACTGGGTGCCACCCCTCTTGCGTTCAAGAGTTGAACGCAAATGCTCTGGATGGCGCTCAGGTGAGCGCGTATCCCCAGGTTTGAGTCAAGGGGGCTTCGGAGTCTGAAAGCGGAAGCTACTCGTCAGTTACTTTCGATGTACTGGCGGACGGGTGGTTAAGACCACGTGTCCGGTAGGCGTACCTCCACATGAGCCTTCGATCTGGGTATGTTCCTCGCCGTCAGGGCAGCCACCGAGTCCTCGAGGAGTCGAGACACGTGTCGGAAAACAAAGATCAGAAGTTCGTGTACGACTTCACCGAGGGCAACAGGGACCTGAAGGACCTGCTCGGTGGCAAGGGTGCGAACCTCGCCGAGATGACCAACCTCGGCCTCCCCGTTCCCCCCGGCTTCACGATCACCACCGAGGCGTGCAAGGTCTACCTCGACAGCGGCTCCGAGCCCGGCGCGCTCCGCGACGAGGTCAGCGCCCACCTGGACGCCCTTGAGCAGAAGATGGGCAAGAAGCTCGGCCAGGCCGACGACCCGCTGCTCGTCTCCGTCCGCTCCGGTGCCAAGTTCTCCATGCCCGGCATGATGGACACCGTCCTGAACATCGGCCTCTCCGACAAGTCCGTCGAGGGCCTCACCGCCCAGGCCGGCGACGCGCGCTTCGCCTGGGACTCGTACCGCCGGCTCATCCAGATGTTCGGCAAGACCGTCCTCGGCGTCGACGGCGAGCTCTTCGAGGAAGCCCTCGACGAGGCCAAGGCCGCCAAGAAGGTCACCGTCGACACCGACCTCGACGCCGCCGACCTGAAGAAGCTCGTCAAGCACTTCAAGAAGATCGTCAAGGCCGAGGCTGGCCGCGACTTCCCGCAGGACCCGCGCGAGCAGATGGACCTCGCCATCGAGGCCGTCTTCAACTCCTGGAACACCGACCGCGCCAAGCTCTACCGTCGCCAGGAGCGCATCCCCGGCGACCTCGGCACCGCGGTCAACATCTGCTCCATGGTCTTCGGCAACCTCGGCCCGGACTCCGGCACCGGCGTCGCCTTCACCCGCGACCCCGCCTCCGGCCACCAGGGCGTCTACGGCGACTACCTGCAGAACGCGCAGGGCGAGGACGTCGTCGCCGGTATCCGCAACACCGTGCCGCTGGCCGAGCTGGAGTCGATCGACAAGGCGTCGTACGACCAGCTGATGCAGATCATGGAGACCCTGGAGACCCACTACAAGGATCTCTGCGACATCGAGTTCACCATCGAGCGCGGCCAGCTGTGGATGCTGCAGACCCGCGTCGGCAAGCGGACCGCCGGTGCCGCCTTCCGGATCGCCACGCAGCTGGTGGACCAGGGCCTGATCGACGAGGCGGAGGCGCTCCAGCGCGTCAACGGAGCCCAGCTCGCGCAGCTGATGTTCCCGAAGTTCGACGAGAACGCGAAGGTCGAGCAGATCGGCCGCGGCATCGCCGCCTCCCCGGGCGCGGCGGTCGGCAAGGCCGTCTTCGACTCGTACACGGCCGTCAAGTGGTCCCGCTCCGGCGAGAAGGTCATCCTGATCCGCCGCGAGACCAACCCGGACGACCTGGACGGCATGATCGCCTCCGAGGGCATCCTGACCTCCCGCGGCGGCAAGACCTCGCACGCCGCCGTCGTCGCCCGCGGCATGGGCAAGACCTGTGTCTGCGGCGCCGAGGAGCTCGAGGTCGACACCAAGCGCCGCCGGATGACCACCTCCTCGGGCCAGGTCGTCGAGGAGGGCGACGTCGTCTCCATCGACGGCTCCACCGGCAAGGTGTACCTCGGTGAGGTACCCGTCGTACCGTCCCCGGTCGTCGAGTACTTCGAGGGCCGGATGCACGCCGGCGCCGACGACGCCGACGAGCTGGTCGCCGCCGTCCACCGGATCATGGCCTACGCCGACCGCGTCCGCCGGCTGCGCGTCCGCGCCAACGCCGACAACGCCGAGGACGCGCTGCGCGCCCGCCGCTTCGGCGCCCAGGGCATCGGCCTCTGCCGCACCGAGCACATGTTCCTCGGCGAGCGCCGCGAGATGGTCGAGAAGCTGATCCTCGCCGACACCGACGAGGAGCGGACCGAGGCGCTGGACGCCCTGCTCCCGCTGCAGAAGAAGGACTTCGTCGAGCTCTTCGAGGCCATGGACGGGCTGCCCGTCACGGTCCGGCTGCTCGACCCGCCGCTGCACGAGTTCCTGCCCGACATCACCGAGCTGTCGGTACGTGTCGCCCTCGCCGAGGCCCGCAAGGAGCCGCACGAGAACGAGCTGCGGCTGCTCCAGGCGGTGCACCGGCTGCACGAGCAGAACCCGATGCTGGGTCTGCGCGGTGTCCGCCTCGGCCTGGTCATCCCCGGCCTGTTCACCATGCAGGTCCGGGCGATCGCCGAGGCCGCGGCCCAGCGCATCGACGCCAAGGGCGACCCGCGCGCCGAGATCATGATCCCGCTCGTCGGCACCGTCCAGGAGCTGGAGATCGTCCGCGACGAGGCCGAGCAGGTCATCGCCGAGGTCCAGGCCAAGACCGGCGTCGAGCTGAAGCTCGCGCTCGGCACCATGATCGAGCTGCCGCGCGCCGCCGTGACCGCCGGTCAGATCGCCGAGGCCGCCGAGTTCTTCTCCTTCGGTACGAACGACCTCACGCAGACCGTGTGGGGCTTCTCCCGGGACGACGTGGAGGCCAGCTTCTTCACCGCGTACCTGGAGAAGGGCATCTTCGGTGTCTCGCCGTTCGAGACCATCGACAAGGACGGCGTCGGCGCGCTGGTCCGCAGCGCCGTCGAGGCCGGCCGGGCCACCCGCCCCGACATCAAGCTCGGCGTCTGCGGCGAGCACGGCGGCGACCCGGAGTCGGTGCACTTCTTCCACGAGGTCGGCCTCGACTACGTCTCCTGCTCGCCGTTCCGGATCCCGGTGGCGCGCCTGGAGGCCGGTCGCGCGGCGGCGGAGTCGAAGGGCTCCGACAGCCGCTGAGCACTCGCTGAGTCGCCGGCCGGCGCGCTACGGGGCGCCCGCTGACCGGGCGTTCAGTAGCAAAGACCGCCGGAGCCGCCGTTCGTCCCCGACCCTCAAACCGATGGGCGGCGGCTCCGGCCAGCAAGAGAGACGGGGCGGACACCTTGTGCGGAGGTGTCCGCCCCGTCGTACTTCGTCCGCCCAGGGTCCACCGCGGGGCCACCCCGGGATGTTCGACAAATGTGGATTCATGTTCAATCGAGGCCGGTTGAATTATTGGCCGTTGAACTTTCCGCTTTGAACTTTCCACGATTGGTTGCGCAAAGAACAGGGCGGGCGCGGCCCCCGGATCCCCACCCGGTGGCCGCGCCCATTACCCATGCCGGGCAAGTGAGCCGCAACCCTCGCCGACCGCCGCCGGACGTGTGAAGCCCCCCACGGTCTTCGCCACGCCACCTCGGTCCTGAAGGTTTCCTGCCCGACCCCCACAGCTTTTCCGTTTGCCCCAGGTCCCCGCGATGCTTTTCAAGTGTGGCTGAAACACCCTGGTAACGTGCTGTGATGATGTGCATACTCATCGACGGGGGTGGTTGCGAGTGCACAGGTGGGGGTTCAATGCTGCGGATTCATTTCACCGCAAGCGACGTGGCGGGCGTTCGGATGGCGGCCCGTCCCGACGTTCTGTGGGAAACGATTCTCAGCTTTCATCGGCTTAGGGACCGGCGCGGCCCGGTCGTCTACGGAGAATGGCGATCCCAGACCCGCGCCAGACTCAACGGAGAGACCCGGCCGCTCGCGGCGCTCGTGCCGAGTCGGGGTTACTTCCCCGACTTCCTGACCCCGTCCGAGGGCCTGCACGGGCTCGACGAGGGCCTCCAGGCGGTCCGGGCGACCCCGACCGAGCGGCTCCACGCCGAGCTGGCCCTGCTGGGCGCCGACCGCGGTGACCGGGCCGGCGGGCGGACCGTGCCGCAGTCGCTGCGCGCCCTCGCCGAGGGCGGTGCAGAACCGTTCGGCCGGCTCCTCGGGGCCCTGCGCGGCTACCACCGGGCGGCGATCGAACCGTACTGGCCGCACATCCGGGCTCGCGTCGAGGCCGACCGGGCCGTGCGCGGGCGGGCCCTGCTCGACGGCGGCGCCGGTGAACTCCTCGCCTCGCTGCCGCCGATGTTCCGCTGGCGCGCGCCCGTCCTGGAGGCGGACTACCCGGTCGCGCGCGACCTGCATCTCGACGGCCGGGGCCTGCTGCTCCAGCCCTCGTTCTTCTGCCGCGGCACGCCGGTCGTGCTGCGCGATCCGACGCTGCCGCCGGTGCTCGTCTATCCGACGACGCACTGCGAGGCGCCGACCGTGCACGCGCCGGGCGGCTCCTCGCTGGCCAAGCTGGTCGGCAACACCCGCTCGGCGGTCCTGCACGCGATAGGCGACGGCGGCACCACGAGTGAACTCGCCCGCAGGGCGGGGGTGTCGCTCGCCTCGGCCAGCCAGCACGCGGGCGTGCTGCGCGAGGCGGGGCTCGTCGCCACCCTGCGGCACGGCAACGCCGTCCTGCACACCCTCACACCGCTGGGCGCCGCGCTGCTCGGTGGCGGCGGCGCGGGCGGCCGGCGGCGGAAGGTCGCGGGGGCCGTCGCCGGAACGGCCGGACCTGCCGGACCTGCCGGACCTGCCGGAACGGAAGGAACGGCAGGACCGGCCGCCGGGACGGCCCCCGTGGAGCGTCTCTACGCGCGGAACGGGCCCGTCACCTCGTAGGTGATGCCGCCCGAGGAGCTGCCCGAGGTGCCGCGCTGGCTGGAGAAGTACAGCCGCTTCCCGTCGGGGGAGAAGGCCGGTCCGGTGATCTCGGAACCGGACTGGCCGCTGATCCGCAGGAACGGCGCGACGACGTCGTCGGGCGTGATGATGCAGATTTCCATGTTCCCGCCGTCCTCGGCGATGAACAGGTCACCGGAGGAGGAGCCGGTGACGTTGTCGACACCCGTCAGCGGGGCGCCGCCGCCGGACACCAGCGAGTCGTCGTAGGCGAGTTCGTAGGTGCTGTTGGTGAGGTTGAGCTGCCAGAGGCGGTTGTCGCCCTTGGTGGTGAACCAGACGGTGTCGTTGGCGTAGTGGCAGCCCTCGCCGCCGTTGAACTTCTTCGAGCCGGAGACCTGGGTACGGGTCGTGGTCGGCGAACCGTCCGGGTCCGGGACGTTCTGCCAGGTGAAGGAGCCGGACGTGGCGGTGCCGGCCACCAGGACCTGGAGCGTGCCCGAGGAGAGGTTGCCCCAGGTGGTCGGTATGAAGCGGTAGAAGCAGCCGCTGGACTCGTCCTCGGTCAGGTAGATCACCTTGCGGACGGGGTCGGCGGCGGCGGCCTCGTGCTTGAAGCGGCCCATCGAGGCGTGACGGACGGCGGCGTTCACACCGTACGGGTCGGTCTCGTAGACGTAGCCGAGGCTGACCTCCTCGCAGGAGAGCCAGGTGTTCCACGGGGTCTTGCCGCCCGCGCAGTTGGTGCGGGTGTTGGAGAGGATGCGGTACGCGCCGGTGACGGCGCCGGTCGAGCTGAACTTCACCGCGCTCACGCCGCCGCCCGGGTTGATCTCCGAGTTGGAGACGTAGATCCAGCCCGTTCCGTCGACGAAGCAGGCGCCGCCGTCGGGGGCGTTGTGCCAGGTGTACGAGGTACCGGGGACGGTCTGTCCCGACCGGGCGATGACCCGGCTGCTGAATCCGCTCGGCAGCAGGATGCCGTTGGCGTCGGCCGAGCCTAGGGCCCCGTAGGGGCCGGCGCCCGGCTGTGCGGGGGCCGCGTAGGCCGCCCCGCGCATCAGGGTGCCGCCGAAGGCGGCCGCCGACGTGCCGATGACCGCTCCGCGCAGGAAACTGCGTCGCTCCACGTCTCACTCCAGAGGGGTGGTGTGTGAACCCGCCACACCGGTCGGCGGCGGGGTCGCGCGTCTTGGGAACCTAGGAGTACGGAGTTGGTACGGAGTTGACGGTGCAGCAACAACCGATGAAGGGGAAGCGTCGGTCCGAATGTCAGTGGCGTTCGTTACGGTCGACCCCATGTCGATCACCGCACAACTGCTCGCCTCCGTACGGCTTCCGGGCGGGAGCGCACTGGTCAACGGCTTCGCCTTCGAGGCCCGAGGGGAGGGGCCGGGCCGGGCCCTGCTGCCGAACGGGCACGAGCTGGAGGTCTACGACCTGGACGACGTCCTGGCGGGGGAGCGGGCGCCCGTCGCCGTCTTCCCGGTGCCGTGGCCGGGGTGGGACCGGGGGGTGGACTCGGTGAGCCCGGACGCCACGTTCGCGGTCTTCTCCGGACAGCGGGCCGTGCGGGCGGTGGACGCGGGCGGGGCGACGCTGTGGGAGTACCGTCACGGGTGCTGGGGTCCCGAGCTGGACCACCCGCACACCGGGGACGAGCAGCAGGTCTGCCGGGGGCTCGAGCACGGCTCGTCCCGGGTCTCCGACGACGGCCGGCTCGTCTGGGCCCATGTGGTCAACCAGGAAGGGGACGGCGAATGCTGGGTCGTTCTCGACGCGCGGGACGGACGGGAGTTCGCCCGGCTCCCGCTGGAGGACAGCGCGGCGGCCGGCTCGCACCACGTCTCCCACCCCGACGGCGTCCACATGGGGCTCTCCATCGGCATGGGTCAGGACGGCATCCTGCTGTACTGGGGGCGCTGGGACGGCGAGGCGCTGACGAGCTGGGACCTGAACGAGACCGAGGACCGGATCCTGATGGACGTCCACCCGGCGCACGGGGGCTTCCTCACGATGGCGCACTACGGGGACGACCTCCGGCTGCACGCCCTGGACGGCACGGTCCTCGCCGAGCAGGACGAGCTGTCCTGGGACTGGGCCTGCGGATTCGTCGACGCCGACCACGTCATCGTCTCCAGCGGGGTCGAGTACGGAGCGGACGACGAGGACCGGCGGCACTGGCTCCTGGACGCCCGCACCCTGGAGATACGCGGCAGCGTCGGGTACCCCTCGGGCGCGCTCGACAGCATGCCCCGGCCGCTCGGGGACGGCAGCTGGATCACGTACGACGAGGCGGGCGAGACGCTCAGGCGCTGGGGGCTTACGCCCCCGGCTCCAGGAGCGTCTTGAGTTCGGCGAGGCGTTCGCGCCAGAAGTCCTTGTAGGCGGTGACCGCGTCCGCGTCCGGGAGCTTGGTGTGGCCGATGCCGACCCGGGTCTTGGTCTCGCCCGCCGGCGTCAGGTAGACCTCGATCCGGCTCGTGCCGCCGTCCCAGTCCGCCGTCAGGGACTTCCCCGGCCGGTGGGTGCGTACCTCCAGCTCGCCGTCCGGGAGCCAGCGGCGGCGCAGGTCCTCGTCGGCGAAGGCGGCCGTGCAGCGGTCGGCGGGGGCGTTCACCGTCTTGCTCGCGCTCACCTTCCAGCCGCCGTCGGAGGCCTGGCCGACCTGGCGCAGCCCGCGCTCCTGCTCGTAGCCGACGGTGATCGACTGGGCGTGCCAGCCGCTGACCCCGTGCGCGTCGACCAGATGGCGGGCGATCGCGGTGTGGCCCTGGCCGGTGGCGCCCCAGGTGTCCAGCAGCGCGAACCAGGCCGTCCAGCCCTTCCCGGTGGCGGCGGCCAGGGCGTCGTCGGACAATCGTTCGATGATCTTCCTGCCTGCGGGGGTCATACCCCGACGCTAGCCCGCTCCCGAAAAAACTTCCCGCGCTCCGATGAGTTCCGTCGGGGCCCGCCGTCTTAACTCTCGAAAGCGCACGCGAGCCGCACGAGCCGCACGAGACACCTTCAGACACACGAGAGAGCGAACGCCATGACCCAGATGATCTTCGTCAACCTGCCCGTGAAGGACCTGGAGACCACCAAGGCCTTCTGGAGCAAGCTCGGCTACTCCTTCAACCCGCAGTTCAGCGACGACACGGCCGCCTGCATGGTCATCAGCGACACGATCTTCGCGATGCTGCTGACCGAGTCGAAGTTCAAGGAGTTCACCAAGCCGGGCAAGGAGCTCGCCGACGCGACCACCTCGACCGAGGTCCTCCTCACCCTGAGCGCCGAGAGCCGCGAGAAGGTCGACGAGCTCGCGGACGGCGCCCTCGCCGCCGGTGGTACGGCGGCGAAGGAGCCCCTCGACTTCGGCTCGATGTACGGCCGCTCGTTCTCGGACCCCGACGGCCACCACTGGGAGGTCATGTGGATGGACCCGACCGCCGTCGAGGGCTGAGCAAGGCCTGATCAGCGGCCGGTCACACCTTGAGGCCGTCGTACGTCACGCCGGTGAGCTGCTCCGAGGCCACCCAGAGCCGCTCGCCGGCGACGTCGTCCCGCGTCCACCGCGCCCGCCACGAGGAGCCGGGCGCGCCCCGCCACATCAGGAACGACGGACCCGTGAACGAGTCCGGTGCCACGCCCGCCGCCGTCGCCGCGTAGAGCGTCGGCAGCGCCCCGCCCTCGGCCGGCTGGGCGAAGACCCGGTTGCCGAGCTCCATGAACCGTTCGGCGCCCGTGCGGCCCTCCATCCGTACCGCCGCCGTCTGCAGATTGGTCGCCGCGTACCCGGGGTGGGCGGCCGCCGCCACGATCCCCGCGCCCGCCGCCGCGAGCCGGCGCGCCAGCTCGTGGACGAAGAGCAGGTTCGCCGTCTTCGAGCGGCCGTACGCGATCCAACGCCGGTAGTTCCGCTCGCTGTTGAGGTCGCCCATGTCCAGCCGGGACAGCGCGTGCAGGCTGCTGGAGACCGTGACCACCCGGGCCGACGGGGCGTCGAGCAGCCGGGGCAGCAGCAGTCCCGTGAGGGCGAAGTGGCCGAGGTGATTGACGCCGAACTGCGTCTCGAAGCCGTCCGCCGTCCGGCCGTACGGCAGCGCCATCACGCCCGCGTTGTTGACGAGCAGGTCCAGCCGTTCGTACGGCAGTGAGGCCGCGAACTCCCGTACGGAGGACAGGTCGGCCAGGTCGAGCGGCCGGAACTCCACCTCCACGCCAGGCACTTCGCGGCGTACCGCGTCGACGGCCGCCGTGCCCCGGGCCTCGTTGCGGCAGGCGAGCACCACCCGGGCGCCCTTGCGGGCGAGTTCGCGGGCGGTGACCAGGCCGATGCCGCTGTTGGCGCCGGTGACGACGGCCGTACGGCCGCCCTGGTCCGGTATGTGGGCGGTGTTCCAGCCGGACCTGCCGGGCGTGGCCATGCGGACCCCCTCGTTCTTACCCTGGAGTAGGACCGCACAGACTACGTCCGAGCGCCTCAGGCCGAAACGCCTCCGTCGATCACGAGATCGCTTCCGACGACCGAACCGGCGTCCTCCGAGGCGAGGTACAGCACCGCGGCCGCGACCTCGGAGGCCGCCGAGATCCGGCCGAGCGGCGACTCGTCCTTCATCCGTACCGCCCGCTCGGCCTCCGTCTCGCCCGGCCGCAGCGACATCGTGGACTCCGAGGCGCCCGGGCTGACCGCGTTGATCCTGACCCCCTCGGCGACGTGGTCGAGGGCGGCCGCGCGGGTCATCGCGGAGACCGCCGCCTTGGAGACCTGGTAGCCGAAGAGGCCGGGGATGCGGACGTGCGGGCCGAGGTTGGAGGAGATGTTGACGATGGCGCCGCCGCCGTTGGCCCGCATGTGCGCGATCTCCGCCTGGAGGGAGTGGAGGACGCCGGTGACGTTGATGTCGAGCAGCGTCTGCCAGTCCTCCAGAGGGAAGTCGGCGGCGGACGCGCCGCCCCGGAAGACCCCCGCGTTGTTCACGGCGACGTCGAGCCCGCCGAAGGTCTCGACGGTCTCGCGGACCAGGCGTTGGGTGTCCTCGGCGCGGGACACGTCCGCGGTGACGGCGGCCGCGGTGCCGCCGGCGGCCTCGATCAGGGACACCGTCTCGGCGAGCGGGGCCGCGCCGCGGCCGGCGACGACGACCTTCGCGCCCTCGGCGGCGAAGGCGAGCGCCATGGCCCGCCCGAGGCCGGTGCCGGCGCCGGTGACGAGGACGCGCTTGTCGGTGAAGCGTGCGGGCATGACGATGCCAACTCCCTAGGTTTCTTGACCGTACGTTCCAATATGAAGGCCGGGGAAAGGGGCGCCGTGCGGCGCCCCTTCCTCGTTGAGCTTCGATCTCTCAGTCCAGCAGGGCCAGTGCCTGTTCCGCCGCGTCGCGCACCCGGGCCGGGTCGCTCGACGCCTTGCCGACCACCCGCAGGCCCTGGGTCAGGACGAGGAGCATCCGGGCCAGCGCCTGCGGGTCGCGGTCGGCCGGCAGTTCACCCTGGGCGCGGGCGCGGACCAGGGAGGAGTGGAGCAGGGTCTCGACGTGCTCCCAGCTCAGCTCCACCCGGCGCGCCACCGGCCCGTCGTGCGGCGCCAGCTCGGCCGCCGAGTTGGTGACGAAACACCCGTTCAGGCGTGTCGCTTCGGCCCCCGCCTCCGCGGCGAAGCGCCTGATCAGGGCCCGCACGGGCGGGAGTGCGGGACCCGGCGTGGACAGCTCTTCGAGCATCGCCGGGTCACGTGTCCGGAGGTAGCGGTCCAGCGCCTTCATGTACAGCTCGTGCTTGTTGCCGAAGGTCGCGTAGATGCTGGCGCGGCCGATCCCGAGGTGTTCGACGAGATCCGCCATCGTCGTCGCCTCGTAGCCGCGCGCCCAGAACAGATCGAGGGCTGCCTGGAGCGCGGCGTCGGGATCGAATTCCTTGGTCCTGACCACGGGTCGACTCTAGGGCTATCTGGAACGATCGGTCAAGAAGGAATGATCAAGCGCTTGCCGCGGCCTGCAAAGGGGTGCCTGCCACCGTTCGGACCTGGAAGACCGCCACCGACACGCTCTCGTCGTCCAGGCACCGCCCCGTCTCCAGGTCGAAGCGCTGCTTGAGCAGCGGCGAGGCCACGAACGTCCGCCCGCCCGCAGAGCCGAGCAGCCCCCGGGACAGCACCTGCGCCCCGGTGAACGGGTCGCGGTTCTCGATCGCGTACGCCCGCCCCGCCCGGTCCAGGAAGAGCGCCGCCTGCCGCCCGTCGGGGAGCAGCGCGGCCACGCCCCGGCCGGGAGTCAGCCGGGAGGCATCGCAGACCGGCGTCCAGGTGTCGGTCTCGGCGTCGTGGGAGAGTTCGAGGAGCATCGGGTATCAGACCCCTTCCAGTGTTCCGGCGCGCATCGTGCCGATGGTGAGGACCGTCAGGTCCGGCTTGATCTGGTCCCGCTCCGGTACGAACCGCACGGTCGGGTCCGGCGCCTCCGGTGCGTTCACGAACGAAACGAAACGGCGCAGCCGGTCCGGGTCGTCCAGGGTCGCCGCCCACTCGTCCCGGTAGTCCGCGACATGGGCCGTCATCAACGCCTCCAGCTCGTCGCAGAGCCCCAGCGAGTCGTGCACGACCACGTCCCGCAGATGGTCGAGCCCGCCCTCCAGGCGCTCCAGCCACACCGAGGTGCGCTCCAGACGGTCGGCGGTACGGATGTAGAACATCAGGAACCGGTCGATCAGCCGCACCAGTTCGGCGTCCGACAGGTCCTGGGCCAGCAGGTCCGCGTGGCGCGGGGTCGCGCCGCCGTTGCCGCCCACGTACAGGTTCCAGCCGTTGGCCGTCGCGATGACGCCGAAGTCCTTCGACTGCGCCTCCGCGCACTCCCGCGCGCAGCCGGAGACCGCCGACTTGAGCTTGTGCGGCGAGCGCAGGCCCCGGTAGCGCAGCTCCAGCTGGATCGCCATCTTCACCGAGTCCTGCACGCCGTAGCGGCACCAGGTCTGCCCCACGCAGGACTTCACCGTCCGCAGCGACTTGCCGTACGCGTGCCCCGACTCGAAGCCCGCGTCCACCAGTCGGGTCCAGATCGCCGGCAGCTGCTCGACGCGGGCGCCGAACATGTCGATCCGCTGACCGCCCGTGATCTTGGTGTACAGGCCGAAGTCGCGGGCCACCTCGCCGATCACGATCAGCTTCTCCGGGGTGATCTCGCCGCCCGGTATGCGGGGCACGACCGAGTACGAGCCGTTGCGCTGGAGGTTGGCGAGGAAGTGGTCGTTGGTGTCCTGGAGGGAGGCCTGCTCGCCGTCCAGGATGTAGCCCTGGTTCAGGCTGGCCAGGATCGAACCGACCGTCGGCTTGCAGACCTCGCAGCCCTCGCCGCCGCGCGCCTCCGGGCGGCCGTGCGAGTCGAGCAGCCCGGCGAAGGACGTGATCCGCAGCGAACGGGTGATCTCGTACAGCTCACTGCGGGTGTACGAGAAGCAGCCGCACAGCCCCTTGTCCGCCGGTTCCGGCAGCAGCTGGCCGATCAGCTTGACGCAACTGCCGCAGCCCGTCCCCGCCTTGGTGCACTTCTTCACCTCCGGCAGCGTCGCGCACTGGGTGATCGCGTGCTTGGTGACGTTGTGGCAGGAGCAGATGACGGCGTCGTCCGGCAGCGCGGACGGGCCGAGCGCGACCGGCGCGCCCGCGCCGGCCGGGAGGACCAGCTGGTCGGGGGAGACGGGCGGTACGGAGCCGGTGAGCGGCCGCAGCATGCCGTACGACTCGGCGTCGCCGACCAGGACACCGCCGAGGAGCACGCCGTCGGCGTCGACCACCAGCTTCCGGTAGACGCCCGAGCGGGAGTCGGAGTAGACGACGTCGAGGCAGCCGTCGGCCGCGCCGTGCGCGTCGCCGAACGAGGCCACGTCCACGCCGAGCAGCTTCAGCTTGGTCGACATGTCGGCACCGGTGAACGTCCGGTCCTCCTCGTCGGAAGCGATCGTCGCCGCCGCCGTCAGGGCCATCTCGTAGCCGGGCGCCACCAGGCCGTACACCCGGCCGTCGGCCGCGAGCGCGCACTCGCCGATCGCGAACACGGCCGGGTCGGACGTCCGGCACCGCTCGTCCACCGCGATGCCGCCGCGCTCGCCGACCGTCAGGCCGCAGTCGCGCGCCAGCTGGTCCCGAGGCCGTACGCCCGCCGAGAACACCACCATGTCCGTGGCCAGTTCGGAGCCGTCCGACAGCTTCATCCCGGTGACCGAACCGTCCTCGGTCACGACCTCCTGCGTACCGGTGCCGGTGTGGACGGTCAGCCCCATCCGCTCGATCGTGCGCAGCAGCGCCGCGCCACCGCCCTCGTCCACCTGCACCGGCATCAGCCGGGGCGCGAACTCCACGACGTGCGTGTCCAGTCCGAGCCCCTTGAGCGCGCCGGCCGCCTCCAGGCCGAGCAGCCCGCCGCCGACGACCGCGCCGGTCGTCGCCGTCTTGGCGTACTCCTCGATCGCCAGCAGGTCCTCGATCGTCCGGTACACGAAACAGCCGCGGGCGTCCTTGCCGGGGACGGGCGGCACGAACGGGTACGAGCCGGTGGCCAGGACGAGCGTGTCGTACGGGAAGACCTGCCCGGAGCGGGCGGTGACCGTACGGCCCTCGCGGTCGACGGACTCGGCCGGGTCGCCGACGTACAGCTCGATGCCGTGCTTCGCCATGAAGCCGTCCTCGACCATGGACAGGTCGTCGGGGGTGCGGCCGCTGAAGTACGAGGTCAACTGGACGCGGTCGTAGGCGGGACGTGGCTCCTCGCAGAGCACGACGACCCGCGCGCGCTCGGTGACGCCCCGGTCCGCGAGCGCCTCCAGGAACCGCTGGCCGACCATGCCGTGGCCGACCAGGACGAGGGTGGGCCGGGAGGGGGTGTGCGTGGTCGACATGTCAGGAGCCTCCGTCATGGGTGAGCAGGTGAAGCAGCGGGGCGTCGTCGGGCAGGGCTTCGTCGCCCTCCCACGCCCGGGCGAGCGTGCCGACGGCGGCGAGATCGCCGAGCAGCACGCCGCCGACGAGCCGGTCGCCTCGGACGACGACCTTCCGGTACGCCCGCCGGGTGGCGTCGGTCAGCTGGACGACGTCGTCCCCGGGGAGCGGCGTGGCGTCGCCGAACGCGGCGAGATCGAGCGCGACGGGCCCGCTGAGCGTGAGCCGGGTGAGGGCGCGGGTGCCGGTGTAGGTGGGGCGGGGGGCTTCGGGCTCCGCAGTCGTGGGCACGGAGGTGCGGGGGGCGGACGGGCCCGCAGGGGGGCCCGCCGTCGTGGGCACCGAGGCGCAAGGGGCGGACGCGCCCGCAAGGGCGCCGTCCGTTGTGCCCACCCGTTCCGCCCCAGCGGAACGAATGCCCACAACGGGGGGCGCGGTGGCCTCTGCGAGCAGCAGGTCCGCCAGCGCGTCCGCCTGCTCCAGGGCCGGGCCCGCCAGGCCGTACACGCGACCCGCGTGCTCCGCGCAGTCGCCGATCGCGTGGATGTACGGGTCGGAGGTCCGCAGCTCGTCGTCGACGACGATGCCCGTACGGACCTCCAGGCCGGCGTCCCGGGCGAGGCCGACCCGCGGCCTGACCCCGCACGCGAGGACCACGACCTGCGCGTCGAGCACGAAGCCGTCGGCCAGCTCGACGGCCGTCACCGCGCCGTCGGTCTGGCGCAGGCCGCTGACCCGGCACTCGGTGTGCACCTCGACGCCGAGGGACTCCACGTGCTCGCGGAGCAACGCGGACGACTGGGCGTCGAGTTGGCGTTCCATCAGGCGCTCGCCCTGCTGCGTCAGCACCACCTCCGCGCCGAGCGCGGCCAGCGCGCGGGCCGCGGAGACGCCGAGCAGGCCGCCGCCGATCACGACGGCGCGCACGCCCGGGCGTACGGCTGCCCGCAGTTCCAGGCAGTCGTCGAGCGTACGGAACGGGTGGACGCCGACGGGCAGTCGCGTGCCGCGGAGGCCGCGCAGGGGTGGGAGTACCGGGTTCGAGCCGGTCGCCAGGACCAGGCGGTCGTAGCCGACGGCGGTCCCGTCCTCGCACTCCACGACCCGGGCGGCCCGGTCGATCCGCACCGCCCGCACCCCGCGCCGTACCGGCTCCTGGGGTGCGGGCAGCGCGATCACCTCGGGCTCGTACCGCCCGGCGAGGACGTCCGCGAGCAGCACCCTGTTGTACGGGGCGTGCGGCTCCTCGCCGAGGAGGGTGACGGGCAGGCGCTGGGCGAGCCGGACGCCCGCCGTTCCGCCGCCGACCACCACGATCCGTGTACTCATACGTCGAAGCGTGCGTGGCGGGTGTTACCCGGCGGCATCCCGACTGTTTCCCGCACGGAACGCTGATCTCCGCGTCGGGGGGATCGCGGTGTGAGGCGCGGGGGCGAGGTCTCCGTCAGCTGTCCGGACGTGCGTCCGGTGTGTTCGCCGCCGGGCCCGGGGGCGTTTCGGGGCCCGCGTGCAGGATCTCGCGGGCCTGCTCCGCCGCGCGGGCGATGCTCTCGGAGACGAAGTCCATGTAGCGGGCGATGCCTTCGAGGCGGATGGCGGCCGGGGTGTCGGGGACGAGGACGCCGACGCCCTGCCGGGCGGTCTCGGCGAGCTGGGCACTGGCGCGGGCGCTCGCGACGGTCGACTGGTACCAGAGCTCGTTGTCGACGACGTAGCGCTCGCGGCGGCGTTCGTCGCGTTCCCGGCGGACCAGGTCCTGGCTCTCCAGGACCGCGATCGCCTTGGAGACGGACGCCGGGCTGACCTGGAGGCGCTGGACGAGCTCGGACGCGGTGAGGCTGCCCGCGTCGGTGGTGTAGAGGCAGGCCAGGACCCGGGACATCATCCTGGGCAGACCCGACTGCGAGAAGACGGTGGCGAACATGTCCTCGTACTCGCGCACCGCCTCGGCGTCGCGTCCGTATGGCTGCGGGCGCGCCGTCGCCTCCCTCGGTGCGGCCTGACTGCGGCGGTGGGCGCGGCGTTCGGTGGCGCGGTGGGCGGTGTCGGCGCGGTAGGTGGTGGGGCCGCCGTTGCGCATGACCTCGCGGGTGACGGTCGAGGTCGGGCGTTCGAGGCGTCGGGCGATCTCCGCGTAGGCGAGGCCGTCGGCCAGTCCCAGCGCGATCTGCCGGCGTTCCTGCTGGGTGAGCCTGCCTCCCGGCATCGGTGATCTCCTTCGTGGTCCTTGGGGTGTCCAAGCATAGCGTTCACCGTCAGTCCATTGCAATGCGCGGCATCGGTGGTGTTGCGATTACCCGCAAGACCGTTGCAACGATTTCGCTGTACTGACCAGTGTTGATGGGGATTTGGCGCAACAAGACTGTTGTCAGACCTTGGAATGCAACGTAGCTTTTCCAATGTCGGAAACGGCGCACCGCCCGGAGCGCAGGACACGGAACCCGACACGAAACCAAGGAGAGCGCCATGCAGAAGTTCGACACCCCCGCCCAGGTCTCGGCCGTCCTCGACATTCCTGCCGGACGCATCCAGTTCATCGCCGCCGACCGGGCCGACACCACGGTCGAGGTCCGCCCCGCCGACGCCTCCAAGAGCCGCGACGTGAAGGCGGCGGAGCGGGTCGAGGTCGGCTACGCCGACGGTGTCCTGCGGGTCGAGGTCCCGGAGCCGACGAACCGGATCCTCGGCAACAACTCCGGATCGGTCGAGGTGACCATCCAGCTGCCGGCCGGCTCTCGCGTCGAGGCGAAGGCGGCCAGCGCCGAACTCCGGGGCGTGGGACGGCTCGGCGACGTCGCCTTCGAGGGCCAGCTGGCCACGGTCAAGCTCGACGAGGCCGCGAGCGCCCGCCTCACCCTCGCCTCCGGCGACATCACGGTCGGCCGCCTGGGCGGCCCCGCGGAGATCAGCACCCAGAAGGGCGACATCCAGATCACCGAGGCCCTGCACGGCGCGGTCACGCTCCGCACCGAGCACGGCCAGATCTCGGTCGGCGCCGCCCGCGGCGTCTCCGCCGCCCTGGACGCCGGCACCGAGTACGGCCGGATCCACAACACGCTCCAGAACTCCGACGGCGCCGCCGCCGGCCTGAACATCAAGGCGACCACCGCCTACGGCAACATCACCGCCCGCAGCCTGTAGGCCCGCAGCCTGTACCGCCCGTACTGCCATCAAAAGAGGAGCACCCTCATGACCGACCTGGCCATCGCGGCGAACGGGCTGCGGAAGTCCTACGGCGAGAAGACCGTCCTGGACGGCATCGACCTGGCCGTCCCGGAAGGAACGGTCTTCGCGCTGCTCGGCCCGAACGGCGCCGGCAAGACCACCGCGGTGAAGATCCTCTCCACCCTCATCTCCGCCGATCCCGCCAGTGGCCAGATCCGCGTCGGCGGTCATGACCTCGGTGCCGATGCGCAGGCGGTGCGGGCCGCGATCGGTGTCACCGGTCAGTTCTCCGCCGTGGACGGGCTGATCACGGGTGAGGAGAACATGCTCCTGATGGCGGATCTGCACCACCTGTCCAAGCGGGAGGGGAGGCGGGTCGCCGCCGAACTCCTTGAGCGATTCGACCTGGTCGAGGCCGCGAAGAAGCCCGCGTCGACCTACTCCGGCGGTATGAAGCGCCGCCTCGACATCGCGATGACCCTGGTCGGGAACCCGCGGATCATCTTCCTCGACGAGCCGACCACCGGCCTCGACCCGCGCTCGCGGCACAACATGTGGCGGATCATCCGCGAGCTGGTCGCCGACGGCGTGACCGTCTTCCTCACCACCCAGTACCTGGAGGAGGCCGATGAACTCGCCGACCGGATCGCGGTGCTGAACGACGGCAAGATCGCCGCCGAGGGCACCGCCGACGAGCTGAAGCGGATGGTCCCCGGCGGGCACGTCCGGCTCCGGTTCGCGGATCCGGCGGCGTACCGCTCGGCCGCCTCCGCCGTGCGCGAGGCGACCCGCGACGACGAGGCGCTCGCGCTGCAGATCGCCAGTGACGGCAGTCAGCGCGAACTGCGCGCCGTACTCGACCTGTTGGACTCGGCCGGCATCGAGGCCGACGAACTGACCGTGCACACCCCCGACCTCGACGACGTGTTCTTCGCCCTGACCGGCGGCTCCGTGCCGAGCCAGCCCAACCAGCCCAAGGAGGCCGTCAGATGAGCTCCCTCTCCCTCGCCCTGCGCGACTCGTCCACGATGCTGCGCCGCAACCTCCTGCACGCCCGGCGCTACCCGTCGATGACGCTGAACCTGCTGCTCACGCCGATCATGCTGCTCCTGCTGTTCGTCTACCTCTTCGGCGGCACGATGAGCGCGGGCATCGGAGGCGGTGGCGTCGCCGACCGCTCCGCGTACATCGCCTACCTCGTGCCTGGCCTGCTGCTGATGACCATCGGCAGCACCACGATCGGCACCGCCGTCTCCGTCTCCACCGACATGTCCGAGGGCATCATCGCCCGCTTCCGCACGATGGCGATCCACCGCGGTTCGGTGCTCATCGGACACGTCATCGGCAGCGTGCTCCAGTCGATCATCAGCGTGGTGCTCGTCGGTGCCGTCGGTGTGGCCATCGGCTTCCGCTCCACCGACGCCACGGCCCTGGAGTGGATCGCGGCCTTCGGACTGCTCGCGCTGTTCGCCCTGGCGCTCACCTGGATCGCCGTCGGCATGGGCCTCATCAGCCCGAACGCCGAGGCCGCCAGCAACAACGCGATGCCCCTGATCTTCCTGCCGCTCATCTCCAGCGCCTTCGTCCCTGTCGACGCGATGCCGGGCTGGTTCCAGCCGATCGCCGGGTACCAGCCCTTCACGCCGGCCATCGAGACCCTGCGCGGGCTGCTGCTCGGCACCGAGATCGGGCACAACGGGTGGCTGGCCGTGGGCTGGTGCGTGGGGCTCGCGGTGCTCGGTTACTTCTGGGCGACCTCGAAGTTCGACGACGACCCGAGGTGACCCGCGCGGCCCTTCCGCTTAACCGGTGGTGAGTGCGGGCTCAAGGGGGCCTTAAGGATGGTGGGGGTACGGCTGAGCTGGGGTTCTCCGGTCACGGAGGACCCTAGTGTCGTTTTCCGTGACGACCGAGGTTCAGGAATCCAGCCATCAGGCTCGGCGGGCGGTGCGGGAGCGAGAGCGGGCGCAGCCCGCTGGTGGGCACAACCCTCGCGTGCACCCCGACCTCTTGCGGCGCTCCATCCTCGGCGGAGCCGGGAGCGTCGCCCTGCTCTGGGGGGTGCAGGTTCGGCCCTCCGCTCGGCTCGATGCCTTCTTCGCTGCCGGCGCCCATCTCAGTGGGCTGCTCGCCGGGTACGGGGTGCTCGTCATGCTGGTGCTGATGGCCCGCGTGCCCGCCGTCGAGCACGGGGTCGGGGCCGATCGGCTCGCGCGGTGGCACGCGCTCGGCGGGCGGTACGTCCTCGGGCTCGTCGGGGCGCACGCGGTCCTCGCGCTCTGCGGGTACGCCGTGCACACCCGTACCGACCTGGTCACCGCCGCCGGTGGCCTGCTCTCCTACCCCGCGCTCGCCGCCGCCACCGCCGGGACCGCGCTCCTCGTCGCCGTCGGGGTGACCTCCGCCCGGGCCGCCCGGCGGCGGCTGCGGCACGAGACCTGGCGGGCGGTCCATCTGCTCAGCCACCTCGCCGCCGCCCTCGGGTTCGTGCACCAGCTCGCCGGGCCCGACCTCACCGGGAGCGTGCTCGCGCTCTGGGCCTGGTCGATGGCGCACGCGACCGTCGCCGTCCTCCTCGTCTGGTACCGGATCGTCGTCCCCGTCCGGTCGGCCCTCCGCCACACCCT
This sequence comes from Streptomyces sp. P9(2023), assembly GCF_032436795.1. Taxonomy (NCBI): domain Bacteria; kingdom Bacillati; phylum Actinomycetota; class Actinomycetes; order Kitasatosporales; family Streptomycetaceae; genus Streptomyces; species Streptomyces sp. P9(2023). Next base: position 129,259 of record NZ_JAUPWM010000015.1, read on the forward strand.
CCGAGTCGCCGAAATACGCGACGAGGGGCCCGGCGTCGTCTCCGTGATCGTCAAGGGAAGCGGGCTCGATGTGCTGTGTGCCGAACCCGGGCAGTTCTTCCGGTGGCGGTTCCTCTCCCGGCGGCTCTGGCGCACCGCGCTGCCGTTCTCGCTCTCCGCGCCCGTCCGCGACGACACCCTGCGCATCACCGTCAAGGCCCTCGGCGACCACACCCGCCGGATCCGGCGGCTCCGCCCCGGCACGCGCGTCCTCGCCACCGGCCCGTTCGGCGCGCTCACCGCCCACCGCCGCACCCGCCGCAAGGTCCTGCTGCTCGCGGGAGGCGTGGGCATCACCCCGCTGCGGGCGCTCTTCGAGACGCTGCCCGGCGGGCCCGGCGACGTGACGCTGCTCTATCGGGCCTCCGATGCCGACGGGCTTGTTCTGCGGGCCGAACTGGAGCGGATCGCCTACGTGCGGCGGGCCGCGCTCCACTACCTCCTCGGCCCGTCCGACGCCTCCTTCGACCCCCTCGCCCCGCAGGCCCTGCGCCATCTGGTCCCCGACCTCGCCGCCCACGACGTCTACCTCTGCGGGCCGCCCGCCATGGCCCGCGCCGCCACCGCCTCGCTCGTCCGGGCCGGGGTGCCGGCCCGTCGCATCCACACCGAGGACTTCGGAAATGAGTAAGCGAAAGTGAGTAAGCGAAAGTGAGTAAGCGGAGATGAGTAGGCACCGCGCCCGCCGCATCACCCCCGTCGACCGCGCCCGCAGACAGCTCGCCGTCGGGCTGCTCGGCGTCGGCGCTCTCGCCGCGACCTTCCTCACCGTCGCCGTCGACCCGGCCGCGCCGCCCGCGCCCGACCGGGCGCCGGTCGGCACAACCTCTGACGTAGCTCAAGACTCCCGAGATTGATGGACGGCACACCCATCTCCTCCCTAGGCTCGCGGCATGCCGCCTGACATATCCCTGACCACTCTGGTCCTGCTCTGCGCCGCCGCTCTCGTGGCGGGCTGGATCGACGCCGTGGTCGGTGGAGGAGGGCTGCTTCTGCTGCCCGCGCTGCTGCTCGGGCTCCCGCAGGTCCCGGCCGCGCAGATCCTCGGCACCAACAAGGCCGTCGCGATCGTCGGCACGTCCGGCGCCGCCGTCACGTACGTACGCAAGGCGCCCGTGCAGGTGAAGACGGCGGTACGGATCGGGCTGGCGGCCCTCGCCGGATCCATGGGCGGCGCGTTCTTCGCCGCCGGGATCAGCAGCGAGCTGCTCCGCCCGGTGATCATGGTGGTGCTGCTGGGCGTCGCCGCGTTCGTCATGCTGCGGCCGTCGTTCGGGACCCAGGGGGAGGGGACGAAGGCGCCCGTCGGGCGGGCCCGGATCGTCACCGCGATCGTGCTCGTCGGCGGCGGGATCGGCTTCTACGACGGCCTGTTCGGGCCCGGGACCGGTACCTTCCTGGTCCTCGCGCTCACCGCCGTACTCCATCTGGACCTGGTGACCGCCTCCGCCACCGCCAAGATCGTCAACGTCTGCACCAACGCGGGCGCGCTCGCGATGTTCGCCTATCAGGGCAGCGTGCTGTGGCAGCTGGCGGCGGTCATGGCGGTCTTCAACCTGGCCGGCGCGATGGTCGGGGCGCGGATGGCGCTCAGCAAGGGCGCCGAGTTCGTCCGTGGCGTACTGCTCTTCGTCGTCTTCTCGCTGGTCGCGAAGCTGGCCTTCGACCAGTGGGCGTGACGGTGTTCAGCGCACCCCGATGAGGTGTCCGAACGCGACCACGTTCCCCTGGTAGCCGGACTTCTTCGAGAAGCCCCCGCCGCAGGTGATGACCCGGATCTCGGCCCGGCCGTCCGTCTCCCCGTAGACCTTCTCGTCGGGGAAGGCCTTGTTCTCGTACACCTCGACCGCGTCGATCGTGAAGACGGCGGTCCGGCCGTCCTGCCGGTCCACCTCGATCCGGTTGCCCTTCTTGAGCGCGCCGAGCGCGTAGAAGACGGCCGGACCCCGTGCGTTGTCGACATGGCCGGCGACGATCGCGGTGCCCTCCGCGCCGGGCGGGGTGCCGTCCGCGTACCAGCCGGCCAGGTTGGGGTCGTCCGCGGGCGGTACGTCGAGGGTGCCGTCCGCGCCGAGGCCGAGCCCCGTCATGGGCGTGTCGACGTCGACCTCGGGGATGCGGAGCCGGACGGGCGCGGACGCCGGCAGCGGGTCGGCGGCGGCGGTCGTGTGCTCGTTCGGGCCCGCCGCGAACGCCTGGGCCGCGGTCGGGACCGGCGGGGTGACCTGCTCCGAGCCGTTCTGGACGAGCCAGATCCCGACGCACGCGGCGACGGCTATGCCCCACCCCTTGCGACTGCTGCTCACGGTGCGTTCCTCCGGGGGTGAGATAGGGCCCTGAGGGTGTGGTCCTGCCCCCGCCGGGCCGTATGCGGGCGCGCGGCGGGGGCAGGACGTGCGGTACGACTCAGCCGTCCTGCGCGCCGCTCGCCCGGCGGCGCAGGAGCCACGTACCGCCGACGGCAGCCGCGGCCAGCACCGCCGCGCCCGCCGCGATCTGGGTGGTGTCGGGGCCGACGCTGCCCCCGACACCGGTACGCACATGGCCGCTCGGGCCCTTCTGCTTGACGACCAGCTCGCCGCGCGCGGTCTTGCCGTTGTCGCAGGCGACGCTGATCCAGTACGTACCGGGCTTGGCGTGCTCCGGGACCGTGAACTGGCCGACCACGACCTCCTTGTGCGTGCTCGGGTTCAGCTGGAAGTCACCCGCGCCGAGGGACTGCGCGTCGCCGACGCCACGGCCCTTCTTGCCGCAGGCGAGGGTGTTGACGGTGACGGTGGTGCCGGGGGTCGCGGAGGACGGATAGACCTCAAGGGCCTCCGAGTCCCCGGCGTACGCGGCGGGGGCGCCGAGGGCGCCGATCGCGGCGACCGTCAGCGCGGTACCGGTGAGCAGGCGGGCAGTGGTGCGCATGGGGTCCTCCGGGGCGCGCGAGCGGTCATGCCGGGGAGGTCCGGCCCTGCCGGGAGGGACTTCCCGGGACCTGCCTCCTAGGACCGAGATAAGGCCCCGCGCGCGCCGCGCGCCTGCTGATGGAGGGTCAGAATTACGCCGTCCGGTGCGGTGTGTCGCCTTGCGTGAGTGGCGTTTACGCAGGTCAGGACGGGTTACGGAGAGTCAGCTGACGGTCCGTGTCGAACGGGTGACGGGGTTGGGGGCGGCTTGGGGGGAGCCTGGGGGCCACCGGGTGGGGCCGTTCGCTCGACCCCCGCCCCTGCCGACGAGCCCCTCAGGCGACCAGTCCCTCGATCGCCGTCACGGCCCACTCCTGCGCCCCCAGCGTCGCTCCCGCCGCGATCCCCGTCGCGACGGGGTCCAGGGCTCCCCTGAGCATGGTGAGCGCGCGGCGCAGGCGGCCCGCCTCCGGCTGCTCGGGCCCGGCGATCGTCGCGAGGACCTCGCCGGCCGCCACCTCCGCGTCCTCGCGGTTCTCGTCGGGGAGGCCTGCCTGGGGCAGCTGGCGGAGCAGCTCGGCGACCCGCTCGGCGAGCGCCTCGAAGCCCGGGGCGGCACCCGTGCCGGTGCCGTTGTTCTGCTGGTTCTGGGTGACCGTCTCGTTGTTCCAGGCGATCTGGTTGTTCGAGGAGGGGCCGTTGAAGACGGGCCCCCCGCTGCGGTGTTCGTTCCGCGGCTCGCTCATGTGTCCGCCCCGTCCTCGTTCGTCTGCCGTTGGATGACCTGCTGGTTGTCCCACGCGATCTGGCTGTTGTTGACCGGGCCGATGAAGACCGTGCCGTCGTAGTGGTTGATGATCGTCTGCTGCGGCTGGTCGACCGTGCGAACGGTCTCGCGGACGACCGGAAGCGAGGAGCGCAGGCCGACGATGTCGACGCGGCCGTCGTGCCGGACGGCGGGCCCCTGAGTCCCGTTCACGGTGCAGTGCACGAGCCGGCCGCCGGCTTCGTCGGCGAAGAGCGCGCCTCCCATCGCGCAGTCGGTGAACTCGCTGTTCGCGACGTCCAGGTAGCCGGACTCGTTCGCGCCCAGTCCGCTTCCCTCGGACCCGGTCACGGTGAGGTTCCGCGCGAAGAGCTTCCCCTTGCCGGAGGCGATGGCCCCACCGATGCTCACCGTCGTGACGGCACAGTCGTGCGCGAGCACGTGCGCGTCCTCGCCGGCGAAGAAGCCGACCGCGCCGCGCTCCAGTGACACGTCCTTGAGCTTGACCCTGGACTGGCCGAGTGCGGTCACCGCCGTCTCGACGTCGTGGAACACCACGTCGGTGAGGTCGGCCGTGGTGCCGCCGTCTCCCGTGGTGTCCAGGCCGAGCGTGCAGCGGTCCACCCGGACGTGTTCGAACACGCCCCCGCCCCCGTTCCAGACCCGGAGCGCGGAGCTCGGCAGATCCTCGATCCCGACCCGGGTGAAGCGGCCTCGCCCGCCCTCGGTCACGGCGATGCCGACATTGCCTCCCGAGACGCGGCAGTCAATGACCTCCGGCGCGCCGCCCTCGGTCGAGAACACCGCGATGTTGCGCGCGTCGACGATCCGGCAGCCCTCGAACCTGCCCCGGGCCGATGCCCGGACGGTGATGCCGGTGTCCCGGCACGCGGTGAAGACGCAGTCGCGCACCACCGGATCGGCGCCGGACGCCACCCCCACCCCGTGCCGCGCGTCGGTGACGCGCGTACGGTCCACGGAGCCCCGGGACTGCTCGATGAACATGACCCCCTCCGCGTGCACGGCGGTGATCACGCAGTCCGTCACGGCGAGCTCCGCGCGGGTGTCGGCCGCGAGCGCCGCGTTCCCGGTGCCGGTCAGCTCGCAGTCGGCGACCTGGACGTGCGCGTCGCTGGCCCGTACGCCATGGATCCGGCTGCCCTCGATCCGGCAGCCCCGGACGGAGAGCCGGGCCCCCTCGATGGCGGCGATTGCGTTGTCGGCGGCGTCGGTGAACCGGCACCGCTCGATCGTGCCTCCCGACGCCGTGAAGAGGGTGCGGCCGTGCAGGAAGACGCTGTCCCGCAGGGTGACCTGGGTGTTCGGCCGCGCGTGCGTGCCGACGCCGCCCGGCGTGCGGACCTCGACGCGGTCGAGCGTGAGCGTGCCCTGGGCGCAGGCTAGGACGTCGTGGTCGGCGTCCCGGCTGGTCAGCACGAGGCCTTCGACCGCGACCGAGCCGTACGTCTCCAGGACCGTCCCGCGCAGCCGGTTCACCACGACGGAGCCCGGGCCGTCGACGGCGACCAGCCGGACCTCGCCCCGGACGGTGAGGGTCTGGATCTCCTCGTAGTGCCCGGTGACGATCTCGATGAGCGCTGCACGCGGCCGTCTGGACGCGGCGTGCAGAGTGGACCAGGCGCGCACGGCGGACGTGATGTTCGGGTAGGTGCCACGACGGCCGTGCGGCGAGACGACGTACTTCACGACCATGTCCGCACCCCCGTGCCGGGCCCCACCTGGACCGTCGATGTTACCGGAGGGAGCCGAACGCCCGCTGGTGCCCCGCGTGTTGCGCGGCGCGCGCCCCTGTCGCGGATGCCTCTACAGGCTCTCCCAGGGCACCGACTCGTACGCCGCGTACACCCGACCCATCAGCTCCTCGTCCACCGCGAACTCCACCGCGTCGATCCCGCCCACCGGCGAGATCCCCCGGGAGTTCGTCACGAACGCCGCCCGCATCCGGGGCAGGTCCGCCAGCGTGACCCGGCGCCGTACCGACTCCAGGCGCGGTTCAAGGAGCGCCATGGTGATGCCGGTGAGGCACGGCGCGGACGGCCAGATCACCGAAGTGCCGTCCCAGAAGGCGATGTTGGTGACCGCGCCCTCCGCGATCTCGCCGTCCCGGGACGTCAGCAGGGCCTCGTCGTAGCCGTCCCGCTGGGCCGCCTCGGCGTGGTACGCCTGCCCGAAGCCGCCCAGGTGCTTGATGTGCGGCGCGGGGCGCCAGTACTCGACGGATCTCAGGCGCTGCGCCGTCGCGGGCGCGGTGGCCGGGGCGCGGACGGTGACCACGAGACGGACACCCCCTCGGTCTCCACCGAAGACGTACACCCGCGCCGTCGCGTCCCGCAGGCCCGCCGTCCGCAGGGCGCCTGCCAGCAGACCGCGGACGTGCTCGCCGTCGATGCCCGGCCCGAACAGCTCGCGCGTGGAACGGTCCAGGCGGTCGACGTGCAGACCGTAGCCGCGCACCCGTCCGTCCCGTACCTGCATCGCGGTGAAGTGGCCGAAGCCGCTCAGGAGGGTGGCGAGGAGGGCGGGGTCGGCCGCCGGGACGCCGTCGATCTCGATGTGCGGGGGAGGAGTCGTCATGCCCTCACCGTAAGCCGGGGCACGTCGAAAGAATCATCGCTTGACCTCAACCAAAGTTGAGGTAACAGGATCCTCGGCATGGACACCGCATACACGAATTCCACGCCGCTCAAGCTCGCCGTCGTCATCGCCAGCAACCGCGAAGGCCGGTTCGGTCCCGTCATCGCCGACTGGTTCCGCGGCCGGCTCGCCGAACGCACCGACTTCTCCGTCGACCTCGTCGACCTCGCCGAGGTCGACCTGCCCACCGCCCTCTCCCACAACCCGGGCGCGGCCGTCCGCGCCGAACTGGCCAAGGTCTCCCCGGTCCTCGCCGCCGCCGACGCCTTCGTCGTCCTCACCCCCGAGTACAACCACTCCTTCCCCGCCTCCCTCAAGTCCCTCATCGACTGGCACTTCGGCGAGTGGCAGGCCAAGCCCGTCGGCTTCGTCTCGTACGGCGGGATGTCCGGCGGCCTGCGCGCGGTGGAGCAACTGCGCCAGGTCTTCGCCGAGATGCACGCCGTGACCGTCCGCGACACGGTCTCCTTCCACAACGCGCACGGTCACTTCGACGACGACGGCGTCCACCAGGACCCCGCCGGCCCCGACGCCGCCGCCAAGGCGATGCTCGATCAGCTCGCCTGGTGGGCGCACTCCCTCCGGGACGCCAAGGCCGTCCGCCCCTACGGCGCCTGACCGGGGAGACCGCACCGGTCACGCGGAGGTCGTCGTCTTCGGACGGCGGGACGCGGCGGTGGCGCGCTTCGACGAGCTCGGCGAGGAGTTGTACGGGGCGAGCTTCCGGGCCCAGTTCATCTCCGGCTTCATCCAGCCGGCGCTGACCTTCGTCGGGAACCTCAACTACGTCCTGATCGCGGTCGTCGGCGGGCTGCGAGTGGCGAGCGGCACGCTGAGCGTCGGCGACGTGCAGGCCTTCATCCAGTACTCGTACGAGTTCAACGGCCCGATCAACCAGATCGCGGCGATGGCCAATCTGCTGCAGTCCGGGGTCGCCTCGGCCGAGCGGGTCTTCGACCTCCTGGACGCGGAGGAGGAGTCCCCGGCGCCGGTCGGGTCGTCCGGTCCGCGCGGGCGGGTCGAGGGCCGGGTCTCGTTCGAGAAGGTGGCGTTCCGCTACGAGCCGGGGAAGCCGCTCGTGGAGGACCTGACGCTGACGGTGGAACCGGGCCGGACGGTGGCGATCGTGGGCCCGACGGGCGCGGGCAAGACGACGCTGGTGAACCTGCTGATGCGCTTCTACGAGCTGACGGGCGGCCGGATCACACTGGACGGGGTGGACGTGGCCGGCCTGTCGCGGGAGGAGTTGCGCTCCGGGATCGGCATGGTCCTCCAGGACACCTGGCTGTTCGGCGGGACGATCGCGGAGAACATCGCGTACGGCCTCCCGGGGGAGGTCCCGCGCGAGCGGATCGTCGAGGTCGCGACGGCGGCGCACGCGGACCGGTTCGTCCGTACGCTGCCCGACGGCTACGACACCGTCCTGGACGAGGACGGCGCCGGGCTCAGCGCGGGCGAGAAGCAGCTGATCACGATCGCCCGGGCGTTCCTGTCCGAGCCGGTGATCCTGGTCCTGGACGAGGCGACCAGCTCCGTGGACACCCGTACCGAGGTCCTCATCCAGCGGGCCATGTCCTCGCTCCGGAAGGGCCGTACGTCGTTCGTGATCGCCCACCGGCTCTCCACGATCCGGGACGCGGACGTGATCCTGGTGATGGAGAACGGCTCGATCACCGAACAGGGCACGCACGAGGAGCTGTTGGTGGCGGGCGGCGCGTACGCCCGGCTGCACGCGGCGCAGTTCGCGGCGGCGGCGGCGTGAGGGCGGGGGAGGGGGCGGGTGAGTACGGTGGGTCGGGTGACTCTCGCCCTCACCGTACTCACCACGACCGACAGCCCGGCCAAGGCCCAGGAGCTCGCACGGGGGGCGGTCGAGGCCCGCCTCGCCGCCTGTGCGCAGGTCTCCGGACCGGTCACCTCCGTGTACCACTGGCGGAAGGCGATCGAGACCGAGGAGGAGTGGCAGGTGCTCTTCAAGACGACGGAGGCGCGCTACGAGCAGTTGGAGGCCCACCTCCTGGCCGCGCACGACTACGACACGCCGGAGGTCGTCGCGACGCAGGTGGTCCGGGCGTCGGCGGCGTACCTGGAGTGGCTGGAGGCCGAAACGGCTGAGCCCCCGGCCGCCGAATGACGGAACTGCCGTTCTTCGTCTACGGCACGCTGCGGCCGGGCGAGTACAACCACGACCGCTTCCTCCTGGGCCGCACGGCACGGGAGGAACCGGCACGTCTGGCGGGCGCGCTGCTGTACGACGGCCCCGGCTATCCGTACGCCGTGCCGGGCGAGGGCGTCGTCGCGGGCGACCTGGTGACGGCGGCGCCGGGCGCGTACGCCGAACTCCTCGGCGTACTGGACCGGGTGGAGCTCCCGGCCGGGTACGAGCGGGCGGATCGCGAGGTGGTACGGGTACGGGACGGGGCGACCGTCGGGGCCTGGGTCTGGTTCGCGGCGCCCGGCACCCGGCACGGCCCGCTCATCAGGGGCGGGGACTGGCGGGCTCGACCCGGACCGCGCACGTCTTGAACTCGGGCATCCGGGAGACGGGGTCGAGCGCCGGGTTGGTGAGGGTGTTGGCCCGGCCCTCGCCGGGCCAGTGGAACGGCATGAAGACGGTGTCCGGGCGGATGGATGTGGTGATCCGCGCGGGCGCGACGGCCCGCCCGCGCCGCGACACGACGGCGACGCGCTCACCCTCGGCCACCCCGATCCGCTCGGCGAGCCGCGGATGCAGCTCCACGAACGGCCCGGGCGCGGCGGCGTTCAACTTCTCGACCCGCCGCGTCTGCGCCCCGGACTGGTACTGCGCGACGACCCGCCCGGTCGTCAACACGACCGGGTACTCGTCATCGGTCTCCTCCGCCGCCGGCCGATGCGCGACGGCAACGAACCGCGCCCGCCCACTGGGCGTGGCGAACCGCTCGAGGAACAGCCGAGGGGTCCCGGGATGGGGCCGAGCGTCGTGCGAGGCGGCGGCCTCAGCCGCGCGGCCTGCCGCGACGGCGCCCTGCGCGGCGGCGTCCCGCGCGGGGTCACGGGGCTTCACCCAGGCTTCCGCCGTGGGTTCCTGCCCGGCCCCGGCCGGTCCGGCCAGGATCCCCCCCGCCTGCCGGTCCGGTCCCGCCTCGACCGGTCCGGCCAGGATCCCCCCCGCCTGCCGGTCCGGTCCCGCCTCGACCGGTCCGGCCAGGATCCCCCCGGCCTGCCGGTCCGGTCCCGCCTCGACCGGTCCGGCCAGGATCCCCCCGGCCTGCCGGTCCGGTCCCGCCTCGGCCGCCCCGGACGTCGGTGCGTCCGCCGGGTCTTCCGGGCAGGGCCAGAAGACGCCCTTCTCCTCGCGGATTCGGCGGTAGCTGATGCCCGAGTAGTCCGCCGGGCCGCCCGCCGACGCGCGGCGTAGTTCGTCGAAGACCTCCTCCGGGTCCGTCGGGAAGCCCTTCTCCCAGCCGAGGAGGCCCGCCAGCGCGTGCAGCACCTCCAGGTCGGTGCGGACCCCGGCCGGTGGCGTGATCGCGCGCTCCCGGAGCAGCACCCGGCCCTCCAGGTTCGTCGTGGTCCCCGTCTCCTCCGCCCACTGGGTGACCGGAAGCACCACGTCCGCCAGCTCCGCCGTCTCCGACAGGACCACGTCCGCGACGGCCAGGAAGTCCAGCGAGCGCAGCCGCCCCTCGATGTGCGCCGCCCGCGGCGCCGAGACGACCGGGTTGGAGCCCATCAGCAGCAGCGCCTTCACGTCACCGCCCAGCGCGTCCAGGAGTTCGTACGCGCTCCGGCCCGGCCCCGGCAGCGAGTCCGGCTCCACCCCCCACACCCGCGCCACATGCTCACGCGCCGCCGGGTCGTCCAGCTTCCGGTAGCCGGGCAGCTGGTCCGCCTTCTGGCCGTGCTCGCGGCCGCCCTGCCCGTTGCCCTGGCCCGTCAGACAGCCGTACCCGCTCATCGGGCGCCCGGCCCGCCCCGTCGCGAGGCACAGGTTGATCCACGCGCCCACGGTGTCCGTGCCCTTCGACTGCTGCTCCGGGCCGCGCGCCGTCAGCACCATCCCGCTCTCCGCGTCGCAGAACATCCTCATGGCGTCACGGAGTTGCGGTACCGGCACGCCCGATATCCGCTCGACCAGCTCGGGCCAGTGCGCCATCGCCCCGGCCCTGGCCGCCTCCCACCCCTCCGTACGCTCCCGGACGAACTCCTCGTCCACCCGCCCCTCCGCCACCACGAGGTGCAGCAGTCCGAGCGCGAGCGCGAGGTCGGTGCCGGGGCGCGGCGCGAGATGGAGGTCGGCCTGCTCGGCGGTACGCGTGCGGCGCGGGTCGACGACGATCAACTTCCCGCCGTTCTCCCGCAGTTCGGTGAAGAAGCGCAGGGCGGGCGGCATCGTCTCGGCCAGGTTGGAGCCGACGAGGATCACACAGCCGGTGCGCGGGATGTCCTCAAGCGGGAACGGGAGCCCCCGGTCGAGCCCGAACGCCCGCTGGTGCGCGGCCGCCGCCGACGACATGCAGAAGCGCCCGTTGTAGTCGATCTGCGAGGTGGAGAGCACGACCCGGGCGAACTTGCCCAGCGTGTACGCCTTCTCGTTGGTGAGGCCGCCGCCGCCGAAGACCCCCACGGCATCGGGTCCGTGGCCGGCGCGGGTCCGGCGCAGTCCGTCGGCGACGGCGGCGAGTGCCTCCTCCCAGGAGGCGGACTTCAGAGCGCCTGTGTCAGGGCAGCGGACCAGGGGCCCGGTCAGCCTGACCCGGGAGGAGAGCACGGCCGGGGCGAGGCTGCCCTTGCCGCACAGCGCGCCCCGGTTGACGGGGAAGTCGGGGCGCTTGACCACCTCCACGGTGCCGTCCACCGGGCGCAGCGACATGCCGCACTGGAGGGCGCAGTAGGGGCAGTGGGTGGGGGTGCTGACAGCCTCTGACATGCGTAGAGCCTACGACGGGCGTGTTACGGGACGGGATGCGCCGGATTACGGCCCCCGGGCGTACTGCTCCGAGGGGCGGTGCGGGCGAGGTGAGGAGCGGGCGGTGCCGGCGGGCGGCGTCGGCGGGCGGTGCCGGCGGAGGGCGCCGGGGGCTTTCCGCCGACTACCGGCGGCAACCGGGCCTCGGCCACCGCGCCTCGACTACCGTGCCCCCGCCGACGCGAGCGCCTCCGTCACGCCCTTCTCCCGCTCGCCCAGGAAGCGCGGCTCGGGCCGGAGCGTCGCGTCCAGGGCCGCCTTGCCCGCCGCGACGAGCTCCCGGACACCGCCGTAGTAGAAGACGGAGTCGTGGGGTTCGACGACCTTCACCCCGTACGACTCGATCCCGGCCGCGCGGCACAGCGCGACGGCCCGTTTGATGTGGAAGTCCTGGGTGACGAGGACGGCCCGGTGGACCCCGAAGACCTGCTTCGCGCGGACGCAGGAGTCCCAGGTGTCGAAGCCCGCGTAGTCGCTGACGATCCGGTCGTCCGGCACCCCGTGCTCCGTGAGGTACGTCCGCATCGCGTCGGGCTCGTCGTACTCGACGCGGCTGTTGTCGCCGGTCACGAGGACGACCTTGACCTTGCCCGCGCGGTAAAGATCGGCGGCCGTGTCGAGCCGGTGCGCGAGGTACGGCGTCGGCCGCCCCTTCCAGAGACCGGCGCCGAAGACGACGGCGACGTCCTGCGCCGGAACGTCGGCGGTGGTGCGCAGCCGGCTGTCGGCGACGGCGTGCGTCCAGGTGGCCGGCGCGAGGGCGAGGACGGCGCCCAGCATGACGGCCTGGACGGTACGCCGGCGGGCCCGCGGGGTGCGCGGGAGCGCCGTGACCCGGGTCAGCCCCAGAGTGACCCGCTTCAGCCGGGCGGGTACGCGTACGCGTCGCAGGCCGCGCATGGATGAACCTCCGTGGAACCGTGAATCCGTGAATCCTTGTCTGCCCCGTCACCCTGTTCGACGCGTCCGCGGGCCGTTCGGTTCGCTCCGGTCGCTCCGGTCGCTCCGGCCGTACAGAACGGTCGCGAGGGCGACGCCGAGCACCGTGCCGAGGAGCTGCGCCCCGACGAAGCCCGGGAGCGAACGCGGGGCTATGCCGGTGAAGGAGTCGGAGAGCGCGCGGCCGGCGCTCGCCGCCGGGTTGGCGAAGGAGCCCGACGAGGTGAACCAGATCGCCGCCGCGATGTAGCCGGCTACCGCGACCGGCGCGAGCGCGAGGCGGTCGATGCGGCGCAGGCCGACGACGAGCAGGACGAGTCCGGCGGTGGCGACGGTCTCGCCGAGGAGGAGGTGGGGGTCGGAACGGACCTGGGTGGCCGGCGACCAGGTGCCCGGCGTCCGCCCGAACATCGCCTCCGCGAGCAGCGCCCCGAGGACGGCGCCGAGGAGCTGGCCGGCGCAGTACGCGACGACCTCGCGGCCGGCCGGGGCGTCGGCGTCGCCCCGCCGCGCCCACCACTCGGAGAGGGTGACGGCCGGGTTGAGGTGGCCGCCGGACAGGGGGCCGAGGAGCACGATGAGGACGCCGAGTCCGAGCGCGGAGGCGAGGGAGTTGGCGAGCAGCGCCACCCCCACGTCCTCGCTGAGCCGCTCGGCCTGGATGCCGGAGCCGACGATGACGGTGACGAGAGCCGCGGTGCCCACGAGTTCGGCGGCGACACGCCGGGCGAGCCCGGGCGGAGCGGTCGGAGTCATTCGCATGACGGAAAAGATATTCCGCCAGGTAGAAGAATGAGGGCTGGATGAAGGGATGAGAGGGGGAGAGGAAGGCCGTACGATTCGCGGATGATCACCGAGGCTGTCCTCAACAACGCGGTGTGGTGCGAGGCGATGTGCCGGGCGCACGGCAGCCCCGGGGCCTTCGGCCCACGCGCCTGGACGAACGCGCGCCGTACGCCGCTGTACTACCCGGACGCGGTGACGCTGACGGCGGACGCGTCGGTACGGGACGTCCTCGAAGGCGTCGACGGCATCGACCGCAGCAGCCCAGGCGCCTCGGTCAAGGACTCCTTCGCCCGCCTCGACCTGTCGGCGGAGGGCTTCCAGCCACTCTTCGAGGCGCGCTGGATCCACCGCCCGGCAGGCCTCCCGGCACCGGCGACGCCTGACGGGGAGCGCTGGCGGGTGATCGACACCCCGGCGGAACTCGGCGACTGGGCGCGGGCGTGGAGCGGCGGGGACCCGGACGAGGCGGCGCTCTTCCGTACCGAGTTGCTGGCCGACCCGGCGACGACGGTCGTCGCGGGGTACGGGACGGACGGCCGGATCGTCGGGGGAGCGGTGCTCAGCGAGAGCGGCCGGGTGACGGGCGTCTCGAACGTCTTCACGGCCGACGGCTCCGACCCTGCCACGACCTGGGCGGGCTGCCTGGGCCTCGTACGGGACGGCCGCGCGGTCGTCGGTTACGAGTCGGGCGACGACCTCCCGCCCGCCCGGGCGGCCGGCTTCGAGGAGCTCGGCGCGCTGCGGGTCTGGCTGGCCGCGGCCTGACAGCGCCACGCGGGTTCCGGTGAGCCCGCGGAAAACACTCGTGACGCCCACGCAACGGGGAGGCAACGCGGGGCGGTCAGGATCGGGCCATGGGCATGACGGAGCGGGACAGCACGTTCGACAGCGCGGCGGAGCTGCTCGGCATGATCTCGACACGGCTCGGCGCGCAGTTGAGCCACGTCCAGCTGAACGGTGCCCGGCGCGACCGCCCCACCCTCGTCGCCGTGGGCCACGGCAGCCGCGACCCGCGCGCCGCCGCCGCCCTCTCCGAGCTGGTCGAACGCGTCCGCGAACTCCGCCCGGGCCTGGACGTCCGCCTCGCCCACATCGAACTGAACGCGCCGCTGCTGCCGGACGTACTGGCGGGCCTCGGGACGGCCGGCAGCGCCGTCCTCGTGCCCCTGCTCTTCGGGCCGGGGCACCACGTCAAGCACGACCTGCCCGCCGCGGCGGCCGGCGGCAAGGTCCGGATCGCCGCGCCGCTCGGGGCGCACCCGCTGCTCGTCGAGGCTCTCGCCGACCGTCTCGCGGAGGCGGGCTGGACCTCGGCCGACAGCGCCTCGCGCGGCACCGGCGTCGTCCTCGCGGCGGCGGGCTCCCGGGACCCCGAGGGGCTGGCAGCCGTCCGCCGGATCGCCGCCGCGCTCTCGGAACGGCTGGGCGGTGTGCCGGTCGTCCCCGCGTACGCCTCCGCCGCGACGCCCACGGTCTCCGAGGCGGTGCGCGTGCTCGCCGCGCGGGGCCGCCACCGGGTCGCCGTCGCCTCCTGCTTCACGGCCCCCGGCCTCTTCGCCGCCCGCGCCGCGGCTGCCGCCCCCGGGATCGCCGCGCCCCCGCTCGGCGCGCACCCGGCCCTGGCCCGCCTGCTCCTCCACCGCTACGACCACGCCCTCACGACCGCCGTACGCGGGGGTTGTGGGCAATCGTTCCGCAGGGCGGAACGGGTGGGCACAACCTGACGACGGCGCCGCACCCGTAGGCACCGCACAGCACGGGGGCCTGGGCCCGGCAAAGGCGCCGTCCCGTTGTGCCCACCCTCCCCCAAGCTCTCGGCTTCGCTCGAGCAGGGGGGACCCCCATCGCCCCAGCGGAACGATTGCCCACAACCCGCGTGCGGGTACGGGCGGGCGCCGCCCCGGCGGGGTGGCCGGCCCCGCACGCACCTCCCTACCGTTACCGTCGACGCATGGAAGGCTTCGCGGACACCCCAGGCATCACGGACACCCCCGGATACGACGGCGCCGCCACCGACCGCTGGGCCGCCGAGCCCGACAAGCGGCCCGGGCGGACCGCGTTTCAGCGGGATCGGGCGCGCGTGTTGCACTCCAGTGCCCTGCGCAGGCTCGCCGGCAAGACCCAGGTCGTCACCCCCGGCTCACGGAGTTACGCCTGGGACGCCAGCCCCCGTACCCGCCTCACCCACTCCCTCGAGTGCGCCCAGGTCGGGCGCGAGCTCGGCGCCGCGCTCGGCTGCGATCCCGATCTCGTCGAGGCCGCCTGCCTCGCCCACGACATGGGCCACCCGCCCTTCGGGCACAACGGCGAGGTCGCTCTCAACGAGTTCGCCAAGGACTGCGGCGGCTTCGAGGGCAACGCCCAGTCCCTCCGGCTGCTCACCCGGATCGAGACGAAGAGGTTCATCGCCGACCCCGACACCGGCCTCCCCGTCAGCGTCGGGCTCAACCTCACCCGCGCCGCCCTCGACGCCGCCACCAAGTACCCCTGGCCGCGCGGCGGTCATCCCGACGACCCCGACTCCAACAAGTTCGGGGTGTACGAGGACGACCTGCCCGTGTTCCGGTGGGCCCGCCAAGGCGCGCCCGCGCACCGCAAGTGCTTCGAGGCCCAGGTCATGGACTGGTCCGACGACGTCGCGTACTCCGTCCACGACTTCGAGGACGGCCTGCACGCCGGCCACATCGACCCGAACATGCTCTTCGCCGAGCCCGAGCGCGCCGACATCTGGGCCGTCGCCATCGGCCGGTACGTCCCGGCCGACACCGACCCGCAGGAACTCGCCGACGCCCTCGACCGGCTCGTCGACCAGGACTGGTGGCCGCACGGCTACGACGGATCGGCCGTCGCCCAGGCCCGGCTCAAGGACGCCACCAGCGAGCTGATCGGCCGTTTCGCCCTCGCCGCCGAAGGCGCCACCCGCCAGGCGTACGGCACCGGCCGCCTCACCCGGTACGCCGCCGAGCTCGTCGTCCCCCGCGAGACCCGCAACGAATGCGCCGTCCTCAAGGCCGTCGCCGACCGGTACGTCATGCAGCGCGCCGAGCAGGAGGCCCTCCGCGCCGACCAGCGCATCGTCCTCGCCGAACTCGCCGAGGCGCTCACCGCCCGCGCCCCCGAGGGCCTCGACCCCCAGTTCCGCGCCCTCTTCGACGCGGCGGACGACGACAGGTCACGCAAGCGGGTGATCATCGACCAGATCGCCTCCCTCACCGACGCCTCCGCCCGCACCCTGCACGCCCGCCTCAGGCATCGCCCCGCCTAGATGATTGAGTCCGAAGTCTTCAGTGGTCGTAGGCGATCAGTGATCGTTTGACTGTGGCGCCGGTGGTCCAGTTGTGCCAGATGCCGGCGGCGAGGGCGAGGAGTCGTTGTCCGGTGCGGGCGAAGACGCCGGCCGGAGTTCTGCCGCCGTGCTGTTCGAGGCTGAGCTGGCCCTTGAGGGTGTCGATGACGGCCTCGATCCACTGGCGGACCCGGGCGATCTTGCCGTGCCGGACCGGCTCGTCCTTGCGGTCCGGCCGCACCAGGTGAACACCCAGACGCTCGGTGCAGAACGCTTCGAACTCCTTCCCGGCGAAGCCCTTGTCGGCCAGGATCACCTGGCCTTGACGGACGAGGTGGTGGTCGCGTTCCAGCAGCGCGGCCATCACCTCCCGCTCGCCGATCTTCGGGTTGGCCAGGCACCAGGTGACGGGCATGCCTTCGGCGGTGGTGACCAGGTAGAGCCGGAAGCCCCAGAAGAAGCGGGAGTGGCTGCGGCAGAAGCCGTAGCCGCAGTGTCCGGCCAGGTCCGAGCGTTTGACGGTCTCGC
>NZ_JAUPWM010000293.1:0-318 GCF_032436795.1 Streptomyces sp. P9(2023)
CCTTGCGCGCCGCCCGCCGTCTCTGCGACCGAGGGGGCGGGGCGCAATGGGTCCATTGAACGCATCTCCGCCGTTTTTAAACGGGGGTCGGTCCTTCCGGGTGTCAGCACAGCCGAGACGACCTCACGCCACTCAGCGGGCGAAATTTCGGGGGGTCGGGTTGCGGCGGGCATGGTCGATCAACTCGGGCTTGAGGCAGGGCCAGAAATCGGGGCGATGATCGAACAGGTCGAGGCCATGCTTCAGGCCGCCGCATCGCTGGCAGAATTCCGCGAGATGCTGCTGGCGGGGTTCCCCTCGGTTGATGCCTCGGGGCTG
>NZ_JAUPWM010000294.1:0-318 GCF_032436795.1 Streptomyces sp. P9(2023)
CGAGGAAGGTACCTACCAACGCCATGGCGATCATCTGCCCCATCTGTTCTGCCGTTGCGTCCGCATAGGTCAAGGCTTTGATAACCCCCATGACCGCCGCCACGATACCGAAGGCGGGCATGGCATCCCCCACTTTGGCAATCGCGTCGATGGGACTGTGAGCCTCTTGCTCGAAAACCGCTATTTCAAGAGCATCCCGACGTTCTGGCCGACTCTCATATCATGGACTTCCTGACGGATTACCTGCGCCTGATGGTCAGCGGCGGTATGGAGCCCATGGAAATCGACGAGCTGATGCTCCACGAAATAGAGGTTTTC
>NZ_JAUPWM010000295.1:0-317 GCF_032436795.1 Streptomyces sp. P9(2023)
CAGCTAAGCAAACAGCGCTATAGACATCAATACGAACAGTATCGAATTCTCTTTTGTTAGCTCCCTTTTTCCAGTATGGCTTTGAAAGACTGGTAGACATTAACGGCTTTTGAGCTAAAAGCTGCTGCTCTAAATGCCCTGGATCCGCGCTTATTTTTGACGTTAGGTCACGTGGAACTCGACCTGGGAGAAAAATGCAATCCATCAAAGTGGTAGTTGATGGTCTGTTGCCAAATGCTTCGTTGACTATTTCAGCCGGAAAGTAGCCTTCTAAATTATCCGTATTACTACTCATTGCCTGTACCTATTTACAATTT
>NZ_JAUPWM010000296.1:0-316 GCF_032436795.1 Streptomyces sp. P9(2023)
CTCTTGGCGAAAAGAATGGGCAGGCTAGGCTTAATGAAGAAAAAGTATGTGTAGCTAAAGCGATGAGGGCGAAAGGGGTTAGCTATTCAAAAATAGCCAATGCTGTCGGAGTGTCTAAATGGACAGCAGCCAGAGCAATAAAAGGAGTGCACTGGAAAGAGGTTTGCGAAACCAAAGAGGCGCACAATGTCAATGACTGAAGTAGTAGAGGAATCGCTGAAGGCAGATGCCAGGTTCCGGCATTTGACGGTGATGCCGGAGGTTAATGAGATGGAGAAAGAGTGTATTAATCCTGATTGGCCAGACAAGAAATTCA
>NZ_JAUPWM010000297.1:0-316 GCF_032436795.1 Streptomyces sp. P9(2023)
GCCAAGAACTGGTTGATTATATCTCCGAAGGCCATTTTAAAATTTATGATATGGTCAACCAGTTCTTGGCTAAAGCGGTGCAACGCTTTAGGCGCTGGTAACTCATTCAGTGAAGATTCGGGGGTTAAAGGCTGTAGTGCTGCAAGCTTGCAGTACTCAACGATCAGGTGTTGACGGTTATCCAACCAGTGATCGATAACTTCACTGGATCCGCCCCACTGCTCTTGTGTTTTCTTTAATTTATTTAGCATGACCATGCCCTCATGATCTCATCATCTTATTGATGATTTTCCTTGCACACCCATTGTAGTGTTGT
>NZ_JAUPWM010000298.1:0-315 GCF_032436795.1 Streptomyces sp. P9(2023)
CTCAAGACAGCGCTTTTAATCCAACGGCTGATTTAGATTATGCGCTGGTGGTTAGAGAAATTAATCATCAACGTGACATTAAAGTTTTACAATTTAGCCTAGCGGATGCGTTACTCAATCCTGCAGGAACAAATAATCTCTCGCTTAATAATGGCGATCAACTGATTATTTTTAGCCGTAATGGTGTTGATCGCGATAACGGCACCACAGAAGAAACCATTCAATCTTTAGATCAAGCTCAGCGTCAAGCTCGTCAAGATAAACAAGAGATCAGTGCCCAGTTAGTTATAGATAGCAACCAAGCCACCAATTCAC
>NZ_JAUPWM010000299.1:0-314 GCF_032436795.1 Streptomyces sp. P9(2023)
GATGAGGTGGGTGTCGTCGTCGTCGGGCAGGAGCGGCACCCAGCCGCGCGGACGCCAGCCGCAGCCGCTCACGAGACCATCCACGAGCGCCTTGATGGTCGGGTTGAGGTTGTGGGCGTCTCGCCGCCTGCGGTCGGGGTAGGCGACGTGCACGGTCAGGTGGGCGCGCTGCATCTGGTGCGGGTCGTGGCCCTGCGTGACAGCCGCCATCTGGCGGAGGTTGCGCACGAGGCTGGCCTGCCGCGCCCAGTGTTTGCGGTCATTGGCGGTCACGATGAGTGCGCGGGGCAGCTCGAACTCGTAGGTGGCGGTGG
>NZ_JAUPWM010000300.1:0-314 GCF_032436795.1 Streptomyces sp. P9(2023)
TACCATTGATTGCTCGGTAATCGTGAGTGCCTTTAATAATTTCTGTTTCGCCAATTAAGAATGGATCAAAAAAGAAGGTTCCATAGCGATACTGTTGAAAGCCGATCGGGGCACCGTCAACGTACACTGCAAGGTCGCTAGGGTCGCTGAAACCATGAATATTAATCCGTTCACCTCCGGATCGTGCTCCACCATCCAGTGTTGCTCCAGGCACTGAGCCAACCAACTCTGCGAAGTTGGCGTATTGCTGTTCTTCAATCTGATCAGAATCAATAGTGGTTTGTGCCGGTTTAGCGATGGTGATCGGTTTCGCG
>NZ_JAUPWM010000301.1:0-313 GCF_032436795.1 Streptomyces sp. P9(2023)
GAACGGCATAGTGCGTGTTTATGCTTAAATGCGTACTTATATGCGTCTATTTATGTAGGATGAAAGGTAGTCTAGTACCTCCTGTGATATTATCCCATTCCATGCGGGGTATCGTATGCTTCCTTCAGCACTACCCTTTAGCTGTTCTATATGCTGCCACTCCTCAATTGGATTAGTCTCATCCTTCAATGCTATCATTTCCTTTGATATTGGATCATACCCGAGAAAGACAAGAAGAGAGCTACCGAAATGCTCATGAGAAAAATGGATTGTACACAGTTATTAGTCCCACCAGCTCCAACGGAAGAAGATG
>NZ_JAUPWM010000302.1:0-313 GCF_032436795.1 Streptomyces sp. P9(2023)
CCTTACCAAGAGTATATTGCACTGCATTGCCGAGAGCGGCTGCTGTGATCTCAATATACGCCTTGGTGTACTGGTCACCAGTGATGAGACCTTTCTCATATTGGCTCTTTAGATGAGCAGCAACAGAGGTCATGATCCCATCAAAAATGCCTGCACCATCAACCTGACGTGTGGTCAAGTCTTCAAGTGTCAGGCTCTTAACAGTCTGGTTCAGAGTGCTATCCCCTGTGGGGATTTTGAAGTCCTCTGAATTTGGATTGAAATCTGGCAGAGAAAAGTCCTTGCCCTCGATTAACGAGGGCAAGAGTGTGTT
>NZ_JAUPWM010000303.1:0-313 GCF_032436795.1 Streptomyces sp. P9(2023)
CGCTTTCTGTCATCGGTTGTTCTGCTAGTTTAGGGTAAATACATGAAGACCCTAAAAACAACAGGTGCTGAACGTTATTCTGATGTGCAGCATGGATAATATTGCACTCCATGAGCAGGTTTTGGTAAATGAACTCAGCAGGGTAAACATTATTGGCATGAATACCACCTACTTTAGCCGCCGCTAAATAAACTTGATCAATTCGCTCAGCAGCAAAAAATTGATTCACTGCAGCTTGATTCACTAAATCCAACTCACTGCGCGAGCGAGTAATAATCTCAACATCATCACGAGCTGAGAGTTGGCGTACAAT
>NZ_JAUPWM010000304.1:0-312 GCF_032436795.1 Streptomyces sp. P9(2023)
CGCTGCGTAATGGTAAAGAGTATGAGCCCGTAGGCTTTTTAGATGACAGCAAAGAACTGCAGCGCCATTCAGTACAAGGGCTGAAGGTGTATCATCCCAGCAAGGTCGACGAGCTGGTGGATGTTCTAGGCGTTGAGAAAATCTTGTTGGCTATGCCAAGTGCCAGCCGCGCTAAGCGTCGTGACATTTTGGAAGCTTTAGAGTCCCTACCCGTGCCGGTGCAAACGGTACCGGGCTTGGCGGATATGGTGTCTGGCCGTGCGAAAACGACCGAAATTCGCGATGTCGCCGTTGAAGATTTGCTAGGCCGGG
>NZ_JAUPWM010000305.1:0-312 GCF_032436795.1 Streptomyces sp. P9(2023)
GAGCTATATAATTTCCTTATCGCTCTCAAACTTATCCAAAAGCATGTACAAGACGTCCCTCAGTTTCAGCGTGGGGAAGCACTGCCATCAACCATTCATGCCAAACAGCTTGATTCTATGCCGCTTCATGAAGCCTTAAGGGTGAGCATTGAGCCTCAAAAGGTGTTTGAGTACCCGCACAATATCCCCAAGCGTTTTGCTGGACTTATCCAATTGGAAGCCAACGAAAAAGAATATGAGCAAGCTCAAGCACTCACGCATCAAATCAACGAACTTAGGGCTACCATCGTCAACTACATTGCGGAAAAAGAG
>NZ_JAUPWM010000306.1:0-312 GCF_032436795.1 Streptomyces sp. P9(2023)
GAAAAAGGGCTCGAAGATGCGCGAGACATGTTGTTCGGCGATGCCGGGGCCATTGTCGATGACATGGATATGCACGTGATGGGGCGTGGCCTCGGCCTGCAGTGTGAGTGTGGGCTGGGAGGCGTCTTTCATTGCCTGAATGGCATTGCCAATCAAGTTGACGATGACCTGTTCCAGGCGTACCAGATCCCCCTCTACCCATAGAGTCTCGGACGGCCACTGCGGCGTGACCTGGATATTACCATCTCTGTTCAGGCCTGCATCGAATACGCCCTCCGGCTGTTTCATAGCCGCCTGCGCGATGGCAATATC
>NZ_JAUPWM010000111.1:0-731 GCF_032436795.1 Streptomyces sp. P9(2023)
CCTGGCGCATGCTGCGCCGTTGCCGCCCCCGCCAGAGCCGGGAGTGGTGGCAGAATTGGCTGTAGCGGTAGGCCTTGTCGCCGTGGCGTTCCGTGTACTCGGCCCAGAGCAATTGCAAGGTAACGCCCTTGGTCTTGAGTTCCTGGTGGACCTGGAAGTAATCCGGCTCGGCAAAGCGTGAGGGCGGTGCCTTGACGGGGAACAGCCGTACTTCCAGCCAGGCCTCATCAGCATCCTCGGGCAACGGCCAAGTGATGCCCTTCGCCTGGGCCTGGCTGACGTACTTGCCGACCACGCCTTTGGAGAGACCACAGGCGCGGGCAATGCGGTCGTGGCTCAGGCCTACTTCGTGCTTGAGGCGCAAGACCTCGATGATCTGTCGCATGGAAATCCTCGCAGCCGTCATCCGCACTTCCTCGTGATGAAAAAGAAGGGTATGCCGAATAAAGTTAAAGAATTCCAGCGTGTTGGATGTGATTCCGGGGGAACGTGACCGATGATTCCGGCAACGTGACCGGCGATTCCGGAAAATTGCCCAAAATCGGTCACGATAAAACGGAATGCGCGGTCACCATCATCCAGAACAGACGGTCACGTTCAAACGGAATGGGCGGTCACGATAGGGCGGAATACGCAATGGCATGGGCATCGCGCAGCCAGTTTTCCAGATAGTGAGCTTCCATGGTGTCCTCTCCTTGTGTCACAAGCCTACTTGTTCGGGTCGATTTGCT
>NZ_JAUPWM010000307.1:0-312 GCF_032436795.1 Streptomyces sp. P9(2023)
TGGCACGAAGTTCCGGTCGACCACACGGTGACTGAGATGGATCGCGACGGACAGGCGCGATTGTTCCGAGGCGGCGCGGCTATGTCGCTCCAGGAGGAAGCACGCGAACGCCGAGACACGATGCCCGAACGTATCAGGCGGCTGCTGCAACTCGTGGACGCCCATCAGGCACAGCATCCCGGTGACCAGATCATCCTGTGGTGCGATCTCAACGCCGAGCAGATCGCGATTGAACGGGGCCTCGCGGACCGTGGCATCTCGTTCGCGTCCATCTTCGGCGCCCTCGACCCAGACGAGTCCGAACGCCGCCTC
>NZ_JAUPWM010000112.1:0-728 GCF_032436795.1 Streptomyces sp. P9(2023)
GCCGCGGAGTGCGGGGTCGGCGTGGCGGGCGAGTTCGCGGTAGTGCACGAGGTGGAGCCGCTCGGCCTCCGCCCGGTCCCCCGCCTCGTCCAGCCGCTCGGCCGCGTACTCGGCGACCGTCTCCAGAAGCCGGTACCGCATACCCCCGTCATCACCCGGCGCCGCCACCACAAGCGACTTGTCGACAAGAGAACCGAGCAGATCGAGGATCGCCCCGGACGGACACACCGCCTCCGCCGCCTCCAGGTCACAACCCCCCGAGAACACCGACAGCCGCCGCAACACCGCCCGCTCCGAATCCGACAACAGATCCCACGACCAGTCGACCACCGCACGCAACGTCTGCTGACGCGGCAGAACCGTCCGCGCCCCCGACGTCAACAACCGGAACCTGTCGTCCAACCGATCCGCCACCTGCCGCGCCGACAACACCCGCAACCGCGCCGCCGCCAACTCGATCGCCAACGGCAGACCATCAAGCCGCCGGCAGATTTCCCCGCACGCCTCCGGATCATCACCCGGATCGAACCCAGGCCGCGCCGCCGCACCCCGGTCCGCCAACAACCGCAACGCCGAAACCTGCGGCAACGGCTCCACCGGACGGACGAACTCCCCCGGCACACCCAACGGCTCACGACTCGTCGCCAGCACCGTCACCCCCGGACACCGCGCCAGCAGCACGTCCACCAACTCCGCCGCCGCACCCACCACATGCTCACAGTTGTCCA
>NZ_JAUPWM010000308.1:0-312 GCF_032436795.1 Streptomyces sp. P9(2023)
GGCGACCTCGGGCCCAATCAATCCTACGCGAGACGGCCAGCCTGATCGGGATGCGCACCTTTGCAGGAGGTGGCATCTCGCACACCTCCCCGGCGCTCGACACGTCGGGCATCTCGGCTGCTGTGGCGGATGGCCTGGCTGGTGTCCGGATTGTGATGGTGGACCCGACCTCGGGTGTGGAGCGTCTGGTGGATGCGCGGATCGAGATGGCTGGCCGTCGGTCGGCATCGACGGTGAGGAGACGCTGATGATACTGGCTCCGCTGGTGATGCAGTCCCCGCCGTGGGTGGACATGCTGGTGACTCAGGTGCC
>NZ_JAUPWM010000016.1:0-134172 GCF_032436795.1 Streptomyces sp. P9(2023)
CGATCACAGGCCAGCCATTACCGGCGACAAGCCGCAATCCAGCCATGAAGATCACGATCTACAGCTGGAGTACTAGGCGACGTACGTCCACAATCCACACACGTGGAGCGACCCGCTGGGGCTGGGGCCGTGCCCGCCAAGGGCGAGCATCGAACCCGTTCGAGCACAGGGCTGATGCGGAGCCGGGCGACCTTCGAGTCTGCCGGTGTGCGCTACGGGAAGACACCGCTCGCCGAATGGCAGGTGACCGGCGATGAGGGTCTCAAGTTCGAGCAGGGATACATCTACTCCCCCGACGCGAAACCCTGGGACCAAAGATCAAAAAGGAAGGTGGGGCCATCCTTTCTTCTACACGGGACCCTGACGGAACAACGCTGGAGTGGCCCAGAAGCTGGAGGCCAGCGGGCTTAGGGTGCTCAATCGCGAGGTCCCCGACGGCTTTCCGGACGTCATGTCCGCAATCTATGCGGCAAACGGCAAAGAAGTCAGACCCACTGTGGCCATCAGCGATTCCCTACCCGACGCCTCCGCACAGCTGGATCGCGAGTGGGCGACTCAGGCTGCCGCCCATCACCTCATCGGAAAAGGCAGCAACTTCTGTATTCTGGCTCCGGTCGCACGCGCGCACGAAGTCGGCTGGATCCACGTGCGGGACCTCATCGGAAGCGATCTTCCGTCCCGAATCCGGGCCCGGCACCGGCAACGCCGAGTTCCTCACGGTGTCGGAAGATGGCCGAGTCATGTGCGCAGTCTCCACGGAAGAATCGGAGACGTGGATCGTCGTCCACCGATTCCCGTAGTCGCCGGCCGCCCAAGCTCTCGGTTCGCCAGCGTCAGATGCCCGACGCGTACGACACGAAGCCCGCCCAGCGGGGGAGCGCGGATTGGGGGCCGCCGAGGTTCTTGGAGTCGCGGACGGGGACGCTGTCGGGCGCGGCGGCGACCTCGACCTCCAGTACGAAGCCGAGTTCCAGTGCGGGATCCCGCTCGAACACCGTCTTGCGCGCCATCCGCACCGCCAGGAAGCGCTCCACCTAGTCGAGCGTGTACGCCGGGCGCCGCATCAGGAGAAGGTCGCACGCTGAATCTGGCCACGCTCAGTGACGTAAACCGGAAGCAGGCTATCCAACTCCAGTCACTCGTACGTCACTTCAATGCCCCTGCTGTCCCCGGTCGCCGGCCGGGACTTCCGTCTCAGGCTCGTCGCCCATGCGGAGACCCTCCGTATCGAGGTCACCGATACCCGGGGAGACGACCTACCGCGCCTGAGGCCTCCGGCCGTCGTCGCCGAGTCCGGGCGGGTCGAACTCGACCTGCCGCGCCCCTGACCTGAGGAGAAGGCTCAGTCACCGAAGGCCGTGAACGTGGATGTCGGTGGGGCGGGCGGTCTCCCCAAGGACGACCACAATGAGAAAGAAACCGGACCAAGCCCCACCCCTCCTCCCCCGCAGGCCGGACTCACTCAGTTGAGTGAAAAACACCAACTCGGCTGGCTTTGGGACGGGTTGCTTGATCTACGCTCAGCGCGACACACCACATCACCGCTGACATGCGTCGGCCCCCGCCGGGACGGCAATCCCAGTGCGAGGGCCTGACCATCAAGGAAGAAGACGCTTCCCGATGGATAGCCAGAACACTAGCGTGCGCCCGCACGCCCAGTCCCGTAACGGCGGGAAAAACCACCCCTACCGGCGCTCTGGTGGCGTCATCCACGACAACACCCGCCACACCACCCGCTTCACGGTGATCGGCAACCACCTCGCCCAGCATGACGAGTTGTCGCTGATCGCCATCGGGCTGGCCGCCCACATCCAGTCCCTCCCCAGCGGCGCCCAGATCGACATCGGAACCCTCGCCGCCCGCTTCCCCGAGGGGAAGACCCGGATCGCCGCCGCCCTGCGCGAGCTGGAGGCCCACGGCTATCTGCGTCGGACCCGCGTCCGTACCGATGAGGGCCGCATGGTCACCCGTACGGTCTCCTGCAACCAGCCCGGCCGCACGGACCGGACAGGCGACGACGAGCCGAGGCCCCAACCTCCGCCCCGGCGGGCCGCCGACAAGCCACCGCGCCGCCGCGCCCTGCCCGCCGTACCGCAGCCCGCGTACCCGGCCCCCGACCTGCTCCGGACCGCCATCGGAGTCCTCGCCGGCCTCCGCCGCGAAGATCCCCGCCTGCTGCTCTCCGCCACGGACGCCGAACACCTCGCCCCGGGCGTCGCCGCCTGGCTCGAACGCGAACTCACCCCCGAGGCCGTCCACCGCGCCCTGACCGCCGACCTGCCGCCGGAACCCCTGCACCGCCCGGCCGCCCTCCTGGCCCACCGCCTCGCGGCCGAACTCCCGCCCCTGCCGCCGTTCCGCATCGTCCCGAGCGTCGTCCATCCACTCCAGAACTGCGACCACTGCGACCGCGCCTTCCGTGGCCCCGAACCCGGCACCTGCGGGGCATGCACGTCAGCGGTGTGAAGCTCGCAAACATCGACACCGCCGAAGCGCTACCGACAAGATGAAGCGGACTGCCCCGCCCCGACCGCTTTGAGGACGTTCTCCGCACACGACAGGACCTCACGTGCTGCCTTCCCTTCGTGCAGTCACCGCCGCCTCCGCCGTAGAGGTCATCCGGAACGAATAGCCCCCGGCACAGGCCGAAGGGCCCGGAACCGTCGTACGGTTCCGGGCCCTTCGTTCACGCGTATGCCGTTACCGCGCCGCGTCCGGGTGGACCGCGTCCGTGATCGGGCGGTCGTCCGTCGGCTTTTCCACGATCTTCGACTCGACCGGCTTGCGGAGCTGGATGTTCAGCTCGCGCAGGCGGGACTCGTCCAGTTCCGTCGGGGCGCCCATCAGGAGGTCCTGGGCGTTGCCGTTCAGGGGGAAGGCGATCGTCTCGCGGATGTTCGGCTCGTCGGCCAGGAGCATCACGATGCGGTCCACGCCCGGGGCGATGCCGCCGTGCGGCGGGGCGCCGTACTCGAAGGCGCGGAGCATGCCCGCGAACTCGTGCTCGACCGTCTCGCGCGAGTAGCCCGCGATCTCGAAGGCCTTGAACATGATCTCGGGCTCGTGGTTCCGGATCGCGCCCGAGGACAGCTCGATGCCGTTGCAGACGATGTCGTACTGCCAGCCGAGGACGTCCAGCGGGTCCTGGGTCTCCAGGGCCTCAAGGCCGCCCTGCGGCATCGAGAACGGGTTGTGCGAGAAGTCGATCTTGCCGGTCTCCTCGTCCTTCTCGTACATCGGGAAGTCCACGATCCACGCGAAGCGGAAGACGTTCTCCTCGAACTGGCCGGCGCGCTTCGCGGCCTCGACCCGGACCGGGCCCATGATCTTGGAGACCTCGTCGAACTCGCCCGCGCCGAAGAAGATCGCGTGGCCCGGCTCCAGGCCGAGGCGCTCGGTGAGGACCTTGACGTTCTCCTCGGTGAGGAACTTGGCGATCGGGCCCGTGAGAGCGATGGGGGCACCTCCCTCGCCGTCAAGGCTGAGGGGGACCTCGCCCACGCGCACCCACGCCAGGCCCTTCGCGCCCAGCGAGACCGCGAAGTCGCCCAGCGCGTCGAAGAACTTCCGCGGCTGGTCACCCGTGTTCGGCACCGCCAGCGCACGCACGTGCTTGCCGGCGAAGGCCTTGAACTCCGACGCCTCGAAGACGTCCGAGATGTCGACGAGTTCGAGGGACGTACGCAGGTCCGGCTTGTCGTTGCCGTACTTCAGCATCGACTCGCGGAACGGGATCCTCGGGAAGGGGGAGGTCACATGACGCCCGCCGCCGAACTCCTCGAAGATCTCCGTCATGAGCTTCTCGATCGGCTGGAAGACGTCCTCCTGCTCGACGAAGCTCATCTCGACGTCGAGCTGGTAGAACTCGCCCGGCGAACGGTCCGCACGCGCGTCCTCGTCGCGGAAGCACGGCGCGATCTGGAAGTAGCGGTCGAAGCCGGAGATCATCAGCAGCTGCTTGAACTGCTGCGGCGCCTGCGGCAGCGCGTAGAACTTGCCCGGGTTCAGGCGGGACGGGACGACGAAGTCGCGGGCGCCCTCGGGAGAGGTCGCGGCGAGGATCGGGGTCGCCATCTCGTTGAAGCCGAGGGCCACCATCTTCGAACGGATGGAGGCGATGACGGCCGACCGCAGCATGATGTTGCGGTGCATGCGCTCGCGGCGCAGGTCGAGGAAGCGGTACTCCAGGCGCCGCTCCTCGTTCACGCCGTCGTCCGTGTTGACGGTGAACGGGATCTGCTTCGCCGCGCCGAGGACCTCGACCGTGGCGGCCTCGATCTCGATCTCGCCGGTCGGCAGCTCCGGGTTGACGTTCTCCGCGCCACGCGAGACGACCTTGCCGTCCACGCGGACGACGGTCTCCTTCGTCAGCTTGTCGAGCACCTCGGCGGCGGCGGTGCCGGGCCGGGCGACGAGCTGCGTGATGCCGTAGTGGTCGCGCAGATCGATGAAGAGGATGCCGCCCAGGTCGCGCCGATTGTGCAGCCAGCCGCTCAGCCGGACGTCGGTGCCGACGTCAGAGGCGCGGAGCTCGCCGCAGGTGTGGGACCTGTACCGATGCATCGTCGTTCATCCAGTCTTCGGGATCTACGGGAACAAGAGGGGGTGCGCGCCGCCGTGACCGTCATGACGGTCGGTCGTGACGAGTCGTGACGGCAGAGCCCGTCCCAGCCTACCGGGCGACCCAAGATCGCATTTCGAATACGCTCAGTGGCGACCTGCAGTCCGATATTCATAAAGTGGGGCAATGCGCACCGAGGACGTCCTGGCCGCGATCGCGACCGGCCTGTGGCGCTGGGACAACGCATCCGGGTTCGTCACCCTCGACGCCGAGGCCGCCCGGCTCCTCGGGCTGCCCGCCGAACCGGCACAGCTCACGGAAGCGGCCGTACGCTCCCGGTTTCATCCCGTCGACTGGAACGAGATCGACGGGGTCGTGAACCTCGCGGTCGCCGAAGGGACCCTCGCCGAGGCCCGGCTCCGGATCATGGACGGCCACGGACGGGTGATCCGTACCGTACGGAGCAGGTCCAAGCCGCTCATGGAGGGCGACGACTACCAGCTCGTCGGCACCCTCCAGGAGGTCGCCGAGCCGCAGCCCGGCACCGCCGCCCGTACGCCGATCACCGGCGACTGGCGGCGGTCCCGCGAGGCGTTCCTGCTCGACGCCGGCCGGGCGCTCGCCGAGGCCCGGTCGACCGCCGAGGTGCTCCGCGTCGCCGCCTCCCTCTCCATGCCGGGCTTCTCGCCGGACGGGCTCGCCGTCTTCGGGGTGGCCGGCGAACGGCTGACGATCATCGGCCACCACGGGCACAACGCGGGCGACGAGGGCCCCTTCACGTCGATGTCGGTGGACACCGACTACCCGGCGGCCGAGGTCGTACGGACCGGGCGGGCGATCTACCTGCCGACGCCGGACGAGTACCTGCGACGCTTCCCGGTGACCTGGCCCCTGGCGCAACGTTTCGGCAGGCAGTCCTGGGCGTACCTCCCGCTCATCGTCGCGGGCCGCACCATGGGCGCCTGGATGGCCGCCTTCAAGCACCCCGTCGCCTTCACCCCCGACGAGCGCTCCGTCCTCACCACCGTCGCCCGGATGCTCGCCCAGGCACTCGCCCGGGCCGGGGTCGCCGAGTCCGAGCGCGAGCTGTCGCTCGGACTCCAGCGCACGATGATGCCCGTCCTCGGCCCGGGCATCCCGGGGCTGCACGTCGCCGCCCGGTACGTCCCGACCGGCGGCGGGCTCCAGGTCGGCGGCGACTGGTACGACATGATCCAGCTGCCCGGCGGCCGCATCGCCCTTGTCATCGGCGACGTCCAGGGCCACGACGTGCGCGCCGCCGGGCTGATGGGCCAGCTCCGGATCGCCCTGCGCGCGTACGCCTCCGAGGGCCACCGGCCCGACGCCGTCCTCTCCCGCGCCTCCCGCTTCCTGTACGGGATCACCAACGGGGACACGCACGAGACCCATGCCGGGGAGAGCGGTGACGGGGGTGCGGACGGGGATCGTCCGGACAGCGGGCCGCGCTTCGCCACCTGCCTCTACCTGGAGATCGACCCGGTCACCGGCATCGTGGACATCGCGCGGGCCGGGCACCCCGACCCGGCGGTGCGGATGACCGACGGAACGGTTCTCCTGCGCCCCACGGCCGGCGGGCTGCCCCTCGGCATCGACCCCGACACCGACTACCCGACGACCCGGTTCACCCTGGAACCCGGCGAGACCCTGATGATGTGCACCGACGGGCTCCTGGAGACCGGCGGCCACGACCTCGACAGCGGCTGGGAACGTATCCGGGCGCTGCTCGAAGGGCACGACGGGGACAGCCTGGAGGACCTGGCCGACAGCCTCGTGGAGGCCGTCCACGGCCCCGGCTCGCACCACACGATCGGGCCGCTCGCGGACCGCCGCGAGGACGACATCGCGATCCTGCTGCTCTCCCGCCAGGGCCCGACCGCCCGCCAGGCCCCGCGCCGCACGATGATGACGATCGCGCAGGCGGAGCCGGAACGGATCGCGGCGGCCCGTCAGCACATGCGCCAGCTGCTGCACGACTGGACGGACGAGGACCAGATCGACTCGGCGGTCCTGATGGTCTCCGAGATGGTCACCAACGTCCTCATCCACACGGACGGCGACGCGCTCCTCGTCGCCGAGGTGACCTGCTCCGTCGATGCCCGCCGGCGCATGCGGGTGGAGGTCTCCGACGCCAGCGACGAGCTGCCGCACAAGCGGCACCCGGGGGAGATGGCCTCGTCGGGGCGCGGTCTGGTGCTGATGGAGATGCTGGCGCACGCGTGGGGCGTGGACCCGCGGGGCGAGGGAAAGTCGATCTGGTTCGAGCTGAACGAGCCGGCGTCGGAGAAGCCGTAGGCCGTGGGCCGACGGCGTCGGAGAAGCCGTAGGGCGTGGCCCGTGGGGCCTCAGGACCGTGGGCCGTCAGGCTTGGGGCCGCAGCACGGCTCGTACGGGCACGGCGCGCGAGGCGTGCGCCCGCGCGGCAGACTGGTGTCGTACGGCGCCGCCGCCGGGGGGGACCACGGAGCAGCACGACATGGACATCCACAAGGTAGGAAGCGACACCACCGTCCTGGCCGACAGCCTCGAAGTGCCGGGGGTCGGTCACATCCCCGTCAACGCGTACGTCCTCACCGCCAAGGAACCGGTCGTCGTCGACACCGGGCTCTCCCTCTCCGAACGCGACTTCCTCGCCACGCTCTCCACGGTGATCGACCTCGACGACGTCCGCTGGATCTGGCTGACGCACCCCGACAGGGACCACACGGGCGGGATCTTCGACCTGCTCGCCGCGGCGCCCGAGGCGAAGGTCGTCACCACCTTCGGCGGCGCCGGGATCATGAGCACCGAACGCCCGCTGCCGATGAACCGCGTGTACTTCCTCAACCCCGGCCAGTCCATGGACGTCGGCGACCGCACGCTCGACGCCTTCCGGCCGCCGCTCTTCGACAACCCGGTGACCGTCGGGTTCTACGACGAGAAGACCCGGATCTGCTTCAGTTCCGACTGCTTCGGCGGGCCGATGCCGACGGCGGAACTCGCCGAGAGCGGCCACGCGAACGACCTCAAGCCGGAGGAGCTGCGGCGTACGCAGCTGCTCTGGGCGACCATCGACAGTCCGTGGATACACCTCGTGGACCCGGCGAAGTACCGGGCGACGATCGAGCCGCTGCGGGAGATGAACCCGGAGATCGTGCTCAGCACGCATCTGCCGCCCGCCGTGCGGATGACGGACCTGATGCTCGAGACGATCACGATGGCGCCGGACTCGGACCCCTTCGTGGGCCCGGACCAGGCGGCCCTGGAACAGATGCTGGCGTCCTTCGAACCGGGCGGCATGCCGGCGGCGACGTGAGCCACCAGGGCCTGTCCGGCGGATCAGGGTCGCGGACCCGGCCATGAGCCGCCGGACAGGCCCTAGGCCTCCGGAGCGGCTTCCTCCTGCGTCCCGTACCGGCCGCGCAGCTCGCCGATCACCCCGAAGGCGGCGGCCGTGACGGGTACGGCGAGCAGCATGCCCAGGATCCCGGCGACGGACGCCCCGGCCGTGATGGCGAGCATGACGACGGCCGGGTGCATCTGGACGGTACGGCTCTGGATGGCGGGCTGGAGGACGTTGCCCTCGATGACCTGGACGGCCAGCACCACGCCCAGGACCCAGAGCGCGATGACGAACCCCCGGTCGGCGAGAGCCACGAGGACGGCGACGGCCCCGGAGAGGAAGGCGCCGAGGTACGGGATGTACGCGGTGACGAAGACGAGCGCGCCGAGGCCGACGGCCCCGGGGACCCGAAGGATCAGCAGCCCGACGGTGATCAGGACGGCGTCGACGAGGGCGACGACGGTCGTGCCGCGCATGAAGCCCTCGACGGCCTCGAAGGCGCGGCGGCCCATGGCCTCCAGCGTGTCACCGGTCGAGCGGGGGGCGAGCGAGCGCAGGGCCTCGGCGGCCTTGTCGGAGTCCTTGAGGAAGAAGAAGATCAGCAGGAGGGCGAGGACGGCCATGGCGGCCACCTGAGCGACGACGCTCAGCCCCGAGATCACCCCGGAGGCGGCGGTCCCGCCGAACTTCTCCAGCAGCGCCTTCGCGTTCTTGGCGAGGTCGTCGATCGAGGTCCCGGCCGCGCCGAGATGATCGGCGATGTCGACGGCGGCCTGCCGCAGCGAGGCGATGATCTGGTCACCGGTCTCGATGAGCGCGACGACCACGATGTACGTGGCGCCGCCGACGAACGCGATCACGGCGAGGACCGTCAGCCCGGCGGCGAGCGACTGCCGCACCTTCATCTTCAGCAGACGCCGGTAGAGCGGGCCGAGCAGCGCGGTGCCGAGGATCGCGAGCAGGACGGGTGTGACGGCCGTCTGGAACACCACGCACAGCCAGATCCCGACCGCGGCCACCCCGGCGACCAGCAGAAACACGGCGCACCAGGCGGCGGTCCGCCGGGCGGCTTCGGGAAGGAGAGGCCTCTGCGTCTGCACCCGTCCACCGGACCACGCCGCTCGCCGTGGCGTCCTGCGCTACGAGGCCGGACGGGTGACGCTCCGTCAGGGGCGGGGAGGGGCCGGGCGTCAGGGATACGGGTACGGGGTCGGGGCGCGTGCCCCGACCCCGTACCCGTACAGCTGTGACCGCTACTCGCCCATCCCGTGCACCGCCGGGATCGTCCCCAGCCGGCCCGCCTGGAAGTCCTCGAAGGCCTGGCGGAGTTCGGCCTGGGTGTTCATGACGAACGGGCCGTAGTGCGCCATCGGCTCGCGGATCGGCCGGCCGCCGAGGACGACGACCTCCAGGTCGGGCGTGTGCCCGTCCTGCTTCTCGTCCGCCCGGACCGTGAGCGCGCCGCCCTTGCCGAAGACCGCGGTCTGGCCCATGTGGACCGGCCTGCGCTCCTCGCCCGCCGTGCCGCGGCCGGCGAGGACGTAGACGAGGCCGTTGAAGTCCTCGCGCCACGGCAGGGTCACCTCGGCGCCCGGCCGGACGGTCGCGTGGATCATCGTGATCGGGGTGTGCGTGATGCCGGGCCCGGCGTGGCCGTCGAGCTCGCCCGCGATGACGCGGACCAGCGCGCCGCCGTCCGGGGAGGTCAGCAGCTGCACCTGGCCGCCGCGGATGTCCTGGTAGCGCGGGGCCATCATCTTGTCGGAGGCCGGCAGGTTCACCCACAGCTGGAGCCCGTGGAAGAGTCCGCCGCTGAGCACGAGGGACTCCGGCGGGGCCTCGATGTGGAGGAGTCCGGAGCCGGCGGTCATCCACTGGGTGTCGCCGTTGGTGATGGTGCCGCCACCGCCGTTGGAGTCCTGGTGGTCGAAGGTGCCGTCGATGATGTACGTGACGGTCTCGAAGCCGCGGTGGGGGTGCCACGGGGTGCCCTTGGGCTCACCGGGGGCGTACTCCACCTCTCCCATCTGGTCCATCATGATGAACGGGTCGAGGTACTGGTAGTTGATCCCGGCGAACGCGCGGCGCACCGGGAAACCCTCGCCCTCGAATCCGGACGGGGCCGTGGTCACGGCGAGCACGGGGCGGGAGACGGCGTCGGCCGGGGCGGCTACGCGCGGCAGGGTGAGCGGGTTCTCGACAGTCACAGCGGGCATGGCGGGACCTCCTTGTGCGACCACTTTAGTTGAACAATGAACTTCCTGCCACCCAGAACACGAAGCGCCCGGGAGGAATTCCTCCCGGGCGCTCTCCCACCTACCAGCGTCCGTCAGCCGTACATCCGGCGCATCGCGAAGTCCACCATCTGCTCCACGGCCTTGGCGTCGAAGACCATCCGGTGGTCGCCCTCCATGTCGAGGACGAAGCCGTAGCCGGTCGGCAGCAGGTCGATCACCTCGGCGCCGGTGATCACGAAGTACTTCGACTCCTTGCCCGCGTACCGCCGCAGCTCCTTGAGCGACGTGAACATCGGGATGACCGGCTGCTGGGTGTTGTGCAGCGCCAGGAAGCCGGGGTTGTCGCCCCGCGGGCAGTAGACCTTCGAGCCCGCGAAGACCTGCTGGAAGTCCTCCGCCGACAGGGAACCGGTCGTGAAGGCCCGTACGGCGTCGGCGAGCGAGGGCGGCGACGGCTCGGGGTAGAGGGGGGCCTGCTGCTGCCCGTACCCGCCGCCCTGCATCCCGCCGCCCGGCATTCCGCCCTGCATGTCCTGCGGCGGGGCGTACTGCTGCTGCGGAGGCGGCGGGTACTGCTGCTGGGCACCCGGATTCTGCTCGTAGCCGTACATGGGGCCAAGACTATCGAGCGCGCCGCCCCGGCAGGACCCCTGGCTGGACGCGATCTCGCGGGTCAGCTTCGAGGTCCAGGGACACCGGACGAGGCCGGGCAGGAAGGGTCCGCCCGCCTCGTCGAGGTGGTCCTCCAGGTACGGGATCGTGGAGTCGCAGACCTCGATCGCGACGTCGAAGAAGTCCACCGTCGCCGGGTCGTAGTGGAAGCTCCGGTGCGGGTTGTACGGGGCCTGCCTCTTGAGGATCCGGCCGACGAGGTGGACCCTCTCCTGCTCCTCGCCGCTCAGCACGCGCCGCGCATGGGCGATCTTCTCCTCGTCGGTGAGCTGGACGACGAAGGTCTCCCGGGTGATGTCCGTGAACTCGAAGTACGCGGGATCGGCCGCGGAAGCCGGCGCGCCGGACGCGGCGGTGGTCAGGGCGAGCAGGGCGCCGGCGAAGAGGGCGCCGAGGCGCGCGGACGGACGCGACATGGGCTGGTCCTCCGAAGGAGAAAAAGGGGAGTGGCCACCCGCCGAGATCACGACGGACTCTCGATCACAGACCGCAGCCGGACGGTTACGGCTTGCACCCGGTCCGTCGAGGATCTTCACCCCTTCACCGGCAAGCCCTTGGGGCACCTTGACGGCGGCGATTGACGTCACAGTTCACCCGATAGGGGTTGCTCTTATTACCGGTGGGTAGCATCATCGGAGAGAGCATTGGCTACTCGCCGGTACTCGCTGGTACGTGTAAGAGGAACCTGCCTCCCCGATCCTTACGGAGCCGTCGCCATGGGGCACTACAAGTCGAATCTCCGCGACATCGAGTTCAACCTCTTCGAGGTCCTCGGGCGCGACAAGGTGTACGGCACCGGTCCGTTCGAGGAGATGGACGTCGAGACCGCCAAGAGCGTCCTGGAGGAGCTGACCCGCCTCTCCGAGAACGAGCTCGCGGAGTCCTTCGCCGACGCCGACCGGAACCCCCCGGTCTTCGACCCCGAGACCAACACCGCGCCCGTCCCGGCGAGCTTCAAGAAGTCGTACGACGCCTTCATGGACTCCGAGTACTGGCGCCTCGGCCTGCCCGAGGAGATCGGCGGCACCACCTCCCCGCGCTCCCTGATCTGGGCCTACGCGGAGCTGGTCCTCGGCGCGAACCCGGCCGTCTGGATGTACTCCTCCGGCCCGGCGTTCGCCGGCATCCTGCACAACGAGGGCAACGACGCGCAGAAGAAGGTCGCGCAGATCGCCGTCGAGAAGCAGTGGGGCTCCACCATGGTCCTCACCGAGCCCGACGCGGGCTCGGACGTCGGCGCGGGCCGCACGAAGGCGATCCAGCAGGACGACGGCTCCTGGCACATCGAGGGCGTGAAGCGGTTCATCACGTCCGGCGAGCACGACATGTCGGAGAACATCCTCCACTACGTCCTCGCCCGCCCCGAGGGCCACGGCCCCGGCACCAAGGGCCTCTCCCTCTTCCTCGTACCGAAGTTCCACTTCGACTGGGAGACCGGCGAGCTGGGCGAGCGCAACGGCGTCTACGCCACGAACGTCGAGCACAAGATGGGCCTCAAGGCCTCCAACACCTGCGAGATGACCTTCGGCGACCAGCACCCCGCCAAGGGCTGGCTGATCGGCGACAAGCACGACGGCATCCGCCAGATGTTCCTCATCATCGAGTTCGCCCGCATGATGGTCGGCACGAAGGCGATCTCCACCCTCTCCACGGGCTACCTCAACGCCCTGGAGTACGCCAAGGAGCGCGTCCAGGGCACCGACCTGGCGAACTTCATGGACAAGGCGGCCCCCAAGGTCACCATCACGCACCACCCGGACGTCCGCCGCTCGCTGATGACGCAGAAGGCGTACGCCGAGGGCATGCGCTCGCTGGTCCTCTACACGGCCGCCGTGCAGGACGCGATCCAGGTCAAGGAGGCCGCGGGCGAGGACGCGAAGGCGCTGGTCGGCCTGAACGACCTGCTGCTCCCGATCGTGAAGGGCTACGGCTCCGAGAAGGGCTACGAGCAGCTCGCGCAGTCGCTCCAGACCTTCGGCGGCTCCGGCTTCCTGCAGGAGTACCCGATCGAGCAGTACATCCGGGACGCCAAGATCGACACCCTCTACGAGGGCACCACGGCCATCCAGGGCCAGGACTTCTTCTTCCGCAAGATCGTCCGCGACCAGGGCGCGTCCCTGAACGCGCTGTCCGAGGAGATCAAGAAGTTCCTCGCGGTCGGCACCGGCGGCGAGGAGCTGGCCGGCGCCCGCGACGCGCTCGCCAAGGCGGCCGTCGACCTGGAGGGCATCGTCGGCACGATGATCACCGACCTCACCGCCACCGGCGAGGACGTCAGGAACATCTACAAGGTCGGTCTCAACACCACCCGCCTGCTGATGGCCTCCGGCGACGTGGTCGTCGGCTACCTGCTGCTGAAGGGTGCGGCCGTCGCCGCCGAGAAGCTGGCCGCCGGCGCCTCCGCCAAGGACCAGTCCTTCTACGCCGGCAAGATCGCGGCCGCGAAGTTCTTCGCCGCCAACGTCCTGCCGGGTGTCGGCGCCGAGCGCGCGCTCGCCGAGGCCGTCGACGGCTCGCTGATGGACCTGGACGAGGCCGCGTTCTAGTACGCACGCGTACACACCAGTACGCGCCTGGTCTGCTGACGAACGGCTCGTTCCCGGGGAGGGGAGCGGGCCGTTCCGTTTTTCTGGGCGAGACGGGATATCCCGCGCAGTAACGTTCCATTCCGTCTTTCAGGGCCCCGCCGCCGCATTCCGGGGCGTGCGTATGGTGAACCCATGACGAGCACCGCCCGCTTCGACCGCGGCCACACCGACGACCTCATGACCTTCCTGGCGGCCTCCCCCTCGCCGTACCACGCCGTGGCCAACGCCGCCGAGCGGCTTGAGAAGACCGGCTTCCGGCAGGTCGAGGAGACCGCCGCCTGGGACGGGACGACCGGCGGCAAGTACGTCATCCGCGGCGGCGCGCTCATCGCCTGGTACGTACCGGAGGGCGCGGCCCCCCACACCCCGTACCGGATCGTCGGCGCCCACACCGACTCCCCCAACCTGCGCGTGAAGCCGCAGCCCGACATGGGCGCGCGCGGCTGGCGCCAGGTCGCCGTCGAGGTCTACGGCGGGACGCTGCTCAACACCTGGCTCGACCGCGATCTCGGCCTCGCCGGCCGGCTCACCCTGCGGGACGGCAGCCACCACCTGGTGAACGTCGACCGCGCCGTGCTGCGCGTCCCGCAGCTCGCCATCCACCTCGACCGCCAGGCCAACGACGGGCTCAAGCTCGAACGGCAGCGCCACATGCAGCCGATCTGGGGCCTCGGCGAGGTCCACGAGGGCGACCTCATCCGCTTCGTGGCCGAGGAGGCGGGCCTCGACGCCGAGGACGTCGGCGGCTGGGACCTGATGGTCCACGCCATCGAGGCCCCCGCCTACCTGGGCCGCGACCGCGAACTCGTCGCGGGCCCCCGGATGGACAACCTGATCTCGGTGCACGCGGGCGTGGCCGCCCTGGCCGCCGTCGCGAGCCGCGCGGACCTCCCGTACATCCCGGTGCTGGCCGCCTTCGACCACGAGGAGAACGGCTCCGAGGCCGACACCGGCGCCCAGGGGCCCCTGCTCGGCAACGTCCTGGAGCGCTCGGTCTACGCCCGGGGCGGCGCCTACGAGGACCGCGCCCGCGCCTTCGCGGCCTCGATCTGCCTCTCCTCCGACGTCGGCCACGCGGTCCACCCCAACTACGCGGAGCGCCACGACCCGACGCACCACCCGCGCCCCAACGGCGGCCCGATCCTCAAGGTGAACGTCAACCAGCGGTACGCCACGGACGGCAGCGGCCGGGCGGTGTTCGCGGCGGCCTGCGAGAAGGCGGGCGTGCCGTGGCAGTCGTTCGTCTCCAACAACGACATGCCGTGCGGCACGACGATCGGCCCGATCACGGCGGCCCGGCACGGCATCAGCACGGTCGACATCGGCGTGGCCTGCCTGTCGATGCACAGCGCCCGCGAACTCTGCGGCGCGGACGACCCGTACCTGCTGGCGAACGCGCTGGTGGCGTTCCTGGAGGGCTGAGCCTCCTGATCCTCCCGCGGGGGAAACATCTGCGAAAGGCCCCTCCTGACACCGTCCGACTCATGGAGCGTCAGAAGGTCCAGGCGGGGCCGTCACGGGGGAAGTTGGTCGTGGGGGTCGTCGCCTTCGCGCTGTTCGGCACGGGAGTCGCGTGGGGGCTCATCGACCGGTACGACGAACGGCCGCCGTGGGGCACGGACATCGCGTACGAGGGCGGCTATCTGACGGCCGTCCGGATCGCGAAGTTCCGCGAGCTGCGCGACGGGGAGTGCGCGGAGATGGAGCGGACGGGCCTGGGCGGCACGCCGGCCACCCACGACCCGGGGGCGTGGGTGGCCGGTTGTCTGGACGGGGCGGCCGGGCGGCCGTCGCGGAACCAGGGGATCGTGCGCTAGCGGATCGTGCGCGGGGAACTAGCCGTCCATGCCGGCGAGGATCAGCGGGAGGCGGGCCGCGCCGCCCTCCGTCAGCTTCACCGGAACGCCCCAGTCCTGCTGGTGGACATGGCAGGCCGGGTACTCGTTGGCCGGGTCGTCGTCGCAGGACGCGGCCATCGCGGAGACGTGCAGGACGCCCTCCGTGACCTCCGGGTTCAGCTCCAGCTCGCGGAAGAGATCCGTACCGGTGCCCTCGCCGCCGAGCAGCAGCTCGGGCGGGGTCGAGGAGACGAGGAGCCGGGTGGAGGGGCCGTAGCGCTCGTCCAGCTTCTGCCCCGTCGGCGCCTGGAAGACGACGTCGAGGCGGAGCCGGCCGGGCGCGACCTCGGTGGCCTCGCGCTGCGTGCGGTGGGCGACCGCCTCGACCTTGACCGCCTCCTCGGGCAGCCGCAGCCGGGTCAGCCGGTGCCGGGCCGACTCGACGACCACGATCTCGTCGCCGACGAGGACGGCGTCGCTCGGCTCGCGCAGATCGGTCGCGAGCGTCGTCACCTCGCCGCTCGCCGGGTCGAAGCGGCGCAGGGCGTGGTTGTACGTGTCGGAGATCGCGACGGACCCGTCGGGGAGCGCGGTGACGCCGAGGGGGTGCTGGAGCAGCGCCTGGCCGGCGGCGCCGTCGCGGTGGCCGAAGTCGAAGAGCCCGGTGCCGACGGCGGTGCGGACGGTGCCGTCGGTGTCGATCCAGCGGACGGCACTCGTCTCGGAGTCGGCGATCCACAGCCGGTCCGCGGTGGCCGCGAGCCCCGAGGGCTGCGCGAACCAGGCCTCGTCGGCGGGCCCGTCGACCAGCCCTTCGTTGGTCGTACCGGCCGCGACCCCGACCGTCCCCGTCTCGGGGTCGTACGTCCACACCTGGTGGACACCGGCCATGGCGATCCACACCTTGCCCTGCCACCAGGCCACGTCCCACGGCGAGGAGAGGTCCACGTCGAGTGCGGGCCCGGAGGTCGGCGACCCCTGCCACCACTGCTTGCCGGTGCCCGCGATCCGCTCGATGACACCGGTCGCGGGGTCGTACGTACGCAGGGCGTGGTTCACGGTGTCGGCGACGACGACCTTGCCGTCGGGGAGCAGCGCGAGCCCCTGCGGCTCGCGGAACTCACCGTCCCCGATCCGCCGCACCACGGTCTCCCCGTCCGGCTCCAGCTCGACGAGCTGGTGACGGGTGGTGTCGGAGACGAGGAAGTTGCCGGTGGGGAGCAGGACGGCCTTGCCGGGGAAGCGCACGTCGGTCGCGACCGGCTCCGGCGGCACGTACGGCCCGTCCCCGCGCCGCAGCGTCCCCTTGGCCTCGTGCTCGGCCTCCAGCTCCTCGACGAGCGTCCGGATCGCGTTGGCATGCCCCTCACCCGCGTGCTGGGCAACGACGTACCCCTCGGGATCGATGACGACGAGCGTCGGCCAGGCCCGTACGGCGTACTGCTTCCAGGTCACCAGCTCGGGATCGTCGAGAACGGGGTGGTGCACCTCGTACCGCTCGACGGCGTCCACGACGGCCTGGTGCTCGGCCTCGTGCACGAACTTCGGCGAGTGCACCCCGACGATCACCAGCGTGTCCCGGTGCTTCTCCTCCAGCTCACGGAGCTCGTCGAGGACGTGCAGGCAGTTGATGCAGCAGAAGGTCCAGAAATCCAAGATCAATACGCGACCCCGGAAGTCGGCGAGCGTCAGGTCCTTGCCGCCGGTGTTGATCCAGCCCCCCTTCCCGACCAGCTCGGGGGCACGGACACGGGCACGGCGACGGGGCGTGGCGGTGGGCGTGGCTGTGGGCGTGGCTGTGGGCGCGGGCACGGGCGCGGGGGTGGGCGCCGGGACGGCATCGTTCATGGTTCAAGGGTGCCATCCGGGTACGAACACCGGATCACACGTATGGCGAGGCCTCCCGCAATCCCTCGGCCACGCCCCGTTCACGCCCTCTACCGAGCATCCTCCTCATGAACACATCCACGCGCTTCAGACGCGTGTACGCCGCGTCCCTCGCGCTCACCGCCTCCCTGGCCCTCCTCGGCTCCGCCCCGGCGTCGGCCCACGGATCTTCCGGCGACCGGCCGGTGAACCTGGCCCACCTGGGTACGTACGCCGGTGAGAAGGCCGAGATCGTCGCGTACGACTGGATCACCCGGCGCGCGTACGTCACCACGGCCGACGGCCTGGCTCTCGACATCCTCGACGTCCGTGACCCGGCGAGGCCGGTGAAGATCACGTCCGTCGATCTGTCGGCCTACGGCACCGGCGCGGTCACCAGCGTGGACGCCCGGCACGGGCTGATCGCCGCCGCCGTCGAGTCGGCGGACGCCGGCGAGCTCGGCAAGGTCGTCCTGATGCGCGCCGACGGCACCGTGGTCAAGGTGGTCACCGCCGGGTACAGCCCGGACATGGTGACCTTCACCGGTGACGGCCGCAGCCTGCTCGTCGCCAACGAGGGCGAGCCCGTCGGCTACCAGCCGGGCCAGGCCGACCCCGAGGGCAGCGTCAGCATCGTCTCCCTGGACCGGGGCGTCGCCCGCGCCACCGTGCGCACCGCCGACTTCCGGGCCTTCGACGACCGTCGCCTGGACGCCTCGGTGCGGACCAGCGGCCCGGGCGCCACGGTCGCCCAGGACCTGGAGCCGGAGTACATCTCGGTCTCCAGGGACGGCCGCACCGCGTTCGTCACCCTCCAGGAGAACAACGCGGTCGCCACCGTCGACCTGCGCTCCGCCCGCGTCACCTCGATCGACGGCCTCGGCTTCAAGGACCACTCCAAGCCCGGCAACGGCCTGGACACCTCCGACCGCGACGGCGCCATCAGGATCGAGCCGCGCCCGCTCCAGGGTGTCTACATGCCGGACTCCGTCGCCGCCTTCGAGCACCGCGGCCGCGGCTACTACGTCGTCGCCAACGAGGGCGACGAGCGCGAGTACGGCAAGGGTGCCACCAAGTACGTCGACGGCATCCGCCTGGCCGACCTCGACCCGGCGCTGCTGCCCGCCGGCTTCGACCGCTCCCTGCTCGCCGAGACCGAGATGGGCCGGCTGAACGTCCTGCGGCCGGCCAACGCCGGTGACCCGGTGCGCGTCTACGGCGGGCGCTCCTTCTCCATCCGCGACGAGGACGGGCGCCTGGTCTACGACAGCGGCGACCTGCTGGAGCGGCTGACCGCCGAGATCGACCCGGCGAACTTCAACGCCGAGGGCGAGGGCGACTTCGACAAGCGCAGCGACAACAAGGGCCCGGAGCCGGAGGGTCTGACCATCGGCGAGATCGACGGCAAGCTGATGGCCTTCGTCGCGATCGAGCGCACCAACGGTGTGATGGTCTTCGACATCAGCGACCCGCGGAAGCCGCGCTTCCAGAACTGGGTCCGCACGGCGGGCGACGAGTCGCCCGAGGGCCTGGAGTTCGTACCGGCCTGGCAGAGCCCCACGCACCGCCCGATGCTGGCGGTCGCGAACGAGGGCACGGGGACGACCTCGTTCTACACGATCACGCGCTGACGGCTTGATGCCGTGACGCCTTGATGCCGTGATTGCTTGATGCCGTGGTTCCGTGATGCCAGGAGCCTCCTGTCCTCGCCCGGGCGGGAGGCTCCTGGCGTGAACCGGCGCCCCGCGGGGAACGCATCCCGCCATGAAATATCTCGTACGGGACAAACTCTTCGCGATCGGCGACGACTACTGGATCGAGGACGAGAACGGGCGGCACGCCTTCCTCGTCGACGGCAAGGCCCTGCGGCTGCGCGACACCCTGGAGTTGAAGGATCCGATCGGGCAGGTCCTGGTCACACTGCGGCAGAAGATGTTCAGCCTGCGGGACGCGATGACGATCGAGCGGGACGACCGGCCGCTCGCCACCATCCGCAGGAAGCGGCTGTCGCTGCTCCGCAACCACTACCGGGTCACCCTGGTCGAGGGGACCGAACTGGACGTCAGCGGCCGGATCCTGGACCGGGAGTTCACGGTCGAGTACGACGGCGAGCTCCTCGCCCACATCTCCCGGCAGTGGTTCCGCGTGCGGGACACGTACGCCGTGAACGTCGTCCGCGAGGACACCGACAGCGCCCTGCTCATCGCCGTCGCGGTGTGCGTGATCCGGATGGCCGAGCGTGAGCGCGAGGACTGAGCCCGCCTCTACAGCACCGCCCCTACAACACCCGGTCCTTCAGCGCCGGGAACTGCTCCCTCGTCGTCGTCACCTTCGCCGGGTCCAGCTCCACCCGCAGGATCTCCTCGCCCGGGCCCGCCTCCGCCAGGACCTCGCCCCACGGGTCCACCACGATCGAGTGCCCGGCCTGTTCCACGCCCGCGTGGGTGCCGGCCGTGCCGCAGGCCAGCATGTACGCCTGGTTCTCGACCGCCCGCGCCTGGGCGAGCAGCGTCCAGTGGGCGCGGCGGCGGGCCGGCCAGCCGGCCGGGACGACGAACGCCTGCGCGCCCGCGTCCACCAGGCCCCGGAAGAGCTCCGGGAAGCGCAGGTCGTAGCAGGTACCGAGCCCCACCGTGAGGTCCAGGTCCGGCAGGGCGAACGTCACCAGGTCGTCGCCCGCCGCCATCATCACGGCCTCGCCCTTGTCGAAGCCGAAGCGGTGGATCTTCCGGTACCGGGCCGCCAGATCCCCGGTCGGGGAGAAGACGAGCGAGGTGTTGAAGAGCTCCCCGCCCTCCGCCTCCACGATCGAGCCCGCGTGCAGCCAGACCCCCGCGTCGCGCGCGGCCGCCGCCATCGCCTCGTACGTGGGGCCGCGCAGCGGTTCCGACTCCGCCGCGAAGGACTCGTACGCGAAGGCGCCCGTCGGCCACAGCTCCGGCAGGACCACGAGGTCCGCGGCGCCGCGCTCGGCCCGTACGAGCTCCGCCACGCGCGCGCGGCGCGAAACGACCGGTTCGTCCGGGTCTACTGCGATCTGGATGAGGGAGGCGCGCACACTACCACCGTCCTGGCATTCGAGCCGTCAACACGGGCCTACGATCGTCACACGAAACCACTGCCGGGGTGCCTTCGGGCAGCGTAACTTAGCGTCCGAGCCTCCCACGCAGTCTTGTCTCCAGCCCGCCTGTCCGCTCGATCGTCAGCCCGTGCACCGCAGAACCGCCGAGGGGTCCCGTGACCGTCCATCCCAGCCTCCAGACCTACGCCGACGCCTGGACCCACTCCATCGAAGCGATATCCGAGCTGGTGCAGCCGCTCGTGGAAGGCGAATGGAACCGCGCGACACCGTGCCCGGGCTGGTCGGTGCGCGACATCGTGTCCCATGTGATCGGCATGGAGTGCGAGATGCTGGGCGACCCGCGCCCCATCCACTCGCTGCCGCGCGATCTCTACCACGTACGCGGTGAGTTCGCCCGCTACATGGAGATGCAGGTCGATGTGCGGCGGCACCACACCGGTCCCGAGATGACCTCGGAGCTGGAGTACATCCTGATCCGCCGCGCCCGTCAGCTGCGCAACGAGAACCGCGGGCCCGACCATCTGATGCGCGCGCCCCTCGGCGCCGAGCAGACCCTCGAAGTGGCCTACCGGATGCGCGCCTTCGACGTCTGGGTGCACGAGCAGGACCTGCGCGTCGCGCTCGGGAAGCCCGGCAACCTGGACTCCCCCGGCGCCCTGGTGGTCCGGGACAACCTGCTCCTCGCGCTGGCCAAGGTCGTCGCGAAGGACGCGGGCGCACCGGCGAACTCGGCGGTCGTGCTCGATGTGCACGGGCCGGTGGAGTTCCTGCGGACGGTACGGGTGGACGCGGAGGGCCGCGGCTCGGTCGACGGGGCGCCGTCGCTGGGGCCCGCGGTGACGCTGGCGCTGGACTGGGAGACGTACGTACGGCTCGCCTGCGGCCGGATCCGGCCGGCGGCGGTCGCCGACCGGATCAAGATCGAGGGCGACACGGAGCTGGCCCAGGCCATCCTGGACAACTTCGCCGTCACGCCCTGAGGCAAGCCCCCCGTCCGGGACTCACGCCGGTA
This sequence comes from Streptomyces sp. P9(2023), assembly GCF_032436795.1. NCBI lineage: Bacteria > Bacillati > Actinomycetota > Actinomycetes > Kitasatosporales > Streptomycetaceae > Streptomyces > Streptomyces sp. P9(2023). The sequence continues at coordinate 21,197 of NZ_JAUPWM010000016.1, forward strand.
CGTGAACGGCCTCGACCCGACTCGCGACCAGGCGTTCCTTCTCTCTGCGTGCCGTACGCGACTTCAGGCGCAGGATCTGGACGACGCCCAGCGCCTCCAGGACGAAGACCGACGCGAACGCGATCCGGTAGTTGTCGCCGGTCGCGTCGAGGAGGACGCCGATCGCGAGGAGCGTCGTCATCGAGGCGGTGAAACCACCCATGTTGACGATTCCGGAGGCGGTGCCCTGACGCTCGGGCGGGTTGGCCGGGCGGGCGAAGTCGAAGCCGATCATCGAGGCGGGCCCGCAGGCACCGAGGACCGCGCACAGTGTGATGAGCAGCCACATCGGCGCCCGGTCGGCGGGGTACGCGAGGGTGGCGCCCCACACCAGCGCGGTCGCCGTGACCGTACCGAGGGCGAGCGGGGCCCTGGCGGTGTGGTGCCGGGCGATGATCTGCCCGTACGCGAGCCCCACCACCATGTTGGAGAGCACCACAAGCGTCAGCAGCTCACCGGCGACGCCCTGGGAGAGGCCCTGGGCCTCGACCAGGAACGGCAGCCCCCAGAGCAGCAGGAACACCATCGCCGGGAACTGGGTCGTGAAGTGCACCCACATCCCGAGCCGGGTGCCCGGCTCCCGCCAGGACTCGGCGATCTGACGGCGGACGAACGCGGCCCCGGCGTGCGGCACGGGCGGCGGTTCGTGGCCCTCGGGGTGGTCCTTGAGGAAGAGCAGCAGCAGGACGAGGACGACGACGCCCGCGATCGAGCTGCCGACGAACGTGGTCGTCCAGCCCAGGTCGTGCAGGGCGCGGGCGATGAAGATGGTCGAGACGAGATTGCCGGCCATCCCGAAGAGCGCCGCGACCTGGGCGATGAAGGGCCCGCGCCGGGCGGGGAACCAGCGGGTGCCGAGCCGCAGCACGCTGATGAAGGTCATCGCGTCGCCGCAGCCGAGCAGGGCGCGGGCGGCGAGGGCCATGCCGTACGAGGGGGCGAGCGCGAAGCCCAGCTGGCCGATGGTGAAGAGGACGACGCCGAGGGTCAGCACCTTCTTGGTGCCGAGCCGGTCGACCATGAGGCCGACGGGTATCTGCATGCCGGCGTAGACGAGGAGTTGGAGGATGGAGAAGGTGGAGAGGGCCGAGGCGTTGACGTCGAAGCGGTCGGCGGCGTCGAGTCCGGCGACGCCGAGCGACGTACGGAAGATCACGGCGACGAAGTAGACGGCGACCCCGACGCCCCAGACGAGGGCGGCACGCCGGCCGCCGGGCGGGTCACCGGGGAGGGTGACCGCGGAACCGGAACCGGATCCGCTGCGGCCGCTTCCGCTGCGGCCGGATTCGTTACGTCCGCCTCCGTTACGGCCCTGTCCGTCGCGGCTCACCTGGCGTCACCCCGGACCAGGACCTTGACCCAGCTCAGGTGCTGGCGGACGCAGTGCGCCGCACCCTCCGCGTCACCGGCCCTGATCCGCTCCAGGATCTCGGCGTGCTCGGTGATGTTCTTGGCGATCCGGTCCGGCTGGGACTGCATCACGGCGACGCCCATCCGCAGTTGGCGGTCGCGCAGCTGGTCGTAGAGGCGGGCGAGGATCTGGTTGCCGGCGTGCTTGACGATCTCGGCGTGGAAGGAGCGGTCGGTGACGGCGACCTCGGCGAGGTCCCCGGCCTCGGCCCGCCGCTTCTGCTCCTCCAGGAGCTCCGCCAGCCGCTCGACGAGCGCGGCGGACGCGGGGACGGCCCGGCGGACGGCGAATTCCTCGACGAGCAGCCGGGTCTCGACGACGTCGGCGATCTCCTGCGCGGAGACGGCGAGGACGAGGGCGCCCTTCTTGGGGTAGAGCTTGAGCAGCCCTTCCATCTCCAGCTTGAGCAGCGCCTCCCGCACGGGGGTCCGGGACACCCCGACGGCCTGGGCGAGTTCGCCCTCCGTGAGCAGCGTCCCTCCCTCGTACCGACGGTCGAGAACGGCCTGCTTGACGTGCATGTAGACGCGGTCGGCGGCTGGGGGCGCTGATGGCATGCGCACAGCATAGATACAACAGAGGTGCAACAGACAGACCCGTCCGCGATACGGACGGGCCTGTGGCCACAGGACGAGGTCAGCCGCCGATCGGCACGTAGCCGGACCAGCTGGTCGCCGCCGAGTTGGCGGCGTCGGATCCGTTGCGCACCGCCACACGGAAGTTCACGCGACCGTCCTCGCGCATGTCGTAGTTGCACACGCCCGGGTCGGCGTCGGCACCCGCGGTGTAGTGGCACTCGCCGCTGCGCCCGTAGTCCGTGTACCACTCGGCGACGACTCGCAGGCCGTCCGACTTGTAGTCGTCCATCGTGAACTTGTCGCCGTACGAGGAGAAACAGCCCCGGCCGGCGGCCGTGCCGTTGGTGTAGATCGTCGCGCAGAGCGTGTAGTCGGCCAGCGCCGAGACCCCGGCGGGCTGCGCCACCTGCACGTCGGCCTCCGCGCCCCGTGCGGCCTGCGCGGGGGCGGAGAGGGCGAGGGCACCGGAGAGTCCGGCTACGGCGGCGAGTGCGGCGAATCGAATCTTCAAGGTCTTCCTCCGTCAACGATTGGGTGGAACTTCCTTGCGATCCCGAACGCTAACGGCGAACTCGCGGACCCCGGGGGTCAACCGTGGGCAACCTGTCGTCTTCCCGCCAGTCACGCCTGATTCGGACAGATGGCCGAAAGAACCTGTACAGAACGGCACATGGAAGCGGTTACCGTGGCCGCAATCGCCAAGACCCGGGGGGCTGCGAAAGCAGGAGGAGACGAGGCGTGCAGGACACCGTGGACCATCAGTACATCGTCGCGTTGCTGGTACGGGGATGGAGCGACGAACGCATCTCGCGCACACTTGCCCTGAGCAAACGCACCGTCCAGCGACGGGTGCGGCAGCTCATGCAGGAGTACGGCTGCACCAGCCGCTTCGCGCTCGGCTTCGCCCTCGGCCTCCAGGCCGTCCCGAGACGCGCGGCGGGCGGAGGCCCGCGTCAGCGGGTCGGATCGGCGTCGTAGGCCTGGCGGGCCTCGTCGACCTTCCCCAGATTGCCGGCGGCCCATTCGGCGAGGTGCGCGAAGAGCGGGGCGAGGCTGCGGCCCAGGTCGCTGATCTCGTACTCGACCCGGGGCGGCACCTCCGGGTGGTACGTACGGACGACCAGGCCGTCGCGCTCCAGCTGCCGCAGCCGCTGGGTCAGCACCTTCGGCGTGATGCGGGGGATCGACCGCTCCAGCTCCACGAACCGCAGCCGGCCGTGGGCGTGGAGGGACCAGAGGATCGGCGTCGTCCACCGGCTGAAGACGATGTCCACCACCGGGGAGACAGGGCAGGCCAGTTCCGGATCGGTCCCGGCGGCTGCCGTCGCCATCGCCGTAGCCGTAGCCATCGCCGTAGCCGTCGTCTCGACCGCCATGCGCGTCTCCCTGTCACTCTCGGGTAGTCACTTTCCTCTAGGTACCTACTATACCGAGGCTGTTAGCGTTCCCGACGTCAACAAGAAGACCTGACAGGGGAGTTCATCGTGATTGTTGTGACGGGGGCGACGGGCAACGTCGGCCGATCGCTCGTACAGGTGCTCGCGGCGGCGGGTGCGCAGGTCACCGCGACGTCCAGGGGCATCACGGACGCGGACGTGCCGCCGGGCGTCCGTGCCGAGCGGTCGGATCTGATCGACGCGGAGAGTCTGCGGCCCGTCCTCGACGGCGCCGACGCGCTGTTCCTGCAGAGCGGCGGTGCCAGCGCCCATCTGCTGGATCCGCACGCCATCCTCGACGCCGCGAAGACCGGCGGCGTCCGACGGGTCGTGCTGCTGTCCTCCCAGGGCGTCGCGACCCGGCCCGACTCGGCCTCCCACGGGGACACCGGACGCGCCATCGAGGACGCCGTCCGGGAGTCGGGCCTGGACTGGACGATCCTGCGGCCCGGCGGCTTCGCCTCCAACGCCTTCGCCTGGGTCGAGTCGGTCCGTACGCGCAGGGAGATCGCCGCACCGTTCGCCGGGACCGGCCTGCCGGTCATCGACCCGGACGACATCGCCGAGGTCGGCGCGGTGACGCTGCGGGAGAACGGCCACGCGGGGCGGATCTACGAGCTGACCGGCCCGGAGCTCTCCACGCCCAGGGAGCGGGCGTCGGCGATCGCCGACGCGCTCGGCGAACCCGTGCGGTTCACGGAGCAGACCCGGGAGGAGGCCCGGGCGCAGATGCTGGGGTTCCTGCCGGAGCCGGTGGTCGAGACGACGCTGACGATCCTCGGCGAGCCCAATCCGGCCGAGCAGCGCATCAGCCCGGACGTCGAGCAGGTCCTGGGGCGCGCACCCCGCACCTTCGCGGACTGGGCACAGCGTTACGTGGGCGCGTTCCGGTAGGCGGGGGCCGAAACCCCCTTTGAAGGCGGAGCCCCCCTTGTTAGGGTGCGCCGATGTCATCGATCAGGGAGTTCCAGGTCACCTTCGACTGCGCGGATCCTGAGCGCGTCGCCCGCTTCTGGTGCGAGGTATTGGGGTACGTCGTACCGCCGCCTGCCGAGGAGCAGGGTTCATGGTCGGTAGCCGTTGACCCCTCAGGTGCGGGCCCGCGCCTGTACTTTCAGCGCGTTCCCGAAGGCAAGGTCGCCAAGAATCGGGTGCATCTCGATGTGCGGGTCGGCACCGGACTCGTGGGTGACGAGCGCGTGGCCACGCTTGAGGCCGAATGCGCACGGTTGGTCGCGCTCGGCGCAACACGTGGGCAACTGCTGCTTGCCGATGAGAACAACGAATCGTGCCTCGGGATGCAGGACATCGAGGGCAACGAGTTCTGTCTCGACTGACCATCCCTTTTCTGGGCTGAGTTCGACTTTCTGGGCTGAGTTCGAGGTGCGAAAACGCCCGACCGGGGAGCCCGGTCGGGCGTTTCACGTGAAACAAATCAGCGTGACCATCACGCCCAGGTGATGAGCCTCTTCGGCTGTTCCAGGATCGCGGCGACGTCCGCCAGGAACTTGGAGCCCAGCTCGCCGTCGACCACGCGATGGTCGAAGGAGAGGGCCAGCGTGGTCACCTGACGCGGCTTCACCTTGCCCTTGTGGACCCAGGGCTGGAGCTTGATCGCGCCGACCGCGAGGATCGCGGACTCACCCGGGTTCAGGATGGGCGTACCGGTGTCGACGCCGAAGACGCCGACGTTCGTGATGGTGAACGTGCCGCCCTGCATGGCCGCCGGGGTCGTCTTGCCCTCGCGGGCGGTGGCGACCAGCTCGCTGAGGGACTTCGACAGCTCCGGCAGGGTCTGGGCGTGCGCGTCCTTGATGTTCGGCACGATCAGACCGCGCGGGGTGGCCGCGGCGATGCCCAGGTTGACGTAGTGCTTGAGCACGATCTCCTGGTTCGCCTCGTCCCAGGCCGTGTTGATCTCCGGGTTGCGCCGGGCGGCGACCAGGACGGCCTTGGCGATGAGAAGCAGCGGGTTGACCCGCAGACCCGCCATGTCCTTGTCGGACTTGAGCTCTTCGACCAGCTTCATCGTGCGCGTGATGTCGAAGGTGATGAACTCGGTGACGTGCGGCGCGGTGAAGGCCGAGCCGACCATCGCCGCCGCCGTGGCCTTCCGTACGCCCTTGATGGGGGTACGCGTCTCCCGGGCGTCCGTGGACACCACGGCCGCGGGGGCGGGCGCAGCGGGTGCGGACACCGGAGCCGGGGCCGGGGCGGTGGGCGCCGGGGCCTCGACGGCCGGGGCGGGGGCCGCCGCAGCGTGGACGTCCTCGCGGGTGATGATCCCGTCCGGGCCGGTCGGGATGACCGCCGTCAGGTCCACACCCAGGTCCTTGGCCAGCTTCCGTACCGGCGGCTTGGCCAGCGGACGGCCGGCCGTGGCGGTAGCCGTAGCCGTGCCCGTGCCGCTCGTACCGCCGTGGCCGTTGAGCTCGCCCTGGATCGCGGTGGCGGCCTGCGCGGGCACCGCCGAGCCCTTGCGGGCACGGCGCTTGGTCGAGGTCGCGGCCACTCCGTAACCGACCAGAACCGGCTGCCGGCCCTGCGGCTCGGCCTCCTCGGCCTCCTCCTCGGCGGGGGCCGCCACTGCGGGAGCCGGGGCCTCGGCCACAGCCTCCGTCGGAGCCGGCGCCCCCCCGCCCACGTTCACCGAGATGATGACCTGGCCGACGTCGACCGTCGTGCCCTCGGCGAAGCGCAGCTCATGGACCGTGCCGTCGAACGGGATCGGCAGCTCGACGGCCGCCTTCGCCGTCTCGACCTCGCACACGACCTGGCCGTCGGCGACCGTGTCGCCCGGCTGGACGTACCACTTGAGGATCTCGGCCTCGGTGAGGCCCTCGCCCACGTCGGGCATCTTGAATTCGCGGATCGTCACGATGCTCTCCTCCAGCCCGTCAGTACGCCAGCGAGCGGTCGACGGCGTCGAGCACGCGGTCCAGACCGGGCAGGTACTCCTCCTCCAGGCGCGCCGGCGGGTACGGCGCGTGGTAGCCGCCGACCCGCAGGACGGGTGCCTCCAGGTGGTAGAAGCAGCGCTCGGTGATCCGGGCGGCGATCTCCGCGCCCGAGCCGTAGAAGACCGGGGCCTCGTGGACCACGACCAGGCGGCGGGTCTTCTCGACCGAGGTCTGGATCGTGTCGAAGTCGATCGGGGACATCGAGCGCAGGTCCAGGACCTCGATCGACTTGCCCTCCTCCTGGGCGGCCGCGGCGGCCTCCAGGCAGACCTTCACCATCGGGCCGTACGCGGCGAGCGTGAGGTCCGCGCCCTCGCGGGCGACCCGGGCCTTGTGCAGCTCGCCCGGGATGGCCTCGGTGTCGACCTCGCTCTTGTCCCAGTAGCGGCGCTTGGGCTCGAAGAAGATGACCGGGTCGTCGCTCTGGATGGCCTGCTGGAGCATCCAGTACGCGTCCGACGACGTGGACGGCGAGACGACCTTCAGGCCGGCGACATGCGCGAAGAGCGCCTCGGGGGACTCCGAGTGGTGCTCGACCGCGCCGATGCCACCGCCGTACGGGATCCGGATGACGACCGGCATCTTGATCTTGCCCAGCGCGCGGGCGTGCATCTTGGCGAGCTGGGTGACGATCTGGTCGTACGCGGGGAAGACGAAACCGTCGAACTGGATCTCCACGACGGGCCGGTAGCCGCGCAGGGCCAGACCGATCGCGGTGCCGACGATGCCGGACTCGGCGAGCGGGGTGTCGATGACCCGGTCCTCGCCGAAGTCCTTCTGCAGACCGTCGGTGACCCGGAAGACGCCGCCGAGCTTGCCGACGTCCTCGCCCATGATGAGGACCTTGGGGTCGTTCTCGAGGGCCGTGCGGAGCGACTCGTTGATCGCCTTGGCCAGGGGAAGCTTCTGTACGGCCATGGTTAGTTGCCCTCCTCGGCGAAGGACGCCTGGTAGGCGGCGAACTGCGCGCGCTCCTCGTCGACGAGCGCGTGCCCGTCGGCGTAGACATTCTCGAAGATCGCCATGTGATCCGGGTCGGGCATGGAGCGCACGGCCTCGCGGACCCGCTTGCCGAGCGTCTCGCTCTCCGCCTCCAGGGACTCGAAGAACGCCGCGTCGGCGTGGCCCTCGCGCTCCAGGTACGCCTTGAGCCGCAGGATCGGGTCCTTCGCCTCCCAGGCCTCGCGCTCCTCGTCGGCGCGGTACTTGGTCGGGTCGTCGGAGGTGGTGTGGGCACCCATGCGGTACGTGAACGCCTCGACCAGCGTCGGGCCCTCGCCGCGGCGGGCGCGCTCCAGGGCGGAGCGGGTCACGGCCAGGCAGGCGAGGACGTCGTTGCCGTCGACCCGGACGCCGGGGAAGCCGAAGCCCTGCGCGCGCTGGTAGAGCGGGACGCGCATCTGCTTCTCGGTGGGCTCGGAGATCGCCCACTGGTTGTTCTGGCAGAAGAACACGACGGGGGCGTTGTAGACCGCGGAGAACGTGAACGACTCGGCGACGTCACCCTGACTGGACGCGCCGTCACCGAAGTACGCGATGACGGCGGAGTCCGCGCCGTCCTTGGCGACGCCCATGGCGTAGCCGGTGGCGTGCAGGGTCTGCGAGCCGATGACGATCGTGTACAGGTGGAAGTTGTTGGTGCTGGGGTCCCAGCCGCCGTGGTTCACACCGCGGAACATGCCCAGCAGGTTCGCCGGGTCGACCCCGCGGCACCAGGCGACGCCGTGTTCCCGGTAGGTCGGGAAGACATAGTCGTCGTCGCGCAGCGCGCGGGCGGAGCCGATCTGCGCGGCCTCCTGGCCGAGCAGCGAGGCCCACAGGCCCAGCTCGCCCTGACGCTGCAGCGAGGTGGCCTCGGCGTCGAAGCGGCGGGTGAGGACCATGTCCCGGTACAGGCCGCGCAGCTCGTCGGCGCTCAGGTCGATGTCGTACTCGGGATGCTGGACGCGCTCACCCTCGGGGGTCAGCAGCTGAACCAGCTCGGGCTCGGAAGCCTGGGACTTCTTGGCGCTCGCGGCGGCGCCGGCGCCGGCTGCGCGCTTGGCGCCGCTGCTGCGTCGCGTCGTCTTGCGCGCGGCAGTGCTCTCCACGGTCACGTGCGTACTCCTCCGTCGGTCCGGCCCCCGGGGTTGCCGGGAAAGGCCAGTGCGGCTCGCCTTGTCCGGACGCGCGCACGGGGTGGGTGCGACTCGGCCGGGTCAGGCGTGACAGGTGCCCCGGCGAGCGCCCTGTCATAGGCACGTTACCCACTGCTTCGCATTACTGCGAAACCCCATTTGACCTGCGATTTTGCTTGGATTTCCAAGTAAATCGAGAAAAGCGGGAACAGTAGCTGGTCAGCGCGCTGGCAACAGCCTCGCAGGCCGCCGGAACACGGGCACGTTATCCCGCGCACCCCGGGCACGGGAAGAGCCAATATGTGAGACTGACCGCGTGCGCGAAGATGGAAAAATCCGGGTATTTCTGCTGGACGACCATGAAGTCGTCCGGCGCGGCGTCCACGAGCTGCTCTCCGTGGAGGACGACATCGAGGTGGTCGGGGAGGCGGGCACGGCGGCGGACGCCCTGGTCCGAATCCCCGCGACACGGCCCGACGTGGCCGTGCTCGACGTGCGGCTGCCGGACGGCAGCGGTGTCGAGGTCTGCCGCGAGGTGCGTTCGCAGAACGAAGACATGAAGTGCCTGATGCTCACCTCGTACGCCGACGACGAGGCGCTTTTCGACGCGATCATGGCCGGGGCCTCGGGTTATGTCCTCAAGGCCATCCGCGGAAACGAACTCCTTTCGGCGGTGCGGGACGTTGCGGCCGGAAAGTCCCTGCTCGATCCGGTCGCGACCGCACGCGTCCTGGAACGGCTGCGGGACGGAAACAGTCCGAAGGGTGACGACAGGCTCGCCAACCTGACGGAGCAGGAACGCAAGATCCTGGATCTGATCGGCGAGGGCCTGACCAACCGGGCCATCGGCGAGCGGCTCCACCTGGCGGAGAAGACCATCAAGAACTACGTCTCCAGCCTGCTGTCGAAGCTGGGCATGGAGCGCCGTTCCCAGGCCGCGGCGTACGTGGCCCGGATGCAGGCCGAGGCCGAGCGACAGCACTGAGGCCGAGGCCCGAGGGGCGGCACCGGCCCGATTCGGGACCTACGTCCCGGGCGGAGCGGGGCAGGGGCCCCTGTTCCGGTACGGCGGCGGTGGCGGAGAGTGGAAGCCATGTCCACCGAGGAGATCCGCGCCATCGAGCTGCTGAACCGCGTCTCGTACGGCCGGGTGGCGACGAGCATGCGCGCGATGCCGTTCGTCGCCCCCGCCCGGCACATCGTGGTCGACGGCGGCGTCCTGATCCGCATGCACCGCGGCCTCGGCTACCACCGGGCCTGCGCCGGGAGCGTCGTCGCCTACGGCGCGGACAACTTCAACTCCGGCGCCGAGAACCTCTGGTCCGTGCAGTTCACCGGCACCGCGGAGGTCGTCGAACCGACCGAGGAGCAGCTCGCCGCCTTCGGCCCCGCCCCCCAGGTCGTCGACGACGAACCCTTCGACGCGGTCTACCTGCGCATCGAGCCCCAGTTCGTGACGGTGCACCAGCTCGACTACACCAGTGACACCAGCGGCACCTGTGGCAGCAGGAGCACCAGCGGCACCAGCGAGCGACATCTCCAGCACGTAGCGTGATCTAACATCTGGCGAGTGCCGCGCTCATCTGAAACCCTCGCTCCGCCCGTCGGCGCCCTGCTGCGCCGCTACCGCGAGGCCGGCGAGCCGCTCTCCTGCGAACCCGTCACCCAGGGCCTCCTCAACCGCGGCTACCGCCTCTCCACCACCCGCGGCGCCTACTTCCTCAAGCAGCACCTCGACGCCCCGACCGCCGACCGGGACACCATCAGCCGGCAGCACCGCGCGACCCAGCGCCTGCACGCCCTCGGCCTGCCCGTCGCCCCGCCGCTCGCCGACTCGGCCGGCCGCACCGTCGCCGTCATCGGCGGCCGCTGCTACGCCCTGCACCCCTGGATCGACGGCCGCCACCGCGACGGCGCCCAGCTCTCCACGGGCGGCTCGCAGCGACTGGGAGCCCTCCTCGGGCACGTCCACACCTGCCTGGAGCAGGTCATGGAGTCCCCGCCGCCCGGCGACGGGCACGAGAGCGCCCGCCCCGAGGACACCCTCCGTGTCATCGACGAGCTCCTCCGCCTCGCCCGCGCCCACCGGCCCCGTACCGGCTTCGACGCACTTGCCGAACACCGCCTGCTGGAACGCCGGGGGCTGCTCGCCGAGCACGCCCACCGCCGCCCGCCGCGCGCCGCCTCGGCCGGCTGGGTGCACGGCGACTTCCACCCGCTGAACCTGCTCTACCGGGGCGCCGAACCGGCCGCGATCGTCGACTGGGACCGCCTCGGCGTCCAGCCCCGGGCCGAGGAGGCCGTCAGGGCCGCCGCCATCTTCTTCGTACGGCCGGCGGGCGAGCTGGCCCTGGAGAAGGTACGGGCGTACGCGCGGGCCTACCGGCGGGCGGCGGGCGCGGACGCGGCGGAGCTGGCGTCGGCGGTGCACCGGGTGTGGTGGGAGCGGCTCAACGACTTCTGGATACTGCGCTGGCGCTACCGGCTCCACGACCGAAGGGCCGACCCGCAGTTTCCTGCGGCGTCGGCCCTGGCGGTGTGGTGGACCCGCGAGTACGAGGCGGTACGCGACGCTTTCGCGGGGTGACGGACGGGTCCGTCAGGGGGTGGTGCCGGGGCCCGTGGGCTGCCCGGTGTTCCCCTGGATGGTCGTCGGCGGGTCCGTGGTGTCGTCGGTCGGGGTGTCGGTCGGCTCGTCCGTCGGCTCGCCGGTGTTGCCCCCGTCGTCCGAACCGTCGTCGGTCGGCGTCGGCTGGGTGGTCGGCGGGGTCGTCTGCGGCATCGTCGGCGGGGTCGTCTTCGGAGTGGGCGACGGGGTCCACGGCTGCTCGTTGCCGCCGCCCGTCGACGTGTCCGGCTCGTGCGTCTCCTGGCTCGGCTCCTGCGACGGCGTCGGCGTCTCCGAGGACGGGGTCGGCGAGTTGGTGATCGGCGTCGTCGGCTTGTCGCCGCCCGTGTCGGCCGCCTTGTCGAGCGCGTACACGACACCCGCCACGATCGCGATCATCGCGAGCGACAGGAACAGCAGCACCTTGCCGCGCCCGCCCTTGCCGCCGCCCTTGTGGTGGCCGTAGCCGCCGTCCTGGCCGTAACCGCCGTGACCGCCGCCGTCGTATCCGCCGTCGTTCGGGTTCATCGGCGGCAGGATCGGGCCCTGCGCGGTCTCGTGGTGCATCGGGTGCCCCATCGCCGTCGTCGCCGCGACGCCGCCGACCGGGGTATGACCGCCCTCGTGCATCTCCACCGGGCCCGTGTTCCACGTGCCGGTGTGACCGCCCGCCTGCTGGAGCATCTGCAGGCTGTACTGGATGAGGCCGCGCATCTCCTCGGCGCTCTGGAACCGGTCGTCCGGGTCCTTCGCCAGCGAGCGCATCACCAGCCCGTCCAGCTCCGGCGGCGAGGCGTGAGCCACGTCGGACGGCGGGACCGGGGCGTCCTGGACGTGCTGGTACACGACCGAGAGCGGGGTCTCGCCGGTGAACGGAGGCCGCAGCGCGAGCAGTTCGTACAGCAGACAGCCGGTGGCGTACAGGTCGGAGCGGTGGTCCACGGCCTTGCCGAGGGCCTGCTCGGGGGAGAGGTACTGCGGCGTGCCCATGACCATGCCGGTCTGGGTCATCGTCGACTGCGCGCCGTGCAGGGCGCGCGCGATGCCGAAGTCCATCACCTTCACCGCACCACCGTGCGTGATGATGACGTTGGCCGGCTTGATGTCCCGGTGCACGATGCCGTGCTGGTGCGAGTACGCGAGCGCCTCAAGGACACCGGAGACGATGATCAGGGCCTGCTCGGGGCCCGGCGCCTCGGCGCTGATCAGCAGGTCACGGATGGTGCGGCCCTCGACCAGCTCCATCACGATGTACGGCACGAACTGGCCGGCGACGACGTCCTCACCGGAGTCGTACACCGCCACGATCGCGTGGTGGTTGAGGCCGGCGACCGACTGCGCCTCGCGCGTGAAGCGGGCCTTGGAGACCGGGTCCTCGGCGAGGTCGGAGCGGAGCAGCTTCACGGCGACGGTCCGTCCGAGGCGGACGTCCTCGGCGGCGAACACCTCGGCCATGCCACCGCGACCGAGGCGGTGCGTGAGCCGGTACCGTCCGTCACCGACCACACCGCCGACGCCCCAGGACTCCGCGGCAGCGCCCGACAGGCCGCCGCCGCCTGCTTCGGATTCGGGTGCCATCAGTCCTCGCCGTCGTCTGTCTGTCGTGTGTGCGTCTGTCGTGTGGAGCCGTTCCGCGTCACGCTACAGGCTTCGTCCGACAACACGGTCCGAGTGGACCGGCCATCCAACCCCCCGTATGTACGCCGATGCAAATTCCGGCCGGTTCGTGTAACGCTTCCGAGACGCTTCTTGCGCGGAGGGTCACGGAACGGGCACCCGGCTTGACGTGTCGGTGCCCTGCGGCAGACTTGGCCAGGAAATTCACGATCAGCGCCGCCACGCGCGCGTAGGGGGAGCACGAATGAGCCAGGACGGCGCCCAGGGCCGCTATGCGGGCGGTTCGGTAGCGAACGGCCGATACCAGCTTCGCGACCTGCTCGGCGAAGGCGGCATGGCCTCCGTCTACCTGGCGTACGACAGCGCCCTGGACCGGCAGGTCGCCATCAAAACCCTGCACACGGAACTCGGCCGGGAACAGTCGTTCCGCGAGCGGTTCCGGCGCGAGGCGCAGGCGGTCGCGAAGCTTTCGCACACGAACATCGTCTCGGTCTTCGACACCGGCGAGGACACCCTCGACGGCGCCGTCATGCCGTACATCGTCATGGAGTACGTGGAGGGCCAGCCGCTCGGCTCGGCCCTCGCCGCCGACGTACGGCAGTTCGGCGCGATGCCGGCGGACAGGGCGCTCAAGGTGACCGCCGACGTCCTCGCCGCCCTGGACACCAGCCACGAGATGGGCCTGGTCCACCGGGACATCAAGCCCGGCAACGTGATGATGACCAAGCGCGGCGTGGTCAAGGTGATGGACTTCGGCATCGCGCGCGCCATGCAGTCCGGTGTCACCTCGATGACGCAGACCGGCATGGTCGTCGGCACGCCGCAGTACCTCTCCCCCGAGCAGGCCCTCGGCCGCGCGGTGGACGCCCGCTCCGACCTGTACTCGGTCGGCATCATGCTGTTCCAGCTGCTCACCGGCCGGCTGCCGTTCGACGCGGACTCGCCGCTGGCCATCGCGTACGCGCATGTGCAGGAGGAGCCGGTCGCGCCGTCGTCCATCAACCGCTCGGTGACCCCGGCGATGGACGCGCTCGTCGCCCGCGCGCTGAAGAAGAACCCGAACGAGCGGTTCCCGAGCGCCTCCGCGATGCAGGACGAGTGCCTGCGGGTTCTTTCGGCGGGGCAGACGAGCGCGCCGGTGATCGTGGCGGGCGGTCCGGTCAGCAGCGGCGCGGGCGTCGGCTCGGCGGTCTTCCCGCCGGTCGGCCAGACGCCGCCGCCGTCGACGCACGGTGTCCAGCACCCGTACGGTCCGCCGACACCGCAGCCGATGCCGCAGCCGGGTCCGTACGGTCCGCCGACGCCGGCCCCCGCGCCCTCGTACGGGTACCCGCAGCAGGTGCAGACCCCGCCGCCGGCCCCGATGTACCAGACGCCTGTCCCCGGGCCGTACTCCATGGCGCCGCAGCCCCCGACGTCCGGCGGCTCCGTCGGCACCTCCGGCGGGTCGCGGCGGAACGTGCCGATGATCGTGGGTGCGGCGGTCGCCGCGCTGCTCGTGACCGCCGGTGTGATCACCGCGATCACCCTGAACAAGAAGGACGACCCGGCGAACGGCGGGGGCGGCGACCCGAGCCAGAGCCAGTCGGCCGCGCCGGGGTACAAGGGTCCCGACCTGACCAAGACCATCGACGTGAAGAAGTGCACCGAGCCGCGGGAGTCGAGCGACGACCCGTCGAAGTTCGAGATCCCCGACTTCCGCTACAAGAACTTCCAGTCGGTCCAGGCCTGCATCCAGGCCGCTGGCTGGAAGCTCACGAAGCAGACCCCGGTGGACGAGGCGACGTACGGCGAGGGCACGGTGCTCAGCCAGTACCCGCCGGCCGGTGAGGACGCTTCGAAGGACGACGCCGAGTTCACCCTGGAGATCTCGACCGGCAACCCGGGTCAGTAGACCCTTCCGTAGTCCCTCTCCGGTGGGCGTCATCCCTGCGCGGGCGCCCGGATGCCGGAATTGTCCCGTCATGTGACGCTGAGTTGGATACCTCGGCGGCTCGGTACGGGAGGGGGTCACCCGGTGACTCCAGGACTCCGCGGCACGCGGACGCGGGCACTGCGGACGCGGGCGCTCGGCCCCGTGGTGGCGTGCTGGCTGCTGTTCGGCGCCGTACCGATGGCGTACGGGTACGAACGGCCGCCGGCACCGGCTGGTTCGGCCTCGGCCTCGGCCTCGAACAGGACGGCCGCGCCGTCGAAGCCGGTCCCGTCGGCCTCGAAGAGCACGCCGCCCCGCTCCCCGTCCGGCTCCGCCTCCGCTTCTCCGTCCGCCCCGCACGGGCGACCAACAGGCACCCCCGGCGCCTCCGGACCGTCCGCCGCGCCCTCCGCCTCGGCTTCCGCTTCGGGGCCGGCTTCGGCCCCGGCGTCCGGTTCGGCCTCCGCGGCACCCGGACCCAGCCCGTCCGGCTCGCTGGCCGGGCGTCCCGCCGGGGAGGGCCGCGAGCGGCCGGGCCGGCCCGCCTCGCCACGAGAGCCGCGCGACCCGGCGGACGACCCGTCGCGTACCAGAACGGAAACAGTCGAGGAGCGGCCCGAAGATCCGCCCGAGGACTCGGAGACGGCGGACGAGGCACTCGAAGCGGTACCGGAGGAGGACGCCACGCCCTCCGCTTCGTCGCCCGCGACCGTGCCCGCCGCCGCGCCCCGGCTCGGCTCCCGTACCGCCGCCACCGCCGCTGACCGGCAGATTCCCGTGCTCACACTGGGAGCCGGGCTCGCCCTGATGGGCCTCGGGATCGGCTTTCTCGGCCTCCGGATGCGGCGCCGCTGAGGTTCCGGTCCCGCCGCGCGCTCCCCGTGTCCCCCTTGAGTCGGATGCGGAAGCTCCGTCTCAGGTCGCTTGTCGGCGCCGACTTACTCGGTATACATACTGAGTATGTCGATCCGCCACGGGCTTCTCGCCCTCCTCGAACGCGGGCCTCGCTACGGCTCGCAGCTCCGTACGGAGTTCGAGTCCCGCACGGGCTCCACCTGGCCCCTCAATGTCGGCCAGGTCTACACGACCCTCAACCGTCTCGAACGGGACGGCATGGTCGCCCAGGACGGCGAGGACGAGGCCGGTCACGCGCTCTACTCGATCACCGACGACGGTCGCGAAGAGCTGCGGAACTGGTTCGAGAAGCCCGTGGACCGCACCAGCCCGGCCCGCGACGAGCTCGCCATCAAGCTCGCCATGGCCGTCGGAGCGCCCGGCGTCGACATCCGGGCCGTCATCCAGTCGCAGCGCCGGCACACCGTGAAGGCGATGCAGGACTACACCCGGCTCAAGGCCCAGGCCCTCGCCGCGCTCGAGAGCGGCGAGTCCCGGGAGCGTGACGATGTCGCCTGGCTCCTCGTCCTGGAGCAGCTGATCTTCCAGACCGAGGCCGAGGCCCGCTGGCTGGACCACTGCGAGGCCCGGCTGATCCGGCTCTCGATGTCCGCCGTCGGAGCGGGGGACCCACAGCCGCCGGAGGCGCCGCAGGCATCACCGGCCGCGTCCGCGCCGACCGCCGAGGAAGCGCGCCCGGCGCGGCGGCGCTGACCTCGCACACCTCCTCCCCGAACGCTCCCGCAGCTGCCCGAGCGTTCCGCACCATCCCGAGCGTTCACTCACCTCCCCGAACGCTCCCGCACCTTTCCCGCACCACCTCTCCATCCGCTCCGTACGGGGGCGCCATCCGCGTCCGTACGTCCAAGGGGGACCCCTCATGTCCACAGCGCAGCCCGTGCTGCAACTCCAGAACCTGACCCGCGTGCATGGCTCCGGCGCCACCGAGGTGCACGCCCTGCGCGGCATCGACCTCGCGGTCTACCCCGGTGAACTCGTCGCCGTCATGGGCCCGTCCGGCTCGGGCAAGTCGACCCTGCTGACCATCGCGGGCGGCCTCGACATCCCCACCTCCGGGCGGGTGATCGTCGAGAACACCGACATCACCACCGCCGGACGCAAGGCCCTCGCGGCCCTGCGCCGCCGCAGCATCGGGTACGTCTTCCAGGACTACAACCTCATACCGGCGCTGACCGCCGCCGAGAACGTCGCCCTGCCCCGCGAGCTGGACGGCACCTCCGCCCGTAAGGCCCGTGTCGAGGCCGTGGCCGCGCTGGAGGAGATGGAGCTCGGCCACCTCGCCGACCGCTTCCCCGACGAGATGTCCGGCGGCCAGCAGCAGCGTGTCGCCATCGCCCGCGCGCTGGTCGGCGACCGGCGCCTCGTCCTCGCCGACGAGCCCACCGGCGCCCTGGACTCCGAGACCGGCGAGTCCGTCCTCGCCCTGCTGCGCGCCCGGTGCGACGCCGGGGCCGCGGGCGTGCTCGTCACCCACGAGCCGCGGTTCGCCGCCTGGGCCGACCGGGTCGTCTTCCTGCGGGACGGCGCCGTCGTCGACCAGACCGTGCGCAGCGAGGCCGACTCGCTCCTCACCGGCCAGGCGGCCGAGCGGTGAACAAGTGGCTCCACTCATGGCGGGCCGCGGTCCGGATCGCGCGCCGCGACGCCTGGCGCTCCAAGGGACGCAGCTTCCTCGTCCTCGCGATGCTCGCCCTGCCCATCCTCGGCGTGAGCGCCGCGGATCTGACCCTGCGCAGTTCTGAACTCTCCACCGAGGAGAGCCTGAGCCGGACGATCGGCGCCGCCGACGCCCGGTTCGCCGACACCCATGTGGGCGGCGTGCCGATCCTCCAGGATCCGAGCGGCGACATGAACGTGCCGGCCGAGGACTACGGGGACAAGGCCTGGCCGACCGGTCGGACCGATGTCACCAAGACCTTCCCGGCCGGCTCCACGGTCCTCACCGACAGTTCCGGCAGCGCCAAGCTGACCACCGCCCACGGGCTGCTCCAGAGCGAGGTCCGTGAGCTGAAGGCCGGCGACCCGATCGCCCGGGGGATCATGACCCTCCGGGAGGGCCGCTTCCCGGAGAAGACCGACGAGGTCGCCGCGACCGAGCACTTCCTGGAGACCAGCGGGCTGTCCATCGGCTCCACCCTCTCCGCGCGCGGTGATGACCGGACGTTCCGGATCGTCGGCTCGTACGAGCTCCCCAACGATCTGAGCGCCGTCCAGATCAACGCCCTGCCCGGCGCGTTCCTGGAGTCGTACGCCAAGGTGCTCGCGAAGAACGGCATGGGCTCGGACGTGCCCTCCACCACGTACCTGGTGAAGGCCGCCGGTGGTTTCACGTGGAACACCGTCCAGAAGATCAACACAAAGGGCGTCACCGTCACCTCGCGCGCGGTCCTTCTGGACCCGCCCGCCAAGGCGGATGTGCCGCTCTACCAGAAGGAGGGCTGGGGCAGCTTCGAGGACAGCGCGGGCGCCCAGGCCGCCGAGCTCGCGGCCGCCGGCACGGTCGTCGGCCTCGCGATGCTGGAAATCTGCCTCCTGGCCGGGCCCGCGTTCGCCGTCGGCGCCCGCCGCTCGCGCCGTCAGCTCGGTCTGGTCGGCGCCAACGGCGGCGACCGCCACCACATCCGCGCCATCGTCCTGAGCGGCGGCCTCGTCGTCGGCGTCGCGGCGGCCGTCGTCGGCACCGTGCTCGCGCTGATCCTGACGTTCGCGCTCCAGCCGCTCCTGGAAGACGCGATGGGCCAGCGGTTCGGCTCCTTCGACGTCCGCCCGCTGGAGCTGCTCGGCATCGCCTTCCTGGCCGTGCTGACCGGTCTGCTGGCCGCGATCGTGCCGGCCGTCACCGCGTCCCGGCAGACCGTCCTCGCCTCGCTCACCGGCCGTCGCGGTGTCCGCCGCAGCAGCCGTGTGCTGCCGCTGATCGGCCTGGGCGCCGTGCTCCTGGGCGGCGCGATCGCGCTCTACGGTTCGATGGTCTCGGACCAGTTCGTCATCGTCGCCGCGGGCAGCGCCCTCGCCGAGCTGGGCGTGGTCGCCATGACACCGGCCCTGGTGGGCCTCTTCGGCCGCATCGGCCGCTGGCTCCCGCTCTCGCCGCGCCTCGCGCTGCGGGACGCGGTGCGCAACCGGGGCCGTACGGCACCCGCCGTCGCCGCCGTGCTCGCCGCGGTCGCGGGAACGGTCGCCGTCGCCACCTACGCGGCCAGCCTCGAGGCCCAGAGCGCGGCCGGCTACGAGGCGAAGCTGCCGCACGGCGCGGTCTCCGCGCTCGTGATCGAGGAGGGCGGCCGGGACGTCCCGCAGGTGCGTGACGCCGTACAACGGCTGCTGCCCGTCGACTCCCGCGCGGACGTCGAGCGCATCCTGGTCGGCAAGCCGGGCTGTGCCCCGTACAGCGACAGCCCGGGCTGCGGAAACATCCAGGTCCAGATCCCGAAGGCCAACGAGTGCCCGCTGTGGGCCACCACCGCCGACGGCTCCGACCCCTCCGAGAAGTTCACCAAGGAGCAGCGGCGCAAGCTCGCCAAGGACTGGCGCTGCACGGAGGAGAGCGGCGGTGATCTGCCCGGCGGCGCCTTCGTCGAGGGTGGCCTGCTGGTCGGTGACGCCTCGGTCCTGAAGGTCCTCGGGATCACGGACGCGGGCGCGCAGAAGGCCCTCGCCGAGGGAAAGGTCGTCTCCTTCGCCAAGGCGCCGATCGACAAGGCCGGCAAGGTCAACCTCAAGCTGATCACCGACAACAAGAAGGCGATGGAGGCCGACGAGGCGGGCAAGCCGGTCCCCGGTGAGGTCAAGGCCCTGCCCGCGCACCTGGTGACCGGGCAGTCCGCCTACGGGGTGCGGGCGCTCATCAGCCCGGAGGCCGCCAAGGCCGCCGGCTTCGCCACGGCGCCGCTCGGCTCGTTCTTCTCCACCGACGCGATGCCCAGCGAAGAGCAGCGGCAGAAGCTCGACGGCGAGATCGCCAAGATCGGCAGCGATGTCGCGCTCCACGTGGAGGAAGGATTCGTCAGCGACACGAGCATCGTGCTCCTCGCGCTGACCGTCTTCGCCGGCCTCGTCACCATCGGCGCCGCGGGCATCGCCACCGGCCTCGCCCAGGCCGACGCCGAGGCCGACCTGAAGACGCTGGCCGCCGTCGGCGCGCCCGAGCGGGTCCGCCGCACGCTCAGCGGCTTCCAGTGCGGGGTGGTCGCCGCGATGGGCGTGATCCTCGGGTCGGTGGCCGGTGTGCTCCCGGCGATGGGGCTGCGGCTCACCGAGGAACGCCAGGAGCTGCGCTTCTACCAGGAGGCGCTCGACCAGGGCTGGGGCATGTCGCTGGACACGCCGTACGTCCCGATCGTCGTCCCCTGGGAGACGCTCGCGGCGATGCTGATCGCCGTACCGGTGGGCGCCGCGCTCCTCGCGGCCCTGGTGACCCGCTCGCGCGGGGCGCTGGCCCGCCGCGAAGCGGCCTGACCGGGCGGGCTCGGCCCCTTTTGGTGCCCCTGGAGAAGGGTGGATCACCCTTCTCCAGGGGCACACCGTCTGGTGAGGCACGTGTGCGAGAGAATGGCGGCATGGAGATGCCGAGGAATGAACGGTCGCAGGAGACTCCCCAGGTCCTCATCGTGGGACAGGACGGGATGGCACTCGGCGGCGCTCAGGGTGACGACGAATCCCGCGAGGTCCCGGTGACGGAAATGGTCGAGCAGCCGGCGAAGGTCATGCGGATCGGCAGCATGATCAAGCAGCTCCTGGAGGAAGTACGCGCGGCTCCCCTCGACGAGGCGAGCCGGGTCAGGCTCAAGGACATCCACGCGAGCTCCGTGAAGGAGCTGGAGGACGGGCTCGCGCCCGAGCTGGTCGAGGAACTGGAGCGGCTCTCCCTGCCGTTCACCGACGAGGCGATCCCGTCCGAGGCGGAACTGCGGATCGCGCAGGCCCAGTTGGTGGGCTGGCTCGAAGGCCTCTTCCACGGCATCCAGACGGCGCTGTTCGCCCAGCAGATGGCGGCCCGGGCCCAGCTGGAGCAGATGCGGCGAGCGCTGCCCCCGGGCGCGCCGGTCGACGATGACGACGACAACGGCCGGGGCCACGCGATCCGTTCGGGCCCGTACCTGTAAGGCTCTTGGGCTCGCCTCCCGGTGAGTTCCCGTCGTGGCGCGAGGGCCCGGCACACCCACGGTGTGCCGGGCCCTCGCGTGTACTCGGCTGTCTGCACTGCCTTGTGCCCGGCCGAGTGCTCGCCTTTGGCCCGGCCGAGCGCTCGGCAGCGTGCTCAAGCGGGTGCTCGGCCGTGTGTTCAGGCGGGCTTGGGCGCCAGCAGCAGGACCTTGCCGACGTGGGATCCCGAGTCGAGGGCCCGGTGCGCCTCCGCGGCGTCCGGCATCTCCACCGTACGGTCGATCACCGCGCGTACCGCGCCGGAGGCGATCAGCGGCCAGACGTGCTCGCGCACCGCCGCGACGATGGCCGCCTTCTCGTGCAGCGGCCGGGCCCGCAGCGTGGTCGCCGTGATCGCGGCCCGCTTGGACAGCAGGGCGGCGAGGTTCAACTCGCCCTTCACGCCGCCCTGCAGACCGATCACGGCCAGCCGGCCGTTGACCGCGAGCGCCTTCACATTGCGTTCCAGGTACTTCGCTCCGACGATGTCCAGGATCACGTCCGCACCGGCGCCGTCCGTGGCCTTGCGCAGCTCCTCGACGAAGTCCTGCTCGCGGTAGTCGATCAGGATGTCCGCGCCCAGCTCGGCGCAGCGTGCGAGCTTCTCCGGTCCGCCGGCGGTGACCGCGACCTTCGCACCGACCGCCTTGGCGAGCTGGATCGCCATCGTGCCGATGCCGCTGGCGCCACCGTGCACCAACAGCGTCTCGCCGGGGCGCAGATGGGCGACCATGAAGACATTCGACCAGACCGTGCAGGTCACCTCGGGCAGCGCCGCGGCCGTCACAAGGTCCATGCCCTCCGGTACAGGCAGCAGCTGGCCGACGGGTACGACGACCTTCTCCGCGTACCCGCCGCCCACCAGCAGCGCGCACACCTCCTGGCCGACCGACCAGCCGGACACCCCCGGACCCAGGGCCGCGATCCGGCCCGAACATTCGAGACCGGGGTACGGGGACGTGCCCGGGGGCGGGTCGTAGAAGCCCTGGCGCTGGAGCAGATCGGCACGGTTGACGGCGCTCGCCACCACCTCGACGAGGACCTCGCCCTCGGCGGGCACGGGATCGGGCACCTCGGCCCAGACGAGGGCCTCGGGGCCGCCGGGTTCCGGAATCGTGATCGCATGCATGGCGGCGAGGCTACTCCGGAGGCGTCGACAGCGGGGTGACGGGCGCCGCGCGCACGATGGTGATCACACGGTCCGTCAACTGCAGCGGGCTGGCATGCGGATCGTCGTAACCGAGCAGCCGGTGCCCGCGCAACACGCTGACCACCAGGTCCTCGGTCTCCCGTACGTTCTTGCCCACCTCGGCCTTTATGACCGGCCGCTCGACCAGGTCGAGGCCCGTGCCCTGCTGGATCAGGTCCTCCATCACCGTGCCGGCGCTGGGGCTGAGCACGGAGAGCCCGAGCAGCCGGCCGGCCGCGCTGGCGCTGGTGATCACGGCGTCCGCGCCGGACTGGCGCAGCAGCGGCGCGTTCTCCTCCTCGCGTACGGCGGCGACGATCTTCGCGCCCCTGTTGAGCTGCCGGGCGGTGAGCGCCACCAGGACGGCGGTGTCGTCGCGCTGGGTGGCGATGACGATCTGACGGGCCTTCTGCACCTCGGCACGGATCAGCACATCGCTACGGGTCGCGTCGCCGACCACGCCGACGAATCCGTCCGAGTTCGCCGTCTCGATCACCTTGGTGGAGGGGTCGACGATGACGATCTGGTCCTTGCGCAGCCCGGTCGCGCAGAGCGTCTGGATCGCGGAACGGCCCTTGGTGCCGAAGCCGACGACGACGGTGTGGTCACGCAAGGTGGACCTCCAGCGGTTCAGCCGCCACTCCTCCCGGGTCCGCTCCGTGAGGACCTCGAGAGTGGTACCGACCAGGATGATCAGGAACAGCACGCGCAGGGGCGTGACGAGCAGGATGTTCACGAGCCGCGCCGAGTCGCTGTACGGGACGATGTCGCCGTAACCCGTGGTGGAGAGGGTGACGGTCGCGTAGTAGGCGCAGTCGAGGAAGTCGAGGGTGTTGTTGGCGTTGTCGTGGTAGCCGTCGCGGTCGATGTAGACGATGACCGTCGTCAGGGCCAGGACGCCCAGGGCCATCAACAGGCGCTTGGTGACCTGCCGCATGGGCTTCTCGACGACACGGCGGGGCATCCGGACCCGGGAGGGGGAGACCTTCTCGTCCGCTTCGCGTGCCATGACGTCACGGCTGGGAAGTTTCACGTGAAACACCCTCCTTCCGCGCTTGGGTGTCTGCCGGGGCGTGGCCGTATGTGCCTGGCCACGGGCCTGGCCAGGAGCCTGGCCACGGGAGGTCGATGATCTCCAGGGCGTCGCCTGGGCGGGCACCGCCGGGCGGGACGACGGCCATCCCGTCCGCCGCCGCGATCCCCCGGAGCATCGCGGGACCGTGGTAGCGCAGGGGGACGACCCCGTCGCCCCGGTGGACGACCGGGACGAGCCGGGTGTCGTACGGATGGCCCTGCACCTCGTCCGCCACGGGTACCCGGTACGGCGGCGCGTCCGGGGCTTCCGGGGCGCCCGCGAGGGCGCGGAGCAGCGGCTCGGCCAGGGTGAGCAGGCCCGAGACGGCGGCCAGGGGGTTGCCGGGCAGCCCGACGAGATGGCGGTCGGCGTCGAGGCGCGCGAGCAGCATCGGGTGGCCGGGGCGGACCTTCACCCCGTCGACGAGCAGGGTCGCGCCCGCCTTGGCGAGCACGGGGTGGACGTGGTCGACGGGGCCGGCGGCCGTACCTCCGGTGGTGATCACCAGGTCGGCGGGGGAGCCGGTGACGGCCGCCGCGAGGGCGTCGGCGTCGTCGCCGATCCGCCGGGTGGCGAGCACCTCGGCGCCCAGCGCGTTCAGCCAGGGGGCGAGCATGGGGCCGAGCGCGTCCCGGATCAGGCCGTCGTGGGGGAGTCCGGCGGTCAGCAGCTCGTCGCCGAGGACGAGGACCTCGACGCGGGGCCGGGCCCGGGTCGGCAGCTCGTCGTAGCCGGCCGCGGCGGCCAGGCCGAGGACGGCGGGGGTCACCGGGGTCCCGGCGGGCAGCAGCCGGTCACCGGCGCGGCACTCCTGGCCCCGGGGACGGATGTCCTGGCCCTGTACGACCCCGCGGAGGGCGTGCAGATGGCCGCTCGCGGCGGTGCGGGCGTGCTCGCTGCGGATGACCGCCGTGGCCTCGTGCGGAACGCGGGCGCCGGTGGCGATCCGTACGGCGGCGCCGTCGTCCAGCGGGGCGGCGGGGGCGTGTCCGGCGAGGACGGTGCCGTCCGCGCGGATCTCCCAGGGGCCGGGTCCGGCGACCGCCCAGCCGTCCATGGCCGAGGTGTCGAAGGACGGCAGATCGGTGAGCGCGCGGAGCGGCTCGGCGAGCACCTGGCCCAGGGCCTGGCCGAGCGGCGTACGGAGGGGTTCGCGCGCGGCCCCCACGGTGGCCCCGGCGCGGGCGGCG
The DNA here is from genome assembly GCF_032436795.1 of Streptomyces sp. P9(2023). Lineage (NCBI taxonomy): Bacteria > Bacillati > Actinomycetota > Actinomycetes > Kitasatosporales > Streptomycetaceae > Streptomyces > Streptomyces sp. P9(2023). The sequence goes on from NZ_JAUPWM010000016.1 coordinate 45,392, forward strand.
ACGGCGCGGGCGGCGGGCCAGGGGGTGGCACGGTGGGGCTCGGCGTGGGCGGAGTCGGGTGTGGGGGCGCGGGCGTGGGCCGGGGCGGGGCCGGTGGCGGGGGCGGACCGGGGCTCCTCGCCACGCTGCGGCGCGACGAGGGCGATCACCTCGTCGACACCGTCGTCACCGCCGTCGTGGGGCGTCATCCGGCCGTGTCCCGCTCCGCCTCGGCGGACTTGGCGGCCTCGACGGACTTGGCGGCTTCGGCATCGGCTTCGGCTTCGGCGGCCCAGCGGTTGGCGAGGGCGGCGGCCTTGCGGGCTGCCTCGGCGACGGCCTCGAGTCCGCCGTCGCCACCGGCCTGGGCGGCGGCCTGCGCCGCCGCGTACCCGACCAGGAACGTGGTCAGCGGCGCGGCGGGGCGCGCCACCCCGTGGGCGGCGTCCCGGGCCAGATCGAGCAGGACGCCGGTGTCGACGTCGATCTCGATGCCCAGCTCGTCCTTGACTGCGGTGATCCATTCGTCCAGCACGTTCCCATGCTCCCTGATCCGGGCCCGGGCCGTGGCGATGTCCTCCCAGGTGTCGCAGTCGAAGGAGGCGAGGGGCCCTGCGGTGACCCGGACGATCCGCAGTCCCTGGGTGAGCAGACGCAGCGGCAGACCGGAGAGGGTGCCGTGCGCGGCGGTGAGGAGAGCAAGCTCACGGCGGAGCGCCTCGGTGCGGTAGGCGGCGACGAGCGGCTGGTCGCGGCCGTCGGCGTCGACGAGGAGGGCCGCGTCGGCGTCGGGCGCGGCGGTCAGGGCGTCGAGGAGCCGTCGGCCGGTCCCCGCGTCGAGGAACGGCAGGTCGGCGGAGAGGACGAGCACCGCGTCGGCCCCGACCTCGCGCACCCCGGCGTCGAGCGCGGCCAGCGGTCCCCCGCCGGGCGGCTCCTCCCGGGCCCACGCGACGGGCCGCACGGTCGCCCGCCGCCCGCCGACGACCACGGTGCGCCCGGCGCCCCGGCACCCGGCGAGCACGCGGTCGAGCAGCGCCCGTCCGCCGACCCGTACTCCGGGTTTGTCCGCGCCACCCAGCCGCTTCGCGGCCCCGCCGGCGAGCACGACGGCGTCATACAAGGTCGTCACCCCAGCAGTATGGGCCGCACCCGCCCCGACAGACCCCTGCCGTCTCACGGAGGAAGACAGGGCGATGCCTGAGCGAGGCCGCGCCGCACCCTGCCCGCGACGACCGCCGGGCGGGCACGGCGGGCATGGCGCGGTCGGGGCGGACGCAGTCGGGCAGTCGGGCGAGGCCGGGTTGGACGGGCTATGGGGACAGGGCGCCGTGGACGGGGCTACGGGGCCGACCCCGAGGGCACCTGCCAGGCCGACGCGCCCGGCGGCAACCCCTCCCGACCCCGGGCGACCCCGGTCGCCCGGGCCGCCCGGGCCGCCCCCGCCGCCCCCGCCGCTCAGAGCGTGCGGAGCAGGACCGCGGGGTGTTCCACGCAGTCGGCGACGTAGCGGAGGAAGCCGCCCGCCGTGCCTCCGTCGCAGACCCGGTGGTCGAAGGTCAGCGACAGCTGGACGACCTGGCGGACCGCCAGTTCCCCTTCGTGCACCCACGGCTTGGGGATGATCCGGCCCACCCCGAGCATCGCCGCCTCCGGGTGGTTGATGATCGGCGTGGAGCCGTCGACCCCGAACACCCCGTAGTTGTTCAGCGTGAACGTGCCGCCGGTCAGGTCCCCCGGCGTCAGCGTCCCCTGCCGCGCCGACTCCGTCAGCCGCGCGAACTCCGCCGTCAGCGACTCCGTCGTCCGCGTGCCCGCGTCCCGGACCACCGGGACGACGAGACCGCGCTCGGTCTGCGCAGCGAACCCGAGGTGCACGGACGGCAGCCGGACGATCTCCCGCGCCGCCATGTCCACCGTGGAGTTGAGCTCCGGATGGCGGGCGAGCGCGTGGGTGCAGATCCGGGCGAGCAACGCGAGCAGCGAGACCTTCGGTCCGCCGGCCGCGTTCATCGCCGCCCGCGCCGCCATGAGCGCGGTCGCGTCGGCGTCGACCCAGCAGGTCGCGTCGGGGATCTCCGTACGGCTGCGGGAGAGCTTGTCGGCGACGGCGCCCCGGATCCCGCGCAGCGGAATCCTCTCACCGGCGGCCACGACGCCCACCGCAGTCGCGGCGCGCGCGGCAGGAGCCGGGGCGGCGGCGACCGTCACAGCGGCGGCCAGGGCCGACTCCACGTCCGCCCGCAGGATCAGCCCGTCCGGTCCCGACCCTCGCACCTCGCGCAGATCGAGCCCCTTGTCCCGGGCGAGCTTCCGCACGAGCGGCGAGATCACGGGCACGGGCCCGTCGGCGACCGCCGGAGCGGGGACGGACGCCGGGGCAGAGGCCGCCGGTGCCAGAACCGGGGCCGGGGCCGGGGCCTGAGCCGGCGCCCGGCCCGCGGGGCTCTCGTGCCGCACCCGACGCCGTCTGGCCGCCGGTCCGGCCGTGCCGTACCCGACGAGCACGTTCCCGGAGTACTCCGAGGACTCGGCGGCCGCCGCCTCCGCGGACACCGATGCCGCCGCCGATTCTGCCGACTCCGCCGTGCCGCCGACCGCGACCGTCAACAGCGGCGAGCCGACCGGCAGTTCCGTGCCCTCCTCGCCGAAGCGGGCGGTCACCACACCCCCGTAGGGGCAGGGCACCTCCACCATCGCCTTGGCGGTCTCGACCTCCACGACCGGCTGGTCGATGGCGACGACGTCGCCGACGTTCACCAGCCAGCGCACGATCTCCGCCTCGGTGAGCCCCTCGCCGAGGTCGGGCAGCTTGAACTCAAGGACCTGCGCCATCAGTTCCCCGCCTCCCACTGCAGCCGCGCCACCGCGTCCAGGACCCGGTCCACGCCCGGCAGGTGGTGCCGCTCCAGCATCGGCGGCGGGTACGGGATGTCGAAGCCCGCGACCCGCAGGACCGGCGCCTCCAGGTGGTGGAAGCAGCGCTCGGTCACCCGCGCGGCGATCTCGCCGCCCGGCCCGCCGAACCCGGCCGACTCGTGCACGACGACCGCCCGTCCGGTGCGCCGCACCGACGCGCAGACCGTCTCGTCGTCGAACGGCACCAGCGAGCGCAGATCGACCACCTCCAGGTCCCAGCCCTCGCCCCGAGCGGCCTCCGCCGCCTCCAGGCAGACCGGCACGGACGGCCCGTACGTGATCAGCGTCGCGCTGCGGCCGGTCCGCCGCACCACGGCCTTGCCGATCGGCTCCACGGGCGTCGGCGCCTCGGGCCGCCAGTCGGACTTCGACCAGTAGAGCCGCTTGGGCTCCAGGAAGACGACCGGGTCGTCGGAGGCGATCGCCGCCCGCAGCAGCCCGTACGCGTCCTCGACCGTGGCCGGGGTGACGACATGGAGACCCGGCGTCGCCATGTAGTACGCCTCGGAGGAGTCGCTGTGGTGCTCCACGCCGCCGATCCCGCCGCCGTACGGCACGCGGATCACCAGCGGCATCGGCATCGCGCCCCGCGTGCGGTTCCGCATCCGGGAGACGTGGCTGATCAGCTGCTCGAACGCCGGGTAGGCGAAGGCGTCGAACTGCATCTCGACGACCGGCCGCAGCCCGTACATCGCCATGCCGACGGCCGTGCCGAGGATGCCGGCCTCGGCGAGCGGGGTGTCCGTGCAGCGGTCCTCGCCGAACTCCTTGGCGAGGCCGTCCGTGACCCGGAAGACGCCGCCGAGCGTGCCGACGTCCTCGCCCATCACATGGACGGTCGGGTCCTCGGCCATCGCGTCGCGCATGGCCCGCTGAAGCGCCTGCGCCATGGTGGCGGGCTTGGCCGCGGTCTTCTCGGCCGTCTTCTGCGCGGTGGTCATCACGCCTCGCTCTCGGCGTCGAGCTCGGCCCGCAGCTGCGCCGCCTGCTCGCGCAGTTGTGCCGTCTGCTCGGCGTAGACGTGCGCGAACAGATCCATCGGATCCAGGACCGGTTCGGCGTTCATCCGCTCGCGCAGCTGCGCCGCCATGGTCTCGGCGGCCTCGGCCGCCGCCCGCCTGCCGTCCTCGTCGAGCAGACCACGCTCTGTCAGATCCCGCTCCAGGAGCAGGATCGGGTCGTGCGCCCGCCAGGCCTCGACCTCGCTGTCCCCGCGGTAGCGGGTCGCGTCGTCGGCGTTGGTGTGGGCGTCGATCCGGTACGTGATGGCCTCGACCAGGGTCGGTCCGCCACCCCGCCGCGCGCGTGCCACGGCCTCGGTCAGCACCTGGTGGACGGCGACGGCGTCGTTTCCGTCGACGAGCCGGCCCGGCATGCCGTACCCGACGGCCTTGTGGGCCAGCGAGGGGGCGGCGGTCTGCTTGGCGAGCGGCACGGAGATCGCGAAGCCGTTGTTCTGCACGAGGAAGACCACCGGGGCCTGCCAGACGGCCGCGAAGTTCAGCGCCTCGTGGAAGTCGCCCTCGCTGGTGCCGCCGTCGCCGACCATGGCGAGGGCGACCACGTCGTCGCCCTTGAGCCGGGCCGCGTGGGCGAGGCCCACCGCGTGCGGGAGCTGGGTGGCGAGCGGCGTGGAGAGCGGCGCCACGCGGTGCTCGCGCGGGTCGTACCCGGTGTGCCAGTCGCCGCGCAGCAGCGTCAGCGCCTGCACCGGGTCCAGGCCGCGGGCGACGGCCGCGAGCGTGTCGCGGTACGAGGGGAAGAGCCAGTCCCGCTCCTCCAGGGCCAGCGCGGCCGCGACCTCGGCGGCCTCCTGCCCGGTGGTCGACGGGTACACGGCCAGTCGGCCCTGCTTGGTGAGCGCCGTGGCCTGCGCGTTGTATCGGCGGCCGCGGACCAGCTCGGCGTAGAGCCGCCGCAGCAGCTCGGGGTCGGTCTTGGTGACCGCGTCCGTGCCGAGGACGCGGAAGGGCTCGGCGTCGGGCAGCAGCGGCGCGGGGTCGATCCGCGGCTTCCACGCCGGCGGCGGGGTGGGCCGGTAGGCGGTCGGGGCACCGGGCGGCTCTTGGACTGTCGAACTGCGCTGTTGCAACGAGTCCACCTCCTCGTGGGAGCGGGCATAAGACCCGAAGGCGGGTGGCGCGAAATGTGGCGCGCCTCACCTACCGATTGTTCGGTCGTGGAGGCATTTTGGCTACAGGCACCCTCAGCCTGTGGACAATCGGTTCTCCACAGCCTGGGATGGAGACATGTCGTCCATGAATGAGAGGTGGGGGGACATGGCGGATGAACAAATGGCCGACGGCTGGGAACAGGCACTGCCCCAGAGCCCGGCCGGAGCACAGCAGGGCCCGCCGGCCCGTCCGCTCGACGCGATCGACCGGGACATCCTGCGCATCCTGCAGACGGACGGTCGCGCCTCGATACGCTCCGTGGCCGAACGGGTCCACGTCTCCCGGGCCAACGCCTACGCGCGGATCAACCGGCTGATCGACGACGGCGTGATCCGCGGCTTCAGCGCCCGGGTCAACCACGAGCGCGCGGGGCACGGCGCCTCGGCGTACATCACGCTCAAGATCGTGCAGAACTCCTGGCGGACCGTGCGCGAGCAGCTCCAGGCACTGCCGGGCGCCGCGCACATCGCGCTGGTCAGCGGGGACTTCGACGTGCTCCTGCTGGTGCACACGCCGGACAACAGGACGCTGCGCGAGCTGGTGCTGACCAAGCTCCAGTCGATTCCGGAGGTCCTGTCCACCCGCACCCTGCTGGTCTTCGAGGAGACGGACCTCGATCCGGACCACTGACGGTCCGGACCGAGAGGCACCCGCGGACGGGCCTCAGCGGGCCGTCCGCAGCCCGTCGAAGGCGAGGTGGGCGACGGTGTCGGCGAGCTGCTGCCCCTCCGCCTGGGCGCCCGGCAGCGGCCGGTACCACTCCACCAGCGAGTTGATCATGCCGAAGAGCAGCCGGGTGGCGAGCTTGATGTCCACATCGGCGCGCAGGTCGCCGTCGGCCACCGCGGCCTTCAGCAGGTCGGCCACCCTGTGGTCGAACTCCCGGCGCCGCTCCATCGCCCAGCGCTCGGTGTCCGTGTTGCCCCGGACCCGCAGCAGCAGCGTCACGTACGGCAGCTCGGCTATCAGCACCTCGACGGTGCGCCGGGTGACGTACTCGACCCGCTCGATGGCCCGCCCACGCCCGGCGTCCGGCTCGTCGAGGATCCCGAAGAGCCCGTCGAGCGCGCGGCTGACAGCCCTGCGCAGCAGCTCCTCCTTGCCCGCGACATGGTGGTAGATCGAGGACTTGGAGATCCCGGCGGCCTTGGAGAGGTGCTCCATCGACGTGCCGTCGTAACCGCGCTCGTTGAAGACCCCCACGGCGACGGAGAGCAGCGTCTCGGGCGTGTACGTGTCCCGCTTCGCGGTCGTCATGCCAGAGCCTCCTCGCCGGCCGTGTCCAAGTCCCGCCGGCCGGCCGTGTCGGCGTCCCGGTCCCGCCGGTCGGCCGCCGCCTGTTCCGCGGCGACGCGGCGGCGCAGCGCCTGCGACGGGGCGTAGCGGCCCGTCGGATACTCCTCGTGGAGGTTGGAGAGGGTCTCCAGGACCCAGCCCGCGCCCAGCTCCCCGGCCCAGGCGAGCGGCCCGCGCGGGTAGTTCACGCCGAGCCGCATCGCGGTGTCGATGTCGTCGGCGTCCGCCACCGCGCGCGTGGCGGCGTCGAAGGCGAAGTCGGCGAGCATCGCGACCGTACGGGCGACGATCATGCCGGGGATGTCACGGACGACGCTGACCTTCTTGCCGGCCGCCTGGAAAAGGCCGATCGCCTCCTTCAGGGCGGCGTCCTCCACGGTGGCCGCGGGCGCGAGGACGATCCGCTCACAGGTGGCGAAGTCCAGCGCCAGGTCGATGTGGACGACCGGCATCTCGGCGTCGTCGGCGGCCGTCCCGTCGGCGAGGAAGAGCCGGGTCCCGCTGGGCAGCTCGATCCAGCCCGGGTAGCCGGGCACGGCGTCGTCGGCGCGCTCGACGGCGATCCCGGACTCCTCGAACAGCCCCACCAGCGCCCGCGCCTGGTACAGGTCGCCCTGGACCGTGACCGACGCCGGCGGCTCGGCGGGCGGCGCGGTGTGCGGCTCGGGGGCCGTCACGCCCTCCCCGTACGGGAACCAGCCGTGCCCCGACTTTCGGCCGAGCCGCGCCGACTCGACCAGGCGTCGCTGCGCGAGCGACGGGGTGAACTTCGGGTCCTGGAAGAAGGAATCCCAGACGGACCGGGTGACGGACTCGTTGACGTCCTGGCCGATGAGGTCGGTCAACTCGAACGGGCCCATCCGGAAGCCGCCGCTCTCACGCAGGGCGGCGTCGATGGTGGCGGGGTCGGCCGCGCCCTCCTCGTACACCCGCAGCGCCTCGGCGTAGAAGGGCCGGGCGATCCGGTTGACGATGAAGCCGGGGGTGTCGGCGCAGCGCACCGGGGTCTTGCCCCAGCTCTTCGCGGTCTCGTACGCGCGCGTGGCGGCCGAGTCGTCGGTGGCGAAGCCGCTGACGACCTCGACGAGCGGCAGCAGCGGAGCCGGGTTGAAGAAGTGCAGTCCGACGAACCGGCCGGGCAGCCGCAGGCCTCCGGCGATCGCGGTGACGGAGAGGGAGGAGGTGTTGGTGGCGAGCAGGGTGTCGTCGCCGACGATCTTCTCCAGCTCGGCGAAGAGCCGCTGCTTGACCGGGAGCTGCTCGACGATCGCCTCGACGACCAGCGCGGCGTCGGCCAGTTCCGTCAGCTCGCGGGCGGCGTGCAGCCGCGCCACGGCGGCGTCGCGTCCGGCCGCGTCCATGCGCCCCTTCTGCACCAGCCGGTCCAGGCGGGCGGCGAGCGCGGCCACGGCCTCCTCGGCCCGGCCGGGGGCGCTGTCGTAGAGCCGTACGGGATGCCCGGCGACCAGCGCGACCTGCGCGATCCCCTGGCCCATGGTCCCCGTGCCGACGACGGCGACGGTACGGCTCCGGTCGAGGGCGTCGGCACCGGAATCCGGGGCCGTGGCCGGGGTGGCGTCCGACGCCGGGTCGCTCACATTGGCGGTCATACGACTGATCCTCCCCGATGAGTTGTCCACAGCTTCGACAGACCCCCTTGTCCCGACCGATCGTTCGGTTACTCTAACTCTGTCCGCTCGTCCCTGCCCACCCGTCTTCCGCGGCCATCCGCCGTGGAGGGCTCCGCGCAGCGTCACGCGCGCCGAACCGATCTAGCTCGACGAGGAGTTGGTCCCGCCATGGCCGCCGCTCAGCTGACCACCGACGCTCTGGCCGAGAAGCACCGGTCCACACTCGACCAGGCACTCGACACCATCCGCACCCGTGCCTACTGGTCGCCCCACCCCGAGCACCCCAAGGCCTACGGTGAGAACGGCTCGCTGGACGCCGCCGCCGGTCTCGAGGCGTACAAGGCCCTGCTGGACACCCGCTTCGAGCTGGACCAGCCCGGCACGGACGGCTGGACCGGCGAGGAGACCTCGCCGTACGGCCCGGCGCTCGGCATCGAGTACCCGCACGCCGACATCGACGTCCTGCTGCCCGCGATGCGCGCCGGCATGGCCGCCTGGCGCGACGCCGGCCCCGAGGTCCGCGCCCTGGTCTGCGTGGAGATCCTCGCCCGGATCTCCGCCCGCACCCACGAGTTCGCGCACGCCGTCATGCACACCAGCGGCCAGGCCTTCATGATGGCGTTCCAGGCGGGCGGCCCGCACGCCCAGGACCGCGGCCTGGAGGCGGTGGCGTACGCGTACGCGGAGCAGACCCGCACCCCGGGCGGCGCCGACTGGTCCAAGCCGCAGGGCAAGCGGGACCCGCTGGAGCTGACGAAGGCGTTCACCCCCGTCGCGCGCGGCATCGCGCTCGTCGTCGGCTGCAACACCTTCCCGACCTGGAACGGCTACCCGGGCCTCTTCGCCTCCCTCGCCACCGGCAACCCGGTCCTGGTCAAGCCGCACCCGCGCGCCGTCCTCCCGCTGGCGCTCACCGTCCGGGTCGCCCGCGAGGTCCTCGCCGAGTCCGGCTTCGACCCGAACCTGGTCGCGCTGGCCGTCGAGCGGCCCGGCGAGGGCATCGCCAAGACCCTGGCCGTCCGCCCCGAGATCCGGATCATCGACTACACCGGCTCCACCGCCTTCGGCGACTGGCTGGAGGCCAACGCCCGCCAGGCGCAGGTCTACACGGAGAAGGCCGGCGTCAACACGGTGGTCGTCGACTCCACCGACGACTACAAGGGGATGCTCTCCAACCTGGCGTTCTCGCTCTCGCTGTACAGCGGCCAGATGTGCACCACCCCGCAGAACCTGCTGATCCCCCGCGACGGCATCACCACCGACGCGGGCCCCAAGTCGTACGACGAGGTGGTCGCCGATCTGTCGGCGGCCGTCGGCGGTCTCCTCGGCGACGACGCCCGGGCGAACGCGCTGCTCGGCGCCCTGGTCAACCCGGACGTGAAGGCCCGCCTGGAGGCGGCCGCGAGCCTCGGCGAGGTGGCGCTGGCCTCCCGCGAGGTGGCGAACCCTGACTTCCCGGACGCCGTCGTCCGTACGCCGGTCATCGTCAAGCTGGACGGCTCCAAGCCGGACGCGGACGCGGCGTACTTCTCCGAGTGCTTCGGCCCGGTCTCCTTCGCCGTCTCCGTCGACTCGACGGCCGACGCGCTGGAGCTGCTGCGGCGCACGGTCCGCGAGAAGGGCGCGATGACGGTCGGGGCGTACACCACCTCGGCCGAGACCGAGCGCGCCGTCGAGGAGGTCTGCCTGGAGGAGTCGGCCCAGCTCTCGCTGAACCTGACGGGCGGGGTGTACGTCAACCAGACGGCGGCGTTCTCCGACTTCCACGGCTCCGGCGGCAACCCGGCGGCGAACGCGGCCCTGTGCGACGGAGCGTTCGTCGCCAACCGCTTCCGGGTGGTGGAGGTCCGCCGCCAGGCCTGACCCACGGCGCTCGCGGGGCCCTACGGGGCTCCGCGAGACCCAGGGCTCAGGGGTGAGCTAGGAGACCTCGGCGTACCGCTGCACCCACGCGTGCATCGCGACCGCCGCGGCGGCGCCCGCGTTGATCGAACGGGTCGAACCGAACTGGGCGATCGAGCAGACCATCTCCGCGTGGTTCCGGGCCTCCTCCGTGAGGCCCGGCCCCTCCTGGCCGAAGAGCAGCACACAGCGGCGCGGCAGCACGGTCCGCTCCAGCGGCACCGCGCCCGGCAGGTTGTCGATGCCGATGATCGGCAGCCCCTCGGCCGCCGCCCACGCCGTCAGCGACTCGGTGTCCGGGTGGTGGCGCACATGCTGGTAGCGGTCGGTGACCATCGCCCCGCGCCGGTTCCAGCGCCGCCGACCGACGATGTGGATCTCCTTCGCCAGGAAGGCGTTGGCGGTCCGCACCACCGACCCGATGTTGAAGTCGTGGCCCCAGTTCTCGACCGCGACATGGAAGTCGTGCCGCCGGGAGTCCAGGTCGGCGACGATCGCCTCCCGCGTCCAGTACCGGTAGCGGTCGACGACATTGCGCCGGTCCCCGCCGGCCAGCAGCTCCGGGTCGTAGCGCTCGCCGTCCGGCCAGGGCAGCGGATGCGGCCCGACACCGACCTCGGGGGCGTACCCCTCGTCGTACTGGATCGGCTCGGACTGTTCAGCGGTGCTCACCCCACGAGGGTACGGGGGGCGGCCTCCTCACCCGTACGGCGCTGGTCGGGCAGCGCACCGCGCGGTCGGCCCAGCAGCCGGTCCCTGCCGCGCCCCACCCGCGTGCCCAGCCACAGCAGGAACGCCGTCGGCAGGAACACCGCGTCGGCGGAGATCATCGCGAGCGAGAAGAGCGGGAGACCGAGGAGGACGGCGATGCCGGCGTGCTCCAGCATCATCGCGACCAGCAGGACGTTCTTGGCCTTCCGGTTGAGCAGGGCGAAGGGGAAGGCGACCTGGATCAGCACGGTGCCGTAGGTCAGCACCATCACCATCACGCCGCTGGAGGCCAGCAGGTCGGACAGGGCGGGCCAGGGCGAGAAGTAGTCCAGCTGGAGCGGGTAGTAGAGCGCGGTGCCGTCCTGCCAGCGCGAACCCTGGATCTTGTACCAGCCGGCCGTCGCGTAGATCAGACAGACCTCGGCCATGATCACGACGAGGGCGGCGTTGTGCGTGAGGTTGGCGAGGACGTCCAGGAGGGTGCGCGGCTCGCCCGGCGCGTAGCGGCACACCAGCCACCACAGCCCCTGCCCGAGCCACAGCACCCACAGCATCACCAGCAGCCAGGCCGAGCCGTTGGTGTCGGAGAAGTACGTGGCGGCGAGCAGCAGGCCGCCGAGCACCGTCCACAGCAGCGGCCCGACGACGTCCCGCCCCGGCGCCTGCCCGGCCTCCGCCGCCCGGGCCTCGCGGGCGGCCCGGCGGGCGTCCAGGGACCAGACCTGACCGCAGCGGGTCAGGACGAGGTAGATCGCGGCGAGGTGGACGACGTTGTCCCCGCCGTCGCCCACGAAGACGGAGCGATTCTGCAGGGACAGCACGCCGACCATGAAGACCACCGACAGGGCACGGGTGTGCCAGCCGAGCAGCAGCAGAACGGCGGAGAGCACGGCGAGCGCGTAGACGATCTCGAACCAGAGCGCGCTGTCCGACCACATCAGCACCGTGAACGCGTCGTTCTGCGCGATCAGCTGCCGGCCCATCTCCCACGCCCAGGGGCTGTCGGGGCCGTACAGCTCATGGCGGCGTGGCAGCTCGCGCAGCAGGAAGAGCAGCCAGGTGAGCGAGAAGCCGATGCGGACGATCGCCGTCTGGTATGGGCCGAGGGCGGAGGCGGTGACCCGCTGGATGCCCCGCGCGAGCCGACGGTCGAACGGCTCGCGGGGCGCGGAGACGGCGTTCCCGGGCCCCGGGGGTGTGGATGATCGGTTCACCGGCCTGCCTCCGTGCGGTCGTCCCGCGCCCCGCCCGGCAGATCGGCGGCGCTCACCTTCCACCACGGAAGCTCCCGGTGGACGGGGTCCGTGTTCGTCTTCTCGGTGCTCCACGGCGGGGCGGGAACGGCGCGGGTGGTGGAGCGGAGCTGGATCCGCTCCACCGTGCCGCCGAGGTTCTCGCCGTCGAGACGGAGCATGACGATCCGGCGGACGTACTCCTCGGAGAGGCGGCCGCGCAGACCGTTGGGCCGATGGTCCTCGGTGTGGGAGTTGAGATAGAAGTCCCACGCCCGGCGGAGCTCGTTCTGTTCGGTGTGGCTGGGCACGAGGCTGCCGCGGATCGCCTCCGCGTCCTGCGCGGTCAGATCGATCCAGCCGGTGGTGCGGCTCGGGGCGCCGCCCGAACCCGCGATCTCGGCGCGGACCTGGACGGCGACGTTCTGCTGGAGCGGGTTGGGGGCGAACAGCTTCCAGTTCTGCTCGAACTCGGGATAGATCCATTCGTCCACAGCCGCGCCGTGCTGCTTGGTCAGCGTGTTCGAGGGCGCGACGTGCAGGAACACCATCGCGAGGTGGACACCGGCGAAGACCGTCACGCCGGCGAGGGCCACGGCCGCCGCGACCTGGTACGGGAAGGAGAGCGTGGCGATCCCGGCGCCGTGGACGCGTCGGGGCGTGTCCGCGCGTGGCGCCGGTCCGGGCCCCGGTGCGGGCCCCGGTTCGGGCGAGGAATGCGCCTCGCGTACGTCCGCGTCGTCGTGCGCTGCCATCCCGCCCCGATCCCGATCCGTACGCCCTCGGTCATCCACAGGGTTGACACCATACGGGCCGCCGACCGACCATTGAAGTCATTCAACCGAACGATCGGTCGGTAGGGAGTGCGATGACCGCAGGGACGGCAGCGACCGCAGTGACCGCGGACGCACAGGACGCGCGGGCGGCCGCGCAGAGCGCGCCGGACACGGCCGCCGCGGCAGCCGAGGCAGCGGCGCAGGCGGCCTACGAGGCGGTGTTCGACGCCGCCGTCGCCGCCGACGAGCGCATCGAACCGCGCGACTGGATGCCCGACGCGTACCGGGCCTCCCTCGTCCGCCAGATGGCCCAGCACGCCCACTCCGAGATCATCGGCATGCAGCCGGAGGCCAACTGGATCACCCGCGCGCCCTCGCTGCGCCGCAAGGCGATCCTCATGGCCAAGGTCCAGGACGAGGCGGGCCACGGGCTCTATCTGTACAGCGCGGCGGAGACCCTCGGCACCAGCCGCGACGAGCTGCTCGACAAGCTCCACTCCGGCCGCCAGAAGTACTCCTCGATCTTCAACTACCCCACGCTGACCTGGGCCGACGTCGGCGCGATCGGCTGGCTCGTGGACGGCGCCGCCATCACCAACCAGGTCCCGCTCTGCCGCTGCTCGTACGGTCCGTACGCCCGCGCGATGGTCCGCGTCTGCAAGGAGGAGTCCTTCCACCAGCGCCAGGGGTACGAAGCGCTCCTCGCCCTCTCCCAGGGCACCGAGGAGCAGCACGCCATGGCGCAGGACGCGGTGAACCGCTGGTGGTGGCCCTCGCTGATGATGTTCGGCCCGCCGGACGACGCGTCGGCGCACTCCGCCCAGTCCATGGCCTGGAAGATCAAGCGCCACTCCAACGACGAGCTGCGCCAGCGGTTCGTGGACATCGCCGTCCCCCAGGCCGAGGCCCTCGGACTCACCCTCCCGGACCCCGACCTGCGGTGGAACGAGGAGCGCGGACACCACGACTTCGGCGCCATCGACTGGGCCGAGTTCCAGGACGTCCTGAAGGGCAACGGCCCCTGCAACGAGCAGCGGCTCGACCGGCGCCGCCGGGCCCACGAGGACGGGGCCTGGGTCAGAGAAGCAGCGGCGGCATACGCCGACAAGCACACGCCCGCGGCAGCGCGGGACACGCACGGGGAGGCACGGGCATGACCACCGACGGATGGCCCCTGTGGGAGGTGTTCGTGCGCTCGCGCCGCGGACTGTCCCACACCCACGCCGGCAGCCTGCACGCGCCGGACGCCGAGATGGCGCTGCGCAACGCCCGCGACCTGTACACCCGCCGTAGCGAAGGCGTCTCGATCTGGGTGGTGCCGTCCGCGGCGATCACCGCCTCCTCGCCCGACGAGAAGGACCCGTTCTTCGAGCCGTCGGCGGACAAGCCCTACCGCCACCCGACCTTCTACGAGATCCCCGAGGGGGTGAAGCACCTGTGAGCGAGACCACCGACACCACCATGTCCGACACCACCATGTCCGGCGCCGGGATCACCGAAGCCGCCCTGGCCCTCGGCGACGACGCCCTCGTACTCTCCCACCGGCTGGGGGAGTGGGCGGGCGACGCGCCCGTCCTGGAGGAGGAGGTCGCCCTCGCGAACATCGCGCTCGACCTGCTCGGCCAGGCCCGCGTCCTGCTCTCCCTCGTCGGGGACGAGGACGAACTCGCCTACCTCCGCGAGGAACGCGCCTTCCGCAACACCCAGCTCGTCGAGCAGCCCAACGGCGACTTCGCCCACACCATCGCCCGCCAGCTCTACTTCTCCACCTACCAGCGACTCCTCCACGGACAGCTGGCGGCCGGCGACGGCCCCCTGAGCGGACTCGCGGCGAAGGCCGTCAAGGAAGTCGCGTACCACCAGGACCACGCCGAGCACTGGACCCTCCGCCTCGGCGACGGCACCCCCGAGAGCCACGAGCGCATGCAGCGCGCCTGCGACGCCCTCTGGCGCTACACCGGCGAGCTGTTCCAGCCCGTCGCGGGCCTCGACGTGGACCACGAGGCCCTGCGGGCCGCCTGGCTCGACTCGATCACGACCGTCCTCGAACGGGCCACCCTCACCGTCCCCGACGGCCCGCACACCGGCGGCTGGCGCGCCGGAGCCGGCCGACAGGGCCTGCACACCGAGCCCTTCGGGCGGATGCTCGCCGAAATGCAGCACCTGCACCGCAGCCACCCGGGGGCGTCATGGTGACCACCACGACCGACCTGGCCGACCTGGCCGACCGCGAGATGACCGCCCTGGAGCGGGAACTGAGCCGGATCGCCGGCGCCGTACCCGACCCCGAGCTGCCCGTCCTCACCCTCGGAGAGCTCGGCGTCCTGCGCGGCGTCCAGATCCTCGGCCCCGGCCGCGTCGAGGTCGAGCTGACCCCGACGTACACCGGCTGCCCCGCGATCGAGGCGATGTCCTCGGACATCGAGCACGCCCTGCACGAACACGGCGTCCCCGACGTCTCCGTCGTCACGGTCCTCGCACCCGCCTGGTCCACCGACGACATCAGCGACGAAGGACGGCGCAAACTCGCCGAGTTCGGCATCGCCCCGCCCCGCCCTCAGGGCCCGGCCGGCGGCCCCGTCCCCCTCACCCTCGCGATCCGCTGCCCGAACTGCGGCTCCACCGAGACCGAACTGCTCAGCCGGTTCTCCTCCACCGCCTGCAAGGCGCTGCGCCGCTGCACGGTCTGCCGCGAACCGTTCGACCACTTCAAGGAGTTGTAGATGCAGTCCTCAGGCTCCGGACGGGCCGGGTTCCATCCGCTCCGGGTGAGCGAGGTCGAGCAGCTCACGGACGACTCGGTGGCCGTCACCTTCGCCGTCCCGGCCGAGCTGCGCGACGCCTACCGCCACACCCCCGGCCAGCACCTCGCCCTGCGCCGCACCGCACAGGACGGCGAGGAGATCCGCCGTACGTACTCGATCTGCGCGCCGGCCACCCCCACCGGCCAGGACCCCGTCCTGCGCGTCGGCATCCGGCTGGTCGACGGCGGCGAGTTCTCCACCTACGCCCTGAAGGAACTGGCCGTCGGCGACACCGTCGACGTCATGGAACCGATGGGACGCTTCACGCTCACGCCCCGCCCCGGCCACTTCGCCGCCGTCGTCGGCGGCAGCGGCATCACACCCGTCCTGTCCATGGCGGCAACCCTCCTCGCCGCGGAACCAGACGCCCGGTTCTGCCTCATCCGCAGCGACCGCACCGCCTCCTCCACGATGTTCCTGGACGACGTCGCCGACCTCAAGGACCGCTTCCCCGACCGCTTCCAGCTCGTCACCGCGCTCTCCCGCGAAGAGCAGCAGGCGGGCCTGCCGTCCGGGCGCCTCGACCAGGAGCGCCTCACCGGCCTGCTCCCCGCGCTGCTGCCCGTCGACGACATCGACGGCTGGTTCCTGTGCGGACCCTTCGGGCTCGTCACAGCCGCCGAACGCGCCCTGCGCGGCCTCGGCGTCGACCGCTCCCGGATCCACCAGGAGATCTTCCACGTAGACGACGGGTCGGCCCCCGCCCCCGCGCCCCGGACCGACGCCCCCGTGCACGCCACACTCACCGCCACCCTCCACGGCCGCTCCGGCAACTGGCCCGTGCAGGAAGGCGAGACGCTCCTCGAAACGGTGCTCCGCGCCCGCGCCGACGCCCCGTACGCCTGCAAGGGCGGCGTGTGCGGCACCTGCCGCGCCTTCCTCGTCGACGGCGAGGTGCGCATGGACCGCAACTTCGCGCTGGAACCGGAGGAGACCGAGGCCGGCTACGTCCTGGCCTGCCAGTCCCGCCCCGCCACCCCCGAGGTGGAGCTGGACTTCGACCGCTGACCGCACCGTCCCCACGCGCGGCCATTCCCTTCCCCTAGAACCTGTTCTATCTTGACGATCCGTCAGACAGGCAACGGGAGGGCATGGCCGTGGACTTCACCTTCACCGAGGAACAGCAGGCGGCCGTCGAGGCGGCCAAGGCGGTCTTCTCCGGCGTCGCACCCGACTCCGTACCGAGCCCCGCGCTCACCCCCGGAGCCGTCGCCGACGACTTCGACCGCCCGCTCTGGTCCCGCCTCGCCACCGCCGACCTGCTCGGCCTCGTCCTCGCACCCGAACACGGCGGCGCCGGCCTCGACACCATCGCCCTCTGCCTCGTCCTGCGCGAATCCGCCCGCGTCCTCGCCCGCGTCCCCCTCCTGGAGACCAGCGCGGTCGCCATGACCGTCGAACGGTACGCCGACCCGCGCACCGCCGCGGAACTCCTCCCCCGCGTCGGCCGCGGCGAACTCGTCCTCACCGCCGCCGCCAACGGCCGCACGGGCCACGACCCCGCCGAACTCGCCGTCACCGCCCACCGCGACGGCACCGACTGGGTCCTCGACGGCCTCCAGAGCGCCGTCCCCTGGGCCCACGGCGCCGACCGGATCGCCGTCCCCGCCCACACCGCCGAAGGACAGGCCGTCCTCGCCCTGCTCCCGCGCACCCACCCCGGCCTCACCCTGGCCGCACAGTTCTCCACCAGCGGCGAACTCCTCGCCGAACTCCACCTGGAATCCGTACGGCTCGACAGCGCCGACGTCATCGACACCGACGGCGCCTGGGACTGGCTCCGCGGCGTCCTCGCCACCGGCACCTGCGCCCTGGCCCTCGGCCTGGCCGAGAACGTCCTCACCATGACGAGCCAATACACCGGCAAACGCGAACAGTTCGGCCACCCCGTGGCCACCTTCCAGGCCGTCGCCGTCCAGGCCGCCGACCGCTACATCGACCTGCGCGCCATGGAAGTCACCCTCTGGCAGGCCGCCTGGCGCATCAGCACCGGAGCGGGCGGCCCGCTGCCGCCCGCCGCCGACATCGCCGTCGCCAAGATCTGGGCCTCGGAAGGCGTACGGCGCGTGGTGCAGACGGCCCAGCACCTGCACGGCGGCTTCGGCGCAGACACCGACTACCCGCTGCACCGCTACCACGCCTGGGCCAAACAGATCGAACTCGCCCTCGGCCCCGCCGCGGCCCACGAAGAAGCCCTGGGCGACCTCCTGGCCGCCCACCCGCTCGGCTGATCAGAGCCAGGACCGCGCCCCGGGGTCAGTAAGGGATCAGGCCACAAAACCCGGGGTGCCGGACTCCGACACCACAGGCCGTCCGGCCGCGTCCCAGGCGATCATGCCGCCGTCGACGTTCACCGCGTCGATCCCCTGCTGCACCAGATACTGCGTGACCTGCGCAGACCGGCCACCGACCCGGCACATCACATACGCCCGACGCCCGTCGGCCACGGCCTCGGTCACCTCACCGAAGCGCGCCACGAAGCCGCTCATCGGCACGTGCAGCGCACCCTCGGCGTGACCGGCCGTCCACTCGTCGTCCTCGCGGACGTCCAGCACCAGGGCGTCGGCCGGCACGGAAGCCACGTCCACCGAGGGGAGCGGGGCGAAGTTCATGGGACAGGCCTTCTCTCGTACGAACGGCTCGAGGATCGAGCCCTAAGAAACCTACTGCACCTACTGCTCCTGCACCGGCCGTGCCAACGCGGCCAGCTCGGACTCCCGCTCGGAGACCTGCGCGAGCAGCTGCTCGGCGATCTCCTCCAGAAGCTGGTCGGGGTCGTCGGGCGCCATCCGCAGCATCGCCCCGATCGCACTCTCCTCCAGCTCCCGCGCGACCAGGGTCAGCAGCTCCTTGCGCTGCGAGAGCCACTCCAGCCGCGCGTACAGCTCCTCGCTCTCGCTGAGCCGCTCCGGCTCGGGCACCGGGCCGGCCGCCCACTCGGCGGACAGCTCGCGCAGCAGCGCGACGTCACCACGGGCATAGGCCGCGTTCACGCGGGTGATGAACTCCTCGCGGCGCTTGCGCTCGTCCTCTTCACGCGCCAGGTCCGGGTGAGCCTGCCGGGCCAGCTCCCGGTACAGCTTCCGGGCCTCCTCGCCGGGCCGGACCCGCTTGGGCGGCTGCACGGGCTGCTCGGTCAGCATGGCCGCGGCCTCGGGGGAGAGCCCGTCGGAGTCGATCCAGTCGTGGAAGAGCTCCTCGACGCCGGGCATCGGCATCACGACGGCCCGCGCCTCCTGCGCCCGCCGCAGATCCTCCGGATCCCCGGTCCGGGCCGCGCGCGCCTCGGCGATCAGCGCGTCCAGCTCGTCGAGCCGCGCGTACATCGGCCCGAGCTTCTGGTGGTGCAGCCGGGAGAAATTGTCGACCTCGACGCGGAAGGTCTCCACCGCGATCTCGAACTCGATCAGCGCCTGCTCGGCCACCCGCACGGCCCGCTCCAACCGAGCCTCAGGCCGCTCCGCCCCACCACCAGCACCCTCCCCGGCACTCGCCGCGTTCCCGGCGCCCACGCCGGCACCAGTGCCGTCGTCGGCGCCCGCGCTCGCAGCGTCGCCGGCGCCCGCGCCCGTGGCAGGGGCGTCAGCGCCCACGGCGGCACTCGTGCCCGCGCTGCTGTCGGTGCCGTCGCCGGCGCCCGCGCTGGTTCCCGTGCCCGCGCCCGGGTCCACGTCCTGGTCCACGCCCACGTCCTCGCTCCGGTCCGTCACCCCACCAGCCTACGATCCCCCGGGGGGCCCTCCCCCCTCCCTCCCCCCGCCCCCGTCCCCCGGTCTCCCCGTGGCCCGTGGCTGCCCCGTGTGCGGGCAGGTCTGGGCCGTCACACTCCGAGCTCGGCCGCTATCCGGCCGTTGCGTACCGCCGTCACCAGGTCGGCGTGGTCTGCCGTGGTGACGTCGGCGTAGGCGACGGCGAAGGACGCGACGGCCTCATCGAGCTCCTCGCTCTTGCCGCAGTAGCCCGCTATCAGGCGCGGGTCGGCGCTGTGGGCGTGGGCGCGGGCCAGCAGGGCGCCGGTCATGCGGCCGTAGTCGTCGACCTGGTCGGGGGTGAGCGCGGCCGGGTCGACGCTGCCCTTGCGGTTGCGGAACTGGCGCACCTGGAACGGTCGTCCCTGCACGGTGGTCCAGCCGAGCAGGATGTCGCTGACGACCTGCATCCGCTTCTGCCCGAGCACCACGCGCCGCCCCTCGTGCCCCGCGTCCGGGACGGTGAAGCCGACGGCCGGAAGGTGGGGGAGCAGCGCGGTGGGCCGTGCCTCCTTCACCTGGAGGACGAGCGGCTCGCCCCGGTGGTCGAGCAGCAGCACCACGTACGAGCGGGTGCCGACGCTGCCGGTGCCGACGACGCGGAAGGCGACGTCGTGGACGGCGTACCGCGCGAGCAGCGGCAGCCGGTCCTCCGAGACGGTGTCCAGGTAGCGGCCGAGGGCCGCGGCGACGGCGGCCGCCTCCTCGTCCGGTACGCGCCGCAGGACGGGCGGCGCGGCCACGAACCGTCGGCCTCCTCCGTCGGCGTCGGTGACGGACTCGGTCGATTTGGCGGCGAAGCGTGCGCTGGTGTTGTTCCGTGCCTTGGCGGAGACCCGTTCGAGGGTGCCGATCAGGTCGCGGGCGTCGGTGTGGGAGACGAGCTCCTCGTCGGCTATCGCGTTCCAGGCGTCGAGTGCGGGGAGCTTGGCCAGCAGGCGCATGGTCCGCCGGTAGGCGCCGACGGTGTCGAACGCGGCGGCGCGGCAGGTGTCCTCGCTCGCGCCCACTTCCCGGCCGGCGAGCACCAGGGAGGTGACGAGTCGCTTGAGGTCCCATTCCCAGGGGCCGACGACGGTCTCGTCGAAGTCGTTGAGGTCGATGACGAGCCGGCCGCGGGCGTCTCCGTAGAGGCCGAAGTTGGCGGCGTGCGCGTCGCCGCATATCTGGGCGGCGACGCCGGTGACGGGGGAGCCGGTCAGGTCGTGGGCCATGAGCCCGGCGGAGCCGCGCAGGAACGCGAAGGGGCTCGCTGCCATGCGTCCGACGCGGATGGGTGCCAGTTCCGGAACGCGGTCGCGGCTGGACTCCTCGACAGCGCGGACGGCGTCGGGCCGGTCGGCTGCGGGGACGAGGGTGTCGTGGGCGGCGCGCGGGACGCGCGTCCGCAGGGACTTGCCTTGTTCCTTCGGGGAGTCGGTGACTCCCGCGGCGGCTCGCCGGGCGAATCCGGGCACGTGTGGAACGCGCCCGCTCTCCGTGTCTCGCTGTCCCGGTACCGCTGCTCGGACCTCGCCCATGGGACGTCCTCCCCCGATTCGTGCTGTTCTGTCCCGTCC
The DNA here is from genome assembly GCF_032436795.1 of Streptomyces sp. P9(2023). Taxonomy (NCBI): domain Bacteria; kingdom Bacillati; phylum Actinomycetota; class Actinomycetes; order Kitasatosporales; family Streptomycetaceae; genus Streptomyces; species Streptomyces sp. P9(2023). Next base: position 66,124 of record NZ_JAUPWM010000016.1, read on the forward strand.
AACATCAACTGGGATGACGGTACGCCGGGTTCGGCGGCCCGTCTTCCCCTGTGGACAACGGCCTGTGGACAACGTTCAGACCCCGACGGCCTCTTCCGTTTCCTGCTCGAGTTCCTGCTCAGCCGCAGCCTCGGCCTCCGGCTTCGATGCCGTCGGCTCGGCCGGTACGGCGGCGGTCGGGTGACGGCGCGCCTCGGCAAGGCTCGCGCACACCATGACGGCAGTTCCGGCGAGGAACCACAGGGCGAGGACCAGGAGGTGTCTGCCGAGCGCGTGGCCGTCGAAGTAGACGTGGCTGCGGACTCCCTCGACGAAGCCGGCGCCGTTCCAGAACGCGTGCAGGGCGCCGAAGAGGCCGGGCTGCAGTTCGGGACGGTAGATCCCGCCGGAGCTGGTGAAGTTGAGCATGACGAACAGGACCATCACGCCGAGGGTGGTCCAGCGGCGCAGGAAGGTGTGGAGTCCGACGCCGATGAGCAGGATGCCGGCCGAGTAGAGCCAGGACATCGCCCAGACTCCGCCGAGTCCGTGGTCGACGAGGTGGAACATCGGCCCGGCGAAGACGGTGCCGACGAGGCTGACGACGAGGGACATTCCGGCGGCGAGCAGGGCGCGGACGCGCAGGGGCAGAACGGCGCCGGCGCCGCCGATGACGGCGACGGACGCGTACGAGCCGATGCTGAGCGCGACCAGGAGGAAGAAGACGCCCTGCCCGGTGGGGTCGCCGTCCGAGACGGGGGCGACGTCGGTGACCTTGAGGGGCGCGTCCTGTCCGGCCGCGACCTTGGTGAAGACCTTCTCGACGGCCATGGCGCTGGTGTCGGAGGAGGCGGTGGCGACGAGCAGTTCGGGGTGGGTGCCGGGGATGTAGGCGCCGAAGGAGTGCTGCTCGCGCAGCGCGGCGACGGCCGTCTCCCGGTCGGGGACGGTGCGGACGTCGAGGGCGCCGGCGCCCTTGTCGTGGAGGGTCTGGGCGAGGACCTGGGTGGTGGGTCCGGAGCCGACGACGTCGACGCGCAGGTCGTGGGGGTGGGGGGCGTGGAAGGCGCCGAGGTAGGCGAGTCCCATGCCGACGCACATCAGCAGGGGGGTGAGCAGATGCCCGAGCACGTGCCGCAGCGCACCCGCCGACGCCGTTCCGGTTGCCTGTGCGGACACGGCAGACACAGCAGAGCCTCCATGGTTGGCTTTTACAACTAAAGAACCGTTGTACTCTACAACTGAACTGGTGGTGAGCCAACCGGGACCACACCCCACACCACCGGTCACCCGAGGGAGCGCACCATGACCGACGGCGACGGCCCGCGCGAAGTCTCCGTCGACACCATCCAGCGGGAGCTGACGGCCTTCGCCCGCCGCGCCCGCGCCGCGGCGGCCCGGCTCCACCCCGATCTGCCGCTCGTGTCGTACACACTGCTCGCTCATATCGACGACCAGCACGGGTGCCGGGCCACCGACCTCGCCGCCCACTACCTGCTGGACAAGTCGACGGTCAGCCGGCAGATCGGCGGCCTGGAGAAGCTCGGCCTGGTCGAGCGCAGGCCCGATCCGGAGGACCACCGGGTCCAGGTCCTGCACCCCACGGACGCGGGCACCCGCGTCCTCGCCGCCACCCAGGCGAGCCGTCGCGCCGCCTACCAGGAGCGCCTCAAGGACTGGTCGGCCGACGACCTCGCCCGGTTCGCCGCCTACCTGCTCCGCTACAACGCCGCCGGCACGGCAGGCTTCCCGGACTCCCCGCCGCCCGCCCCGACAGAGCAGGCCTAGCGCCGCAGGCCGCGGACCGCAAGGCCCCCGGGCCGCCATCCCGCCCGGGCAGGCCTAGAGTCCGGCGTCGCGCGCCAGCAGCGCCGCCTGCACCCGGTTCTCGCACCCCAGCTTCGCCAGGATCCGACTGACGTACGTCTTCACGGTGGCCTCGCTCATGTGCAGGCGCCGTCCGGCGTCCGCGTTGGAAAGCCCCTCGCCGAGCAGGGCGAGCACCTCGCGCTCCTTCTCGCTGAGCGCCGCCACCCGCCCCCTGGCCTGCTCGGCTCGCGCGACCTCACGGCCCGAGGCCAGCTGCTCCACCACGTGACGGGTGGCTGCGGGCGAGAGATACGCGTCACCCGCCGCCGCTGCCCGCACCGCGCGGATCAGCTCGGCGGGCGCCGTGTCCTTCAGCAGGAATCCGGCGCCCCCGTGCTCCAGGGCCCGCAGCACGTTCTCCCGCTCGCCGAACGTCGTCAGCACGATCACCCGCGTCGAGGGCGCCGCCCGACGCAGTTCCGGCAGCGCGGACAGCCCGTCGAGCACCGGCATCTGGATGTCGAGCAGCACCACGTCGGCGGCGTGCGCCCGCACCCGCTCGATCGCCTCCCGGCCGTTCGCCGCCTCCGCGACGACCTGGATGTCCTCGTCCGAGGTGAGGATCATCCGGATCCCGGCCCTGATCAGCGGCTCGTCATCGGCGATCACGACCCTGATGCGCTGCCCTGCCACAGCTACTCCCCCACGGCTACCGGTTCGGGCGGGTCAGCGCTAGCGCGTGACCTCGTACGACTTCTTCTCGACCAGCTTGCCGTCCTTGAAGCAGAACCGGAAAACGGGCTCCGTCTCCAGGCCCTCCCCCATCTCGGAGGACATCAGCACCAGGCACTTCGCCCCCTCGGGCTCCGCCGGCCCCTTGCCGTGCAGTCCCGTGGTGGTGATGGTGTCGCCGGACGGCAGCTGGTCGCGGACCTCCTGCTCGGCCGATCCGACCGATATCGCGTCGTACTCGGCCGGCTCGATCATGCCCTTCTCCATGGCACCGACCAGGAAGTAGAGGCCGAAGCCCCCCGCCACCAGGAGCAGCACCACTGCCGCGAACGCGATCCCGCATCCCAGCGCGACCCCGCCGCCCGTGACCCTGTCCCCGCGCATCGCCATCGCCAGCTCCCGTTCCATGAACGTCCAGTCGGCCTGCCCGACCGGGACCGCCCCACGGTGGCCCACCGGGAACTTCGGCGACTGCTGCCGGAAGTCGTCCGCGGCATCGACCAAAGGCGCTGCTTCCACCACCCCGTACGGCAGCATCCCGGCGACCCGGAACCCGCCGCCGTCCACCGGCCCCGCGTGGACGATGCCGCCGACGAGCCGGGCCCGCTCGTGCAGCCCGGTCAGCCCCTGCCCCCCGCTCACCACGTCTCCCGGCGACTCCCCGGCCGCCGCGTTGACGATCTCCACGACCAGGGAGTCCGGCTCGTACCGCACCTCCACGCCGATGGGCGCACCCGGCGCGTGCTTGTAGGCGTTCGTCAGCGCCTCCTGCACGATCCGGTACGCGGCGTGGTCGGCGGCCGGCGGCAGCGGCCGGTGCTCCCCGCGCCGCCGCAGCTCCACCCGGTTCCCGGCGGCGCGCGCCGCCTCGACGAGCCCCTCGATACCGGCGGCCCCCCGCGCCGCCCGCCCCGAGGCGTCGCCGGCCCCCGCCGGCAGGGCCGCGGTCTCCGTCCCCACCCCGCTGCCGTCACGCAGGATGCCGACGACCTCCCGCAGCTCGTGCATCGCGGTCACCGAGGCGTTGCGGAGCACGCCCACCGCCTCCCGCTGGCGGTCGGTCAGCTCGCGGTCGACCTCCAGGGCGCCGGTGTGGACCGCCATGAGGGCGAGCTGGTGCCCGAGGCTGTCGTGCATGTCCTGGGCGATCCGCTGCCGCTCCATGAGCCGCGCCTGCCGGACCACCATCGCGCGTTCACGCAGCAGCTGGGCGTTGCCCTCCTGCAGGGCGTGCAGCAGGGTCCTGCGCTGTGTCCAGTACCGGTTGGCGAGGCCGGGGGCGAGGGTCGTCGCCAGGAAGTAGAGCGTGGACATGAAGACGACGGTCAGCATCCGGTGCAGGTCCCACGTCTCGACCAGGCTCGCCGCGGTGTTCAGTACGTACGCGGCGGTGTAGGCGATGAGCGCCCGCCCGGCCCCGGCGATGTACCGCCCCGACGACCAGCCGACGAGGATCAACAGCACGATGAAGCCCGGCACGACGGGTGCGAGGCCTCCCGTGACGATGAGCACAGCCACGGGCAGCCGCCGGCGCAGCAGCGAGAGCACGGCGGCCGCCGAGGCGACGGCCGCGAGCCGCCACCCCTCGCCGCCGAGCAGTTCCTCGGTGCCGGCGGCGAGCAGTCCCAGCACGACGGCGAGCACCAGCTCGCCGGCGGTCCTGCGCCGCGACCACATCGAGGGCACCGCGAACCAGTCCCACCCCGCGCCGATCCCGGCCCTGATCTTCGAAGTCGCGTCCACGCCCGCACCCTAGGCAGCGGCCCGCCCCACCCGCCGCTCTCTTTAGTCGCACCCCACCACGACGAACGTCGCGAGTCTCACATCTGGTCGACAACGCGGAAGCCCCGTAGGTCGATGACCTACGGGGCTTCCGTCTGGTGCGCGAGGGGGGAGTTGAACCCCCACGCCCTTGCGGGCACTGGAACCTGAATCCAGCGCGTCTGCCTATTCCGCCACCCGCGCATTGGGTGTGCCCCGGGCTCCCTCACCTTTCGGTGTGAGCGCCTGGCGACATCTGAAGATTAGCACGTCGCAGACCGTGGATTCACATCCGTTGTTTGGCCCCCGCCCCGAGCGAACAGGGACAGGAAGGGACAGGAACAGAGGTGGAGACGGAGACCACAAGGACAGAAGGAGGGACGCCGGAGGAGACGTCGGCGGAGCCGGCGGAAGAGACGCCGGCAGAGGCGAAGAGACGGAGAAATGGAGACGAACGACCCCACGGGTAACGGGAGGAACAGGACGGACCACCCCCGCCGTCGCGCCCCACTCCTCCTGCTCGCTCCCCGGGTGCGGGACACTGTCCAGAGTCCGCCTCTACGATCCGTGGGGAAGGCCTGTGAGAGGTGACACTCGTCCACAGGGCAGAGAAGGGGAACCAGCCGATTTCCCGACGCGTGGATACGATCAGTAAGCAGTACCAGGACGACAACGACGGAGGAGGTGCCCCATGGGAGTCCTGAAGCGTTTCGAACAGCGGCTCGAAGGTCTGGTCAACGGCACCTTCGCCAAGGTCTTCAAGTCCGAGGTCCAGCCCGTCGAGATCGCGGGCGCTCTCCAGCGCGAGTGCGACAACAACGCGACGATCTGGAACCGCGAGCGGACCGTCGTCCCCAACGACTTCATCGTCGATCTGAGCACGCCGGACTTCGAGCGCCTCAGCCCGTACTCGGGTCAGCTCGGCGACGAGCTCGCCGGCCTGGTCCGGGACTACGCGAAGCAGCAGCGGTACACCTTCATGGGCCCGATCAAGGTCCACCTGGAGAAGGCCGACGACCTCGACACCGGTCTGTACCGGGTGCGCAGCCGCACCCTGGCATCGAGTTCGTCACAGCAGCAGTCCTCCGCCGCCGGCCCTCAGCAGGGTCACGCGCCGGGCGGCTACGGCTACCCTCCGGTCGGCGCCCCCCCGATGCCCGCGGCCCCGCCGCCGGGCGCCGGCGGCGCGCAGCGCCCCGGCCAGGCCCCGGGCCAGCCCGGCCACGCACCCGGCCAGGCGCCCGCCGCCGGCCGTCCCACGGCCGGCGGCCCCGGCCCCATGCCTGCCTCCGGCGCCCAGGTGCGCCGGTGGATCGAGATCAACGGCACCCGCCATCAGATCTCCCGCCCGACCCTGGTCCTTGGCCGCAGCACCGACGCGGACGTGAGGATCGACGATCCCGGCGTCTCCCGCCGGCACTGCGAGATCCGGACCGGAACGCCCTCGACGATCCAGGATCTCGGATCCACCAACGGCATCGTGGTGGACGGGCAGCACACCACCCGCGCTACGCTCCGCGACGGCTCGCGGATCGTCGTGGGTAGTACCACCATCGTTTACCGGCAAGCCGAAGGGTGAAGCGGGGGCAATGTCAGAGCTGACCCTGACGGTCATGCGGTTGGGTTTCCTGGCCGTTCTGTGGCTGTTCGTGATCGTGGCCGTCCAGGTCATTCGCAGCGACCTGTTCGGCACGCGTGTCACGCAGCGCGGTTCGCGCCGCCAGGACGCCCGGCCGCAGCAGAACGCACGCCAGGCGGCCTCGCCGCCGCAGCAGCGTGGACAGCAGAGCGGGGGCGGCGGCCGTCAGCGCCGCGGCGCCCCGACGAAGCTCGTCGTCTCCGAGGGGACGCTGACCGGCACGACGGTCGCCCTGCAGGGGCAGACCGTCACGCTGGGCCGCGCCCACGACTCGACGATCGTGCTGGACGACGACTACGCGTCCAGCAGGCACGCAAGGATCTACCCGGACCGGGACGGCCAGTGGATCGTCGAGGATCTCGGGTCCACCAACGGCACGTATCTCGACCGGACCCGACTCACCACCGCCACACCGATTCCGCTGGGCGCGCCGATCCGCATCGGCAAGACCGTCATCGAGCTGCGGAAGTAGTGCTACGTCATGTATGAGTGCGAGCGGAGCGAGCGGGCCGAGGCGGTCCCCACGACGGACCGCGCGGCGGACCGTCAGGACCGTGCCGCGTACCGGCACGGGCTCCCGACCGGAGGGTGGGCAGTGTGGCTCGAGACCGGCTGTACCCCGAGGCGGCGTCGACAGGGCAGGTGCGCATGAGCCTGTCACTGCGCTTCGCCGCCGGGTCGCACAAGGGCATGATCCGCGAGGGCAACGAGGACTCCGGCTACGCCGGCCCGCGGCTGCTCGCCATCGCCGACGGCATGGGCGGCCAGGCCGCCGGTGAGGTCGCCTCCTCCGAGGTGATCTCCACCCTCGTCACCCTCGACGACGACGTGCCCAGCTCGGACATCCTCACCTCGCTCGGTGCCGCGGTGCAGCGCGCCAACGACCAGCTGCGGCTGATGGTCGAGGAGGACCCCCAGCTGGAGGGCATGGGCACCACGCTCACCGCCCTGCTGTGGACGGGCCAGCGGCTCGGTCTCGTGCATGTCGGCGACTCCCGCGCGTACCTGCTGCGCGACGGGGTGCTGACGCAGATCACGCAGGACCACACCTGGGTGCAGCGGCTCGTCGACGAGGGCCGGATCACCGAGGAAGAGGCCACGACCCACCCGCAGCGCTCGCTCCTGATGCGCGCGCTCGGCAGCGGCGACCACGTCGAGCCGGATCTGTCGATCCGTGAGGTCCGGGCCGGCGACCGCTATCTGATCTGTTCCGACGGGCTGTCCGGAGTCGTCTCCCACCAGACGATGGAGGACACCCTCGCCAGCTACCAGGGCCCGCAGGAGACCGTGCAGGAGCTGATCCAGCTCGCGCTGCGCGGCGGCGGCCCGGACAACATCACGGTGATCGTCGCCGACGTCCTCGACGTCGACGGCGGGGACACCCTCGCCGGGCAGCTCAGCGACACCCCCGTCATCGTCGGGGCGGTCGCCGAGAACCAGGTGCAGCAGTCCGACGGCGGGGCGATGCAGACGCCGGCCGGCCGGGCCTCCGGGCTCGGCCGCACCGGACCGCACCAGCAGCCCTCCGGCGGGCAGCAGCCGCAGGGCTTCGGCCCGCCCGGCAGCGGCGACGACCACGGCTACGGCGGGATGCCGCAGCAGGGCTCGTTCGGGCAGTACACGGACGAGGACTTCGACAAGTACGAGAAGTTCGAGAAGCCCCGCACCGGCCTGAAGTGGCTGAAGCGGATCTTCTTCCTGGCCCTGGCGGTCGGCGTGGTCGGCGGCGGTCTGTACGGCGGCTACCGCTGGACGCAGACGCAGTACTACGTCGGCGCCAAGGACCAGCACGTCGCGCTCTACCGGGGCATCAGCCAGGACCTGGCGTGGGTCTCGCTCTCCGACGTGGAGAACGACTACCCGGCGATCGAACTCAAGTACCTTCCGGAATACCAGCGGAAGCAGGTCGAGGAGACCATCGCCGGCGGCAGCCTCGGCAAGGCCGAGACGAAGGTCGCGGAGCTCGCCGCGCAGGCCTCGGCCTGCAAGAAGACCGAGCAGCGCCGCGAGGCCGCCGAGAAGGCTGCCGACCAGGCGAGCAAGCCGCCCGCCGACGGATCGACCCCGACCGACTCCAAGCCCACCACAGCCGCTCCCTCCCCGGGCCCCACCCTCACGGAGGACGAGCAGAAGCTGGCCTCGAACTGCGGCAAGCAGTAAGCACCCGTAGGGGGCCTTTCACCACCATGAGCGTTGTCACCAACACGACCACCATCGGCGCGATCGAGGCGCCGAGCCGCCGCAACACCGAGCTGGCACTGCTCGGGTTCGCCGTCGTCATCCCGGTCTTCGCGTACCTCAACGTCGGCCTGGCGATCGACGGCGAGGTGCCCTCCGGCATGCTCGGCTACGGCCTCGGCCTCGGCCTGCTCGCCGCCGTCGCGCACCTCGTCGTACGCAAGTTCGCGCCGTACGCCGACCCGCTGCTGCTGCCGCTGGCGACGCTGCTGAACGGGATGGGTCTGGTGCTGATCTGGCGCCTGGACCAGTCGCCGCGCATCATCGCCCGGTACAAGACCTTCAGCCCCGACGCCCCGAACCAGATGCTGTACTCGGCGATCGCCATCGCGATGTTCGTCGGCGTGCTGCTGCTCCTGAAGGACCACCGGGTCCTGCAGCGCTACACGTACATCTCGATGGTCGCGGCGCTCGTCCTCCTGCTGCTGCCGCTGGTCCCGGGCCTCGGCGCGGACGTCTTCGGCGCCAAGATCTGGATCCGCGTCGGCGGCTTCTCCATCCAGCCCGGTGAGTTCGCCAAGATCGTCCTGGCGGTCTTCTTCTCCGGCTACCTCATGGTGAAACGCGACGCACTGGCCCTGGCCAGCCGCCGCTTCATGGGCCTCTACCTGCCCCGCGGCCGTGACCTCGGCCCGATCCTGACGATCTGGGCCGTCAGCCTCCTCATCCTGATCTTCGAGAACGACCTCGGCACGTCGCTGCTGTTCTTCGGCATGTTCGTGATCATGCTGTACGTGGCGACGGAGCGGACCAGCTGGATCGTCATGGGTCTGCTGATGTCCGTCGCCGGCGCTGTCGGTGTCGCCTCCTTCGCCGGCCACGTCCAGGCCCGTGTCGATGCCTGGGCCGACCCCTTCGCCTGCGCCACCGAAGTCCCCGCCTGCGACCAGATGTCCCAGGTGCTGATGTCCTTCGGCTCCGGCGGAATCCTCGGTACCGGCCTCGGCCAGGGCAACTCCGACCTGATCGGCTTCGCCGCCAACTCCGACTTCATCTTCGCCACCGTCGGCGAGGAGCTGGGTCTGACCGGCGTCATGGCCTTCCTGCTGCTGTACGGCCTGATCATCGAGCGCGGTGTCCGCACCTCCCTCGCCGCCCGGGACCCGTTCGGCAAGCTGCTCGCCATGGGCCTCTCGGGCGCGTTCGCGCTGCAGATTTTCGTCGTCGCCGGCGGTGTGATGGGGCTCATCCCGCTGACCGGTATGACGATGCCGTTCCTCGCGTACGGCGGTTCGTCCGTGATCGCCAACTGGGCCCTGATCGGCATCCTGATCCGGATCAGTGACACCGCCCGCCGCCCGGCACCCGCCCCCGCACCGTCCCCCGACGCCGAGATGACCCAGGTGGTCCGTCCGTGAACAAGCCCCTGCGCCGGGTCGCGATCTTCTGCGGCCTGCTGGTCCTCGCCCTGCTGATCCGGGACAACTGGCTGCAGTACGTCCGCGCCGACGAGCTGAACGCGCACCCGCGCAACAAGCGGGTGCAGATCGAGCGGTACGCCAACGAGCGCGGCAACATCATCGTGGACGGCAAGCCGATCACGCGCTCGGTCGACTCCCAGGACCCGTACTACCGCTTCAAGCGCACGTACACCGACGGCCCGATGTGGGCGCCGGTGACCGGGTACGCCTCGCAGGCGTACGACGCCAACCAGATCGAGAAGATCGAGGACGGCGTCCTCACCGGCAACGACGACCGGCTCTTCTTCGACCGCACCCTGTCGATGTTCACGGGAGAGAAGAAGAAGGGCGGCAACGTCGTCACGACGCTGAACGGCGCCGCCCAGAAGGCCGCCTTCGAGGGCCTCGGCAAGAAGACGGGCGCGGTCGTCGCCATCGAGCCGGGGACGGGCAAGATCCTCGCGCTCGCCTCCACCCCCTCGTACGACCCCTCGACCTTCGCCGGCTACTCGGCCAAGGACGAGAATGCCTGGGTCGGCCTGGAGAAGGACAAGAGCAAGCCGAAGCTCAACCGCGCGCTGCGCGAGATCTACCCGCCCGGCTCCGTCTTCAAGGTCGTCACGGCGGCCGCCGCGCTGGAGAACGGCAAGGTCACCGACATCAACGCGCCGACGGACACGCCGGAGCCGTACAAGATCCCGCTCTCCAGTCAGAACATGATCAACCAGCAGGGCGGGTGTGAGAACGTCAGCCTGAAGAAGGCGCTGGAAGTCTCCTGCAACTCCGTCTTCGCCAAGCTCGGCGACGACGTCGGCCGGGACAAGATGGTCGAGACGGCCGAGAAGTTCGGTTTCAACGCCGAGCAGTTCACCCCGGTCCGCTCCGCCGCCTCCGTCTACGACAAGAAGGCCGACCGCGGCGGAAACGCGCTCTCCTCCATCGGCCAGTTCAACACCGCGACCACGCCGCTCCAGATGGCCATGGTCACGGCCGCGATCGCCAACGACGGCAAGCTGATGAAGCCGTACATGATCGACAAACTCGAGTCCCCGAACGTCGACGTGATCAAGCAGAACGAGCCCGAGGAGATGAGCCGCCCGGTCTCCCAGGAGAACGCGCAGAAGCTCCAGCAGATGATGGAGAACGTCGTCGAGAACGGCACCGGCCGCAAGGCCGACCTGAACATGGACGGCGTGAAGGTCGGCGGCAAAACGGGTACCGCCCAGCACGGCGAGAAGAACGCCAAGCGTCCCTACGCCTGGTTCATCTCCTACGCCAAGACCGACCAGGGCTCCCCGGTCGCCGTCGCCGTCATCGTCGAGGACTCCGAAGGAACGAGCCGCGAGGACATCTCCGGTGGCGGCCTCGCCGCCCCGATCGCCAAGGCCGTGATGAAGGCGGTAGTGAAGAGCAAGAGCTGACCTTGCGGCCTGGCACCGGCCAGGTACCGGTCAGGTATCAGGTGGCGGTCACGGGCGGATCGCCCTCCCGTGGCCGGTAGCCTTTGCGCGAACAGCACACCGCCGGACCACACACGGGTGCGGTCGGGACAGACGGAGAGGGCTGGATCAGTTATGGAAGAGCCGCGTCGCCTCGGCGGCCGGTACGAGCTGGGCTCGGTGCTCGGCCGTGGTGGCATGGCAGAGGTCTACCTCGCCCACGACACCCGGCTCGGCCGCACCGTCGCCGTGAAGACGCTGCGGGCCGACCTCGCCCGCGACCCGTCCTTCCAGGCCCGGTTCCGCCGTGAGGCCCAGTCGGCCGCCTCGCTCAACCACCCGGCGATCGTCGCTGTCTACGACACCGGCGAAGACATGGTGTACGACAACGGCTCCGGCGGAGGCTCCGGGGTCTCCATCCCGTACATCGTGATGGAGTACGTCGACGGCTCGACCCTTCGCGAGCTGCTGCACTCCGGGCGCAAGCTGCTGCCCGAGCGCACGCTCGAGATGACGGTCGGCATCCTCCAGGCGCTGGAGTACTCGCACCGGGCCGGCATCGTGCACCGCGACATCAAGCCGGCGAACGTCATGCTGACGCGCACCGGCCAGGTCAAGGTCATGGACTTCGGCATCGCGCGCGCCATGGGCGACGCGGGCATGACCATGACACAGACCGCCGCGGTCATCGGCACCGCCCAGTACCTCTCCCCGGAGCAGGCCAAGGGCGAGCAGGTCGACGCCCGCTCCGACCTGTACTCCACCGGCTGCCTGCTCTACGAGCTGCTGACCGTCCGGCCGCCGTTCATCGGCGACTCCCCGGTCGCGGTCGCGTACCAGCACGTACGGGAAGAACCCCAGGCGCCCAGCAACTTCGACCCCGAGATCACGCCCTCGATGGACGCCATCGTCCTGAAGGCACTGGTCAAGGACCCCGACTACCGCTACCAGTCCGCCGACGAGATGCGCGCCGACATCGAGGCCTGCCTCGACGGCCAGCCCGTCGCGGCAGCGGCCGCGATGGGCGCGGCGGCGTACGGCGGCGGTTACGGCAACGGCTACGGCGGCTACGCCCCGGACGACCAGCCGACAACCGCCCTGCGCCAGACCGACCCGGCCGGCCAGACCTCCATGCTCCCGCCGATCAACCCGGACGACGGCGGCTACGGCTACGACGACCGCCCGGACCGCCGCCGCCAGAAGAAGTCGAACACCTCGACGATCCTGCTGGCCCTCGCGGGCATCCTGGTGCTGGTCGGCGCGATCCTCATCGGCCGCTCGATCTTCAACACAGAGGAGACTCCGCAGGAGGTGACGATCCCCTCCATGGTGGGTCACACCCTCCAGGAGGCCGAAGGCATCGCGACGAACGCCCAGGTGAAGGTCGCCCAGTCGGGCTCCGAGCGGTGCGACCAGCCGAAGGGCAAAATCTGCAAGCAGACGCCCGCGGCGGACAACACCTCGAAGATGGCCATCGGCGAGACGATCTCGGTGGTCGTCTCCGAGGGCGCGCCGCAGATCGAGGTCCCGGACGTGCTGGAGAAGTCCCAGGACAGCGCGGAGCAGCTGCTCAAGGACAAGGGCTTCAAGGTCGTCGTCAAGCAGGAGGAGTCCCAGGAGGACCCGGGCACGGTCCTGGAGCAGAGCCCGAAGGGCGGCGCCAAGGCGGAGCAGAACTCCGAGGTCACGATCACGGTGGCCAAGCAGGAGAAGTCGCAGCTCCCGGACGTCACCGGCCGTAACGTCGACCAGGCCATCCAGGACCTGAAGACGCTCGGCTTCGAGAACGTCGGCCGCCAGGACGAGGACTCGCAGCAGCCGGCCGGCACGGTCCTCGGGATGACCCCGAACGGCAACACCAGCCAGCCGAAGGACGTCCAGATCACGCTGAGGGTCTCGAAGGGCCCGCAGCAGACGCAGACGACGATCCCGGCCGGCCTCGCGGGCAAGAAGTTCGAGGAAGTGAAGCAGCAGCTCGAGGCCCTGGGCCTGGTGGTGCAGCAGCAGGGCTCGGACAAGAACGACGCGACGGTCCTCGGCACGAACCCGGCGGAGAACAGCCCGGTCACCGCCGGGCAGACGGTCATCGTCTACACGGCGGGCGGCGGCGGAAACAACGGCGGGAACGACGGCGGCGGCGGCTTCTTCGACTAGCCGCACCGACGCGCCACACACGGAGCCCCGGCATCCTCCTGGATGCCGGGGCTCCGTGCATATGCGGACCTGTGGCACAAGCTCTCGATATCCGATCGTGTCTTCATATGTCCCGACTCGTTGGCAGGGTGGGGTGGGGACCCTGCCTTGCCCCGACGATCTCCCAGGAGGGGCAGAAACGTGATCAACGAAGTGGTGTTGCTGGAGTCGAGGGCGATGCGCGCGGGCGTCGCCGAACGGACCGAGGTTCTGGACAGGGTCAAGGCGCTGTCACTGCTGCCGGACGGCATGCATGTGACGACGGCGATGGTCGCGGCGTACTTCGCAGTGGGCATCACCGCGATTCGCTCGCTCATTGCAGACCATCGAGACGAGTTGGAAGCCAACGGCTATCGCGTTTTGACAGGTACAGAACTGAGTTCCTTCAAGGAACTCAGTTACATTCCGTCACAGGCTCCGTCGCTCGCCTTGTTCTCGCGGCAGACCGTACTCAACGTCGCCATGCTGCTCCGGGACAGCGAAGTCGCACGTCAGGTGCGTAGGTACCTCCTCGACATGGAGTACATGGCACGCACGCGGGAGCCTGTGGATAACTCGACGGAGAGTGGCAGTGCGTCACTGTCTGACCAGATCGACGAGCGCATCACCCACATCCTCGGCAAGACCGTCGTTCCGATGTTCAACGCCCTCATCGAGACGGCGGGTGAGCACCGGCGAGAACTCATCTCCCTCCGCCAGGACGTCGAGAGGATCGAGCGCAAACTCTCCGACCACGCCCCCCCCAGGGCCCCCGTCCCTACACCGGGATCATGGCGTCCATCGACGGCATGAACTGGCGCGAGTTCGAGCACCACGTCGCCATCCTGCTGCGGCGCGACGGCTGTACCGACATCGTCGTCCACGGCGGGCCCGGAGACCGGGGTGTGGACATCACCGGGCAGACCGCCGACGGCCGCCGGATCGTCGTGCAGTGCAAGAACTTCGCGCCCTACCGGCCCGTGTGGAGCGCCGAGATGCAGAAGTTCCTCGGGGCCTCGTTCGTCCAGCACCAGGCCGATCTGGCCCTCTTCGTCGCCTCGACGACCTTCAGCCCGGACGCCCGGGCCATCGCCGACGAGCACGGGGTGACCGTCGTGGACCGCGCGGCCCTGGAGAAGTGGAGCGCCGGGGTGGCGCTTCCGGTCCTCCTGTAGTCGAGCCACGACAAGGCCCGAAGTCGCAAGGAGAAGTTGCGGCTTCGGGCCTCGGTCATTTTAGGACCTCAGACTGAGCTCCTTAAAGGAGCTCAGTTACAGTCAGTCACCCCAGCTCCGCCGGTGGCGTCCGCGCCCCGTCCACCTTCTCCGTGCGGACCAGCTCGCCCCACACGATGTACCGGAAGTCCGACGTGTACATCGGTGTGCACGTCGTCAGCGTGATGTAGCGGCCCGGCTTCGACTTGCCCGATTCCTTCGGGACCGGCTGGAGGACGTCCACGTTGAACTTCGTCGTCTCGGGGAGAGTCTTGTAGACCTTGTAGACGTACCAGGTGTCCTTCGACTCGAAGACGATCGAGTCGCCGTTCTTCAACTTGTGGATGTTGTGGAACTTCGCACCGTGCCCGTCGCGGTGCGCCGCGAGCGTGAAGTTGCCCTGCTTGTCCTGCGGGAGGGCCGACTTGATCGGGTCGAGGTAGTAGCCGGCGACACCGTTGTTCAGCGTCTTGCTGTCGGTGCCCTTCTTGACGAGTATCTCGCCGTCGCCCATCTTCGGGACGTGCAGGAAGCCGATGCCGTCCTTTGTGTCCAGGGCGCCGGGGCCGGACGCCCAGCGGTCGCGGACCTGGTCGCCCTCCTTGTCGGCGGCCCGGTCGGCCAGGACGTTCGTCCACCACAGCGAGTAGACGACGAAGAGGCCGAGCACCAGGCCCGCGGTGATGAGGAGTTCACCGAAGACACTGACGACTCCGGCGATCCATTTGCGCGCACGTGCCACTGCGTCGTCCCGTCCTGAGGTGTGGGTCGTGAGTTCCGTAGGGACTCAGCCTACGAGCGCGTCCGGTTTCCCCTTGCTGCGCGGGCGTTCCTCGACCATCTTGCCCCACACGATCATGCGGTACGTACTGGTGAATTCGGGCGTACAGGTCGTCAGTGTGATGTAGCGCCCGGGCTCCTTGAAGCCGGACTGCTTCGGCACCGGATCGATCACCGAGACGTTCGACGGCGCCGTCTGCGGCAGGATGCTCGCCATCTCGTACGTGTAGTAGGCGTCCTGGGTCTCGACGACGATCGGGTCCCCGGGCGTCAACTGGTTGATGTACCGGAACGGTTCGCCGTGCGTGTTGCGGTGTCCGGCCACCGCGAAGTTGCCCTGCTTGTCGCCGGGCATCGCCGTCTTCAGGCTGCCCTCGCTGTAGTGGCCCACCATGCCCCGGTCCAGGACCTTGGGCTTGCTGATGCCCTCGGCGACGGGGACGACGACGTCCAGCTTGGGGATATACATGATCGCGAAGCCCTCTCCGGGCTCGAACGCGCCCGGTGCGCGGCCCTTGGACCAGGCGTCCTCGATCTGCCCCTTGGCCTGGTTCGCCTGCTGATCGGCCCGTACGTTCGTCCACCACACCTGGTACGCGACGAACAGCAGCATCACGACGCCGAAGGTGATGAACAGCTCGCCCACGACCCGGCTGGCGACGACACCGACGCTGTCCTTCGCGGCGCGCGCCGCACGCCGGGCCTCGACGCGGGACATCGGCGCGGCGGCGGTCACGGAGCTTCCGGAGGCGTCCGCGTCCGCCGCGGACGGCGGGCCTCCACGGCGGCCGCCTCTCCCCTTGCCCTTGGCGGCCCGCCGGCGTTCGGCCCTGCCGGGGCCCGCAAGCGGCGCCACGGGCGTCTCCGCCGTCCCGGACGGCTCCACGGACCGCAGGGCCATCGTCTCGTCCCGAGGCTCGTACGGGGCCTCGTAGGGGGCCTCGTAGGGCTCAGACGCCTCGTACGGGCTCTCGGGGACCGGTACGGCCTCCGAGAGCCCGGGCTCCGGTATCGGCTCGTACGCGTACTCCTGCTGGTACGGGTACGCCGCCGTCTCCTCGTACCCGGGCTGCTCATACCCCGGCTGCTCGTACCCCGGTATCGCCTCCGCCTGCGGCGGAACAGACTCCTGCTCCCCGTCCGGCTGGTTCGTCGCCCGGAACCACGGCGACCCCGCCGTCACGCGACAGCCTTGCCCACCACCGGCGCGAGCCCCGCCGACCGGCCCACCGCCCCCTTGTCGCCGCACCGCTCCAGCCAGTTGGCGAGCATCAGGTGGCCGTGCTCCGTGAGCACCGACTCGGGGTGGAACTGCACACCCTCGACGTCCCGTTCGCGGTGGCGCAGGCCCATGATGATGCCGTCCTCCGTGCGGGCCGTGACCTCCAGCTCCGCGGGCAGCGCCGCGGGCTCGGCGGCCAGCGAGTGGTACCGCGTCGCCGTGAACGGCGACGGCAGGCCCGCGAAGACGCCCTGGCCCTCGTGCGTGACGAGCGAGGTCTTGCCGTGCAGCAGCTCGGGGGCGCGGTCGACGACACCGCCGTACGCCACGGCCATCGACTGCATGCCCAGGCAGACCCCGAAGACCGGCACCCCGGTCGCGGCGCAGTGGCGCACCATGTCGATGCAGACACCGGCCTGTTCGGGCGCGCCCGGGCCGGGCGAGAGCAGGACGCCGTCGAAGCCGTCCTGGGCGTGGCTCAGCTCGACCTCGTCGTTGCGCAGCACCTCGCACTCGGCGCCGAGCTGGTAGAGGTACTGGACGAGGTTGAAGACGAAGCTGTCGTAGTTGTCGACGACGAGAATCCGCGCGCTCACTGGCCGTCCACCGTCACATTGTTGAACGGAAGCAGCGGCTCCGCCCAGGGGAACACGTACTGGAAGAGGGCGTACACGACCCCCAGGACCAGCGCGAGCGAGATGACGCCCCGGACCCACGCGTTGCCCGGCAGATGCCGCCAGATCCAGCCGTACATGACGTTCACTGCCCCTTCCGATCGGTACGGGGACCAGAGTACGGGGCGAAGGATCGTCGAGGGGTCACCCTGCCAAAGCCGGCGGCTTGCCGTCCGTCACAGGCTGGGTGGCGTCGAGGTGCGCCCAGGCGATCAGCCGGTGGCTGCTGCCCCACTCCGGCTCGCAGGTGGTGAGGGTCAGATAGCGGCCCGGACCGTCGAAGCCGGACTTGCGCGGCACGGGGTCGACCACGCCGACGTCGGTGGGGACGGTCCGGTACGGGGCGCGCTCGATGCGGTACGTGAACCAGGTCGTGCCGTCGGTGAGGACGACCGCGTCACCCGGCCGCAGCCGGGGGAAGTCCTTGAACGGATCTCCGTACGTCCGCCGGTGGCCCGCCACGGAGAAGTTGCCGGTCTCGCCCAGGCGGGCGGTGGCGGGGTAGTGGCCGAGGCCCTTCTTCAGGACGTCGGGGGCCGTGCCCTCCAGGACGGGCCACTCCCAGTCCCTGCCGAGCCGGGGGATGTACATGACGGCGATGCCCCGGCCGGTCGTGTACGGCTCGGGGGCCGGCGGAGCCGCGGTGGTGTCGGCCACCGGCCGGTCCACCCAGTCCCGTTCCAGGGTGTCGATCTGCCCGGCCGTCGCGCTCTGCGCCTGGACGCCGGTCCAGTACACGACGTACACGACGAAGAGGACGATCACGGCCCCGACGGTGATGCACAGCTCGCTGAACGTCCTGACGATCAGCCGCATCCGAACCCCCAGGCGTCAGCTCCGTCAGCTCCGTCGGCCCCGTCAGCTCACCGGCTTCGCGTATTGGAGATCCACTGTGCCCGAGTAGCCGGGAAGAGTCACCGCCTTGTGCTCGTCCACTTTCCAGCCGAGGCCGTAGGCCTTCACGTACAGCTGGTAGTTCTCCAAGGCCGGCGAGTCGGCGAGCGCCTTGGCCAGCTTCCCCCGGTCCCCCACGGCGGTGATCTTGTACGGGGGCGAGTAGACGCGGCCCTGGAGGATCAGGGTGTTGCCCACACAGCGCACGGCGCTGGTCGAGATGAGCCGCTGGTCCATGACCTTGATGCCCTGGGCGCCACCCTGCCAGAGCGCGTTCACGACCGCCTGGAGGTCCTGCTGGTGGATGACGAGGTCGTTGGCCTGCGGCTCGGGGTAGCCGGGGGCGGCCTGGGCGTTCGGCGGGGCGTCGTTGAGGGTGACCGTCAGGCCCGCCCCGGACGTCTCGGTGGTCCCGGCGGCCGTCTCCAGGGCGCGCAGCCGCGCGTCCTCGGCGCTCGTGGAGCCGTCGTCGCGGGCGGCGAGGGCGTCGACCTGGTCGCGCAGGGCGGCGGTGGACTCGTCCAGACCGGCGTTCTTGTGGCTGCGCTCCTGGATCAGGTCGGAGAGCCTGAGCAGGGAGGCGTCGGTCCGGATGTTGGTGCCCTTGGCGGTGTTGAAGCTGGTCACGAAGATCAGCCCGGCCAGCGCGAAAACGGCAGCTGTCAGCACCCGGACGGGGCGCCACCTGGAGGGTCGGCCCGGCCCGGGGGAAGAGTCGGCAGAATTGCTCAACGTACCCTGATCCCCTTCGGTGCCGTGGAAGCACTACGCTAACGGACGCCCGGGGGACGCAGTGGTCCTCCTACGTCACCCAGCCGTCCCACCCCGGCGCCAGCCACAGTTCCCTGCGCGGTCACGCAGCGCATCGACAGGAGAGTCCCTCGTGCCGAAGTCACGTATCCGCAAGAAGGCCGACTTCACGCCCCCGCCCGCCAAGCAGGCCACCAACATCAAGCTGACCAACCGCAGCTGGGTGGCACCGCTGATGCTGGCGCTGTTCCTCATCGGGCTCGTGTGGATCGTCGTCTTCTACGTCACCGACGGCTCGCTGCCGGTGAAGTCCCTCAACAACTGGAACATCGTGGTGGGCTTCGGCTTCATCGCGGCCGGGTTCGGCGTCTCCACACAGTGGAAGTAGCGGGCGCCCACAGCGCCCGTCAAGCCTTGCCCATCACTTATCCACAGCGTTGTGCACAGCACTGGATAACTTACGACGATCTGTGGATAACTCCAGGGTAGGTTGACGCCGGTGTGACCGCGGCACCGTCGCCCCGCACCCACCCCGCCCCTCGCTCCCGCTGGGAAAGCCCAGCTCAGGAGCGAGGGGCGGAGTCGTTCCGCACGAGGTGCACAAGATCCACCACGCACTGTGGATAACTCTGGGGAAAGCTTTACGTGAGCGTGGCCGAGCGGGCCAGGACCATGCCCAGATCGATCAGGAGCACCAGTCCACAGGCGCCGTACTGGACGAGATTCCGCCGGGCCTTCGGCGCGTGCAGGAGTCCGTAGGCCACCAGGGCGCCGCCGACGAGACCGCCGATGTGCGCCTCCCAGGAGATCCCGGGCCTGGTGAAGGTCAGCAGCAGCGACAGGGCGACGAAGAGGGCCACCGGTCTCATGTCGTACCGCTGCCGCCGGGTGAGCACCGCCCAGGCGCCGATCAGCCCGAAGACGACGCCCGAGGCGCCCAGCGAGGCCTGGTTCGGCGCGGCCACCACATAGGCGAGGGCGGAGCCGGACAGTCCGGAGAGCAGACAGAGCGTGGCGAACCGGATCCGGCCGAGCTCCGGTTCGACGATGCCGCCGATGACCCAGAGTCCCAGCATGTTGAAGACGAAGTGGGCGACCTCCTGGTGGAGGACGGTCGAGGTCAGCAGCCGGTACCACTCACCGTCCGCGACCCCCACCACCTCGCCGAGCGGCGGGCTGAAGGCGTAACCGATCAGCGTCAGCTCGTCCACGAGCCGGTCGCCGGCCACCTGGACGGCGATGAAGAGGGCGAGGTTGATCGCGATGAGGATCTTGGTGACGAGGCGCCCGTCCGACGCGACCCGGCCGCCGGCGAGCGTACGAGGCTGGTTGGCGTCGGGCGCGTGGCCGGTGCCGGAGCCGTTCCGTACACAGTCCGGGCACTGGAAGCCGACGGACGCCGAGATCATGCACTGGGGGCAGATCGGCTTGTCGCAGCGGGTGCAGCGGATGCCTGTCTCGACGTCCGGATGGCGGTAACAGCGCGGCGGGCCGGACTGCGGCTCCATGGAGTCCCTCCCGAGGAGATGGGGCGACGAGGCAGCGCCCCGCCTTCCTGATACGGACGGGCGGGGCGGAAAGGTTCCCTTACGGAACGGGCTGTGCGGACGGGCTGTACGGAACGGGCCGCCCGGTCAGCGGGTCTCGGCCCCGGGTCAGCAGGTCTCGGCCCCCGGTCAGCGGGTCTCGACCCCGGGTCAGCAGGTCTCGACCCCGGTCAGCGGGTCTCGACGACGACCGACTCCAGGACGATGTCGTTCAGCGGCCGCTTGGTGTTCGGGTTGACCGGCGCCGCCGCGATCGCGTCGACGACCTTCCTGCTCTCCGCGCCGGCGACCTCGCCGAAGATCGTGTGCTTGCGGTTCAGCCAGGTCGTGGCGCCGACCGTGATGAAGAACTGGGAGCCGTTGGTGCCCGGTCCCGCGTTGGCCATGGCCAGCAGGTAGGGGCGGTCGAAGAAGAGCTCGGGGTGGAACTCGTCGGCGAACTCGTAGCCCGGCCCGCCCGTGCCGTTCCCCAGCGGGTCCCCGCCCTGGATCATGAAGCCCTCGATGACCCGGTGGAAGACGGTGCCGTCGTACAGCCGGTCCGCGGCGACCTTGCCGGTGGTCGGGTTCGTCCACTCCCGCTCACCCTGGGCGAGTTCGGTGAAGTTCCTGACCGTCTTCGGGGCGTGGTTCGGCAGCAGCCGAATCTCGATGTCGCCCTGGCTGGTCCTGAGGGTGGCGTAGAGCTGCTCGGCCACGGTCCGCCTTCCGTAAGTCCCACTGTTCTCCGCTGACGCGCATCGCATCCTCGCACGGAAGAGTCGTGGCCATGCCCCGGATGCCCGCCCCGCATGCCGGACCGCGATCGGGCAGGCATGATTTCGAAAAGGGTGGAAAGGCGAAAAACCGACACCGCCACCGAGTAGGAGGATCCCGTGACCCGGATGGACAGCGTGCGCGCCGCGACCGATTCGGCCAAGGACAGCGTGCTGCACGCCGCGGAAGTGGTGGCGCCCTATGCAGACACGGCCAAGGAGCAGGCCGCGCAGTATGCCGGCACGGCCAAGGACCAGGCCGCGCGCTATGCGCACGAGGCACGGGTCCGGCTCGCGCCGAAGGTCTCACAGGCCGCTCAGCAGGCCCGTAAGCAAGCTCGTGTGCAGTACGACTGCCATGTCGCACCGCATGTACCGCCGCGGGTCGACGACGCCGCGCATCGCGCCGCGCGGGTGACCCGCAAGGCCGCCCGTCAGGCGGCCGACTACACCGTGCCGCGTGTCGAGCAGGCGGTCGCGGCTACCGGTCCCGTTCTGGACGAGGCCGGATCACGCTCGGTGGCCGCCTGGGCCGCGCTGCGCGGACAGGTGACACCGAAGGAGATCGAGAAGCTCGTGCGCAAGCACGAGCGTCGTGCCAAGGCCGGACGTGTCGCCGCGGGACTCGCGGTCCTGGGCGTGGTGGCCGCCGGCGTCTTCTGTGCGTGGAAGTGGTGGGACAAGCAGGCCAACCCGGACTGGCTGGTCGAACCGCCCGCTCCTACCGAGGTCGATGAGGCCGTTTCGGAACCGTCGTCCCGGACCTCGCCGCTGTCGTCCGTCGACGGCAGTGGTGCTCTCGATCCCGAGGTGGAGGCCAAGGAGGCCGAAGCCACGACCGAGGCCGAATCCGAAACCGAGGTGGACACGGATCGCGACGAGCGTCGCTGACCGTGGGTGCCTCCGCGTTCGGACGGCGTACTGCGAGGGCGTACTGCCATGACGTACGGACCGCCATGACGTACGGACCGCGATGACGTACGGACCGCGATGACGTTCCGCGATGGCGGTGGACGTGGGGAGGAGTGAAGCGACTCGACTCCCCGCGCCCTACGCCGCCGCGGCGAGCGCCAGGTCCGACAGCTCCGTCTGGTCCGTGAGCGCGGTCTCGGTCGGGGCGTCGGCGCGCAGGTGGCGTACGGAGGGCGAGGAGTTGTGCGCCTCGGCGCCGATGCGCTGCTTGATCGTGGGCGGCAGCGAGCGCTCGCGGACCGTGGTGGGCCACTGGTACGCCGCCCGTTGTGCCGGTACGGAGACGGTGGCGGCACGCGCTCCGGTGGCGGCGGCGGACGCGGCGGCCGGCTCCTCCGGCTGCTGGACGGCGGGAGCCTGCGCGGCGGTGGCGGTGGACGCCAGGCCGACGGAGGCGAGCAGGGCGAAGAGTACGGAGATGAAGGCGGTCCAGAACTGCTTGACCTTGGCGGTGGCCATGGCCCCTCACTTTCGTGACGTTGCTTCTGTGATGTTCTCGGATGGTTCATTTCGGATTGCGCGCTTTTCGTACCTTCCTCATGATGGGGACGCGGATCCGGATTTCCCGGAGCGACGCCGCCACCGCGCAGTTCTTCCGATGAACACCACACGTCCGGCCCAATGCGCGCCGCGGGACGGGAGCCTGCGCGCGGGCCGACCCGGCGCACCGCGGGCCCGGTGAGTCCCCGGATCACCAGCAGCGCCCCACCCGGGTGGCAGCGCGGGCGGGACTCGGCCGTGCCGCCCCGGCACCCCGGAACACACAAAGAGCCCCTCCGGCCTGCGTTTCCGCAGGTCGGAGGGGCTCTTGTCCGGTGGAGCCTAGGGGAGTCGAACCCCTGACATCTGCCATGCAAAGACAGCGCTCTACCAACTGAGCTAAGGCCCCGGAACGAGAACAGAGTACCGGGTCACCCCCTCATTCCCGCAAAAGGATTGGGACTCCCGGTGGACGACCACGCTCCGTAAGATGCTGATCGTGGGTTCGCAGTGGCGAACCTAAGGGATGGGGAGAAGTAATGGACGCAGTGCAGCAAGAAGCCACGGCTAGAGCCCGGGAGCTTCAGCGCAGTTGGTACGGAGAGCCGCTGGGGGCGCTCTTCCGTCGGCTGATCGACGACCTCGGCCTGAATCAGGCCCGACTCGCGGCTGTGCTCGGCCTGTCCGCACCCATGCTCTCCCAATTGATGAGCGGCCAGCGGGCCAAGATCGGCAACCCGGCCGTCGTCCAGCGCGTCCAGGCCCTGCAGGAGCTCGCGGGTCAGGTCGCCGACGGCAGCATCAGCGCTGCCGAGGCCACCGACCGCATGGACGTGATCAAGAAGTCCCAGGGCGGCTCGGTGCTCACCGGCACCGCCCAGACCACCACCAGCTCGGGCGCGCCGACCGTCCGCCGGGTGGTCCGCGAGATCCAGTCGCTGTTGCGCTCCGTAGCGGCGGCCGGCGACATCATCGATGCGGCCGACTCTCTCGCCCCCGCCCACCCGGAACTGGCAGAGTTCCTCCGGGTGTACGGCGCCGGACGCACCGCGGACGCGGTCGCCCACTACGAGTCGCACCAGAACTGACGCGGAGCAGCCGGTCCGGCAGCCACGGCCGGACCGACGAGGAACGACGGGGAGCGGGCGCAGCGCAATGGGTGAGGTCTTCGCTGGTCGGTACGAGCTGATCGACCCGATCGGACGGGGTGGCGTAGGCGCGGTCTGGCGTGCTTGGGACCACCGGCGCCGCCGCTATGTGGCGGCCAAGGTGCTCCAGCAGAGCGACGCCCACACGCTGCTCCGCTTCGTGCGGGAGCAGGCGCTCCGGATCGACCACCCGCATGTCCTCGCCCCGGCCAGCTGGGCCGCGGACGACGACAAGGTCCTGTTCACCATGGATCTGGTGGCCGGCGGGTCGCTGGCGCACGTCATCGGCGACTACGGGCCGCTGCCGCCGCGCTTCGTCTGCACCCTGTTGGACCAGCTGCTCTCCGGACTTGCCGCGGTGCACGCGGAGGGGGTCGTGCACCGCGACATCAAGCCGGCGAACATCCTGCTCGACGTCACCGGAACCGGGCGGCCGCATCTGCGGCTGTCCGATTTCGGCATCTCCATGCGCAAGGGCGAGCCCCGCCTGACGGAGACCAACTACGTGGTGGGGACGCCCGGTTACTTCGCGCCCGAGCAGATGCTCGGCGCGGAGCCGGACTTCCCGGCCGACCTCTTCGCGGTCGGTCTGGTGGCGCTCTATCTGCTCCGGGGCCAGAAGCCGGACTCCCGCGCGCTGATCGAGTACTTCATGACGCACGGGACGCCCGGGGCCCCGGAGGGGATCCCCGAGCCGCTGTGGCAGATCCTCGCCGGCCTGCTCCAGCCCGACCCGCAGGCCCGCTTCAAGACGGCCACGGGTGTGCGCAAGGCGCTGACCACGGCGGTCGAGATGCTGCCCGAGCCGCGGCCTGGCGAGGAGCCGGTCGAGGTCTTCGACCAGATCGGCCCGCTGCCCGCCGGCTTCGGCCCGAACGGCCCGGAGACCCCGGCCCCGAAGGCCCCGGCCCCGGCCCCGGCTCCGCAGGACACGGCCCCACAGGCTCCGGCCGTCCCCGTGGACGTACCGCCACAGCCCCAGCAGCCGGTTCCGAGCCCTTCCGAGACGGGCAGCTTCCACCTGCCCCCGCCGCCCCCGCAGCCGGTCGTCGCCGCCTCCACGCCGCCGCAGGGCTTGGCCCAGGCGCCCACGGCCGGGGTGTCGTACCCACCGGCTTCCACTCGGCAGTACACCGCTCAGGCCGGACAGGTTCCCGCCCAGGCTGCGCCATCCGCCCCGGCCTCGGCCTCGGCCCCGGCAAGGCGACCGGGACCGCCCCCGAAGGTGGCGATCCCGGTCCTGTTCGTCGCGCTGATCTGCTTCGCCGTCGGCATCTGGGCGCTCACCCAGGCCTGACCGGCAGCGGCCCCCGCTACCAGCCCGTCGGCGGCCCGAACTGCGGCGGACCGCCCGGCGGACCCCCCGGACCGCCCGGCGAACTGCCCGGCGGTACCGCCGGCTCCGCCTCGCGGGCCGCCTGTCGCCGCCCCGCGAGGGTCCACACGCCGAGCCCGACGACCAGCACCGTTCCGGCGCCGATGCCGGCCGCCGCGACCAGGACCATGCTGTCGTCCGTCCCCGCCTCGGCCCCGCTCGCACCGCTGGCGGCCGCGTCCCGGTCGTCGGCGGTCACCTTGAAGGGGCCTGCGTCACCGTCGTACGCGGGTCCCGGCTTCGCCGTGCCGGTCACGTTCACCCGCAGGGTCAGCGGCACCGGCTTGTCCCCGTACTCCTTGACGATCTCGGGGCTGAGCGTGGCCGACAGGTAGTACCAGCCCGCGAACCGCAGGGCGTTGGTGTAGCTGTTGGAGGAGTAACGGTTCTCGAAGGCGACCGGCCGGTGCGGGTCGAGCGCCAGCGTCGCCGGCTTGCCGTCGTAGCTGACGGTGTTCTGGTCGACGTGGCCGCGGGCCGGGTTGTCGAGCGAGAGCACCAGCGCGTTGGGGACGTAGCCGGTGGCGCCGGTCGGGCTGCTGCCGAGCTCCGCCGTGGCGAAGACCTGCTGCCCCCAGTCGACGGGCACCCGGTAGAACAGGGTCTGCCCGGGCTTGATGTCGGCGCGCCACTCGCCCTGCCGCAGTGAGGTGGCGTCGTGGAAGCCCGTACCGCCCTGGCGCTTCTGCGGCCCGCCGGCCGGCGGCGGGGGCGAGGAGGAGGGCCAGTTCTCGGGCAGTTCGGTGGGGCCGGTCTTCTTCACGCCCGGCTCGGGGACGTACCGGATCTCCAGGTCCCAGTCGTCGGGGGTGGAGACGGCCTTCGTGGTCCGCTCGACGAGGACGTAGTACGCGCCCGCCTGCTGGCAGGAGGAGCTGTCCGGCTCGATCGTGCGGTGGGCGTACGCGGTGATGGGCCGGGTGAACGTGGCCGACTCGAACGAGGAGTCCTGGTAGCCGCACTGCGTGCCGGAGCCGTCCTGCAGGGTCACCTTGATGCCGTCGCCGTACTCCGCCTTGCCGCCGGGCTTCGGTACGGCGACCACCGAGACGTACGCGTTCTGCCTGTCGTCGAGGTCGACCCGGTAGTAGAGCTTGCCGTCCTTCTTGATGGCGTCCCGGTAGCTCTGACCCGCCTTCAACTGCCGTGCGTCCAGGCTGGAGGCGGCGCCCTTGACCTGCTGGGCGTCATCGTCGAACCCGTACGGGTTCTCACCGGCCGCCCACGCCGTGCCGGGCAGCACCGCGGCCGTGAACACGGCCGCGCACACCGTCGCGCCCAGCGCCGCCGCCAGGCCCCGGCCCGAGCCCATGCCCCGGCCAATGCCCGTTCGAACCCTCACGCGCTGCGTCTTCACGCGCCTCTCCTCGTGTCCGTCGCTGTCCCGCCCCGTGCCCCGCCCTGTGCCCCGCCCCGTACGCGCCGCACGAGGAACACCACCCCCGCGATCAGCACGACAGCCGCACCACCCGCCGCGGCGGCCTCGGTGACGGTCCATCCTGCCCCGCCCGTCCCACCGCTGTCTGCGGCCACGGACGATTCGCCCCGCTTGTCGGGGTTTCCGGCCGCCGCCACCGACGCCGCGCCGTGTGCGGGCCCCGACAGTTCCTCGCCGATGACCGCGATCCGCAGCACCATCGCGATCCGCGGGTTCTCCGCGATCTCCGCCGCCTGCGCGCCCAGGGTGACGGCGATGTAGAAACCGCCCGTGGTGTGCACGGGTACGACGTCGGGGTGGCTCTCGTACCGGTTGGTCCAGGCGACCGGCACCGTCCCCATGCCGAGCGCGGCGGGCCGCCCGGTGTACGAGGTCCGGGAGCTGAACTCGCCCGTACCGCCGCCCACGGGGTGCCGGGCGGGCGTGTAGACCTGCGTACCGCCGTACGAGATCGTCGACGAAGAGCCCTCGCCGGTCGGCTCGTTGGCGAACTCGACGCCGTAGCGCAGCTGCTGTCCCCAGCCCACCGGCACCTTGTACCAGAGCGTCTGGGAGGGCAGCAGACGGTCCCGCCAGACGCCGCGCCCCAGCTCCCGGGCGTCGTTGAAGCCGGTCCCGCCCCGGACGTCCTTCGGGTCGCCGGTGGGCAGGACGGCGTCCTTGCCGCCGGCGCCGTACTCCGGCTGGGACTGCGCCGGGGTCGTTCCGGCCGGCAGCGGTGTCTCGACGCCGAGGACCAGCTCCAGCGGCCAGCGGGCCGCGTCGGAATCGGGCTTGCTCCTGCGCTCGACCACGAACCAGTAGCGGCCCGCCTTGTCGCAGGTCGAGTACCGCTTCTCGGTCGGGACGCGGGCGACGGCGGAGGTCAGCGGCACGGCGCCCTCGTTCTGGTGGAACATCTCGCTGCTGGTCGCGCAGCTGCCCTCGCCGCCGGCGGAGGCGTACACGAGGCGGGTGGCCAGCGCGTCGACGGTGTCGACGGCCGCGCCGGGCTGCGGCACGGCCGTCGCCGCGAAGTCCACCGTGGAGACGTCGTCCAGGTCGGCCGCGTAGTACCGCCGCTCACCGGGCCCGATGGAGTCCAGGTACTGCCCCGGTACGAGCGCGGGCGCCCGGTCGCTCGTCGGCGTACCGGCGATCCGTTCGCCGCGCAGCCGGTAGCCGTCGGCGGAGAGCTGCGCGGCCCGCTGGAGCTGCCGGGCCAGCGCGTCGGCGTCGGGCGCGTCGTAGTAACGGCCGTTGCCCGCCTCGGCGATGCACTCCAGCTGCCCGCGCGCGGCGCCCTTCACCTGGAAGCCGACCGTGTCGATCCGCAGGCCGATCCCGCCCTTGGCGAGCCGCGCGGCCACCTCACAGGGCGCGGGGTCACCGCAGTTGTCCTCGCCGTCGGAGATGAGCAGGATCGTGCGGGTCCCGATCGTCCCGCCGGCGGCCCGGGGAAGGTCCTGGGCGGCCTTCTGGAGGGAGAGGCCGATGGGGGTGTCCCCGGTGGGTTTCAGGGCCGCCACGGCGGACTTGATCCCCGCCCGGTCCAGCGGCGCGACCGGGCGGACGAGCCGGGTGTCCGTGCAGCCCCGGGGCCGGTCGGCGCCGTAGACCCGAAGGCCGGTGGGATGACCGTCGGGGAGGCCGTCGACGACGGTGCCGACGGCCGTACGGGCCGATTCCATCCGCGTACGGCCCGAACCGTCGTCGTCGCCCATGGAACCGGAGGAGTCGAGCACCATCACCAGGCTGCCGCCGCCCGGGCCCGCCCCGTCGGCAGCGGCCGCTCCCTGTGCCGGCGCGAGCAGTAGGGCGGGCAACGCCCCGACCACCCACCCGGCCGCCACTCGTCGCACTCTCAGCACGCTCAGCACGCTCACGCCCCGCCCCCTTGACCGCGATCACTCAACTTTGCTCTCGCAACTTAGTGATTTGCTCAAGCGAACTCAAGAGGGGTGGCGTCACGGTCCTGAAACAGCACACCCGGAAGCCTCAGGACAGTGGTCAGGACAGCGCCCAGGACAGGGGTCAGGACAGCGCGAAGCCCCGGCCGCTCGAACGCGGCCGGGGCTTCGCCCTCAGACAATCTGCGACTCAGACACCCGAACCTGCGGGCACGGAGTCGGTCGCCTCCGTCCACAGATCCTGCTCGGCGCGATCCGCCTGGATCTGGCGGTACACGAGGAGCCCGCCGATGGCGGCCAGTGCGACCAGGAGAAGCTTCTTCACCGCGCGACCTCGTCTTTCGTTGACGTAGGAGACTTCTGACGCCCACTCTACACACCGACCGATACCGATCGGTGACCTAGGCCGGGCAGGTCCCACCAAAAGCAATCGGCCCGAACGGGTGAACCGTCCGGGCCGATCTTCGATGTGGGGCTAACAGGATTTGAACCTGTGGCCTCATCCTTATCAGGGATGCGCTCTAACCAACTGAGCTATAGCCCCGCCGCGCTCTGCGGAGTGTGTCCCGCGCGCTGACTCCTGAAGATTAGCGCACGTGGGGGCCAGTCCCAAAATCGGTTCCTACCGGCCCCCCACAGGCCTTCCGCAGGTCACTCGTCCTCGGCCAGCGTGAGCTCCACACCGCCCACGAAACCGGCCGACAGGTTGTAGATGAACGCGCCCAGCGTCGCCAGCGCGGTCATGAGCACCACGTCGATCACGGCGATCACCGAGGTGAACATCAGGACCCGCGGCAGCGACAGGAACGACTGCAGATCGAAGCCGTTGGACTCGTTCGAGCCCGTCGCCTCGCTGATCGTGCCGCCGACGGTCGAGAAGACGCCCATGGCGTCCATGACCATCCACAGCACCGAAGCCGCCACGATCGTGCAGATGCCGAGCGCGATGGAGAGCAGGAAGCTCACCTTCATGACCGACCACGGGTCGGCCTTCGCCACCCGCAGCCGCGCCTTGCGCGTACGGGGCGTGGTACGCGCCCCGGTGCGCGGCCGACGCACGGCACCCGTGCTCTGCCCAACACCGCCGACACCGGCCACACCGCCCGCCGGACCCGCCGGACCGCCCGCCGGGCCGGCGGCCGGCGCCTGAGCGCCGTACGCCTGCGGCGGGTGGTAGGGCCCGCTCGGCTGCTGCGCACCCGCGCGCTCGCCGGGCAGCGGCCCGTTGTACGTCTCGTACGAGGGCCCCTGCCCTCGGCTGTCCGACACCGCAACCCCCTGGGAGTCCGTGGCGGAGCCACGGGCACCGTTCGCTCCAGCACCAGCAGAAGCTCCGGCAGCCGCCGAATCGGCGCCCGTGGCTCCACTCACGCTCTACTCCTCGTGCTCCCCGGCCGAGGACTCGTTGCCCTCGGCTCCCTCGGCCTCGGCCGCGGTCGCGACCTCGACGCCTTCGCCGATCTCGGCCTCGGCGTCGGCCTCGACGACCTCTTCGGCCTCGCTGCCCGCCTCGGCGTTCCGCGCGATGCCGACGACGGCATCCCGCTTCCCCAGGTTGATCAGCTGGACGCCCATGGTGTCACGGCCGGTCTCCCTGACTTCGTTGACTCGCGTACGAATCACACCGCCGGACAGCGTGATGGCGAGGATCTCATCCGTCTCCTCGACCACCAGCGCCCCCACGAGCGAACCGCGGTCCTCCACGATCTTGGCGGCCTTGATTCCGAGGCCACCGCGACCCTGAACGCGGTATTCGTCGACGTTGGTCCGCTTCGCGTACCCACCGTCGGTGGCGGTGAAGACGAACGTACCCGGCCGGACGACATTCATCGAGAGCAGCTCGTCGCCCTCGCGGAAACTCATCCCCTTGACGCCGGACGTGGCTCGTCCCATCGGACGCAGCGCGTCGTCCGTCGCGGTGAACCGGATCGACTGCGCCTTCTTGCTGATGAGCAGCAGATCGTCCTCCGCCGAGACCAGCTCGGCGCCGATCAGCTCGTCGTCGCCGCCGGCCTCCGTCTCCCGGAGGTTGATGGCGATGACGCCGCCCGCGCGCGGGGAGTCGTAGTCCTTTAGCGCGGTCTTCTTGACCAGACCGCCCTTGGTGGCGAGCACCAGGTACGGCGCGGCCTCGTAGTCGCGGATCGCGAGGATCTCGGCGATCTGCTCGTCCGGCTGGAAGGCCAGCAGGTTGGCGACGTGCTGGCCGCGGGCGTCCCGGCCGGCGTCCGGCAGTTCGTACGCCTTCGCCCGGTAGACCCGGCCCTTGTTGGTGAAGAAGAGCAGCCAGTGGTGGGTGGTGGAGACGAAGAAGTGGTCGACGATGTCGTCCTGCTTCAGCTTCGTGCCGCGCACGCCCTTGCCGCCGCGCTTCTGCGAGCGGTAGTCCTCGGTCTTGGTCCGCTTCACATAGCCGCCACGCGTGATCGTGACGACGATGTCCTCCTCGGCGATCAGGTCCTCGATGGACATGTCACCGTCGAAGGGCACCAGCTTGGAACGGCGGTCGTCGCCGAACTTGTCGACGATCAGCGCCAGCTCCTCGCTGACGATCTGCCGCTGCCGCTCCTCGGAGGCGAGGATCGCGTTGTACTCGTTGATCTTGGCCTGGAGTTCGTCGTGCTCGGCGACGATCTTCTGGCGCTCCAGGGCGGCGAGTCGGCGCAGCTGCATCTCGAGGATGGCGTTGGCCTGGATCTCGTCGATCTGCAGCAGGCCCATCAGGCCCTCGCGCGCGACCTCGACCGTGTCGCTGCGCCGGATCAGCGCGATGACCTCGTCGATCGCGTCGAGCGCCTTGAGCAGACCGCGCAGGATGTGGGCGCGCTCCTCGGCCTTGCGCAGCCGGAAGCGGGTCCGGCGCACGATGACCTCGATCTGGTGCGTCACCCAGTGGCGGATGAACGCGTCCAGCGAGAGCGTGCGCGGCACACCGTCGACGAGCGCCAGCATGTTCGCGCCGAAGTTCGTCTGCAGGTCGGTGTGCTTGTACAGGTTGTTGAGCACGACCTTGGCGACGGCGTCGCGCTTGAGCACGATGACGAGGCGCTGGCCGGTCCGGGACGAGGTCTCGTCGCGGACGTCGGCGATGCCGCCGATCTTGCCGTCCTTCACCAGGTCGGCGATCTTCTGCGCGAGGTTGTCCGGATTGGTCTGGTACGGCAGCTCCGTGACCACCAGGCACTGGCGGTTCTGGATCTCCTCGACCTCGACGACCGCGCGCATCGTGATGGAGCCGCGACCGGTGCGGTACGCCTCCTCGATGCCCTTACGGCCGACGACCAGCGCGCCGGTCGGGAAGTCCGGGCCCTTGATCCGCTCGATGAGCGCGTCGAGCAGCTCCTCGTGCGTGGCCTCGGGGTGCTCCAGCGCCCACTGGGCACCGGCCGCGACCTCGCGCAGGTTGTGCGGCGGGATGTTGGTCGCCATACCGACGGCGATGCCGGCGGAGCCGTTGACCAGCAGGTTCGGGAAGCGCGCCGGCAGGACCGTCGGCTCCTGGTTCCGGCCGTCGTAGTTGTCCTGGAAGTCGACGGTCTCCTCGTCGATGTCCCGGAGCATCTCCATGGCCAGCGGCATCATCTTGCACTCGGTGTACCGCATGGCGGCGGCCGGGTCGTTGCCCGGGGAACCGAAGTTGCCGTTGGAGTCCACCAGCGGCATCCGCATCGACCAGGGCTGGGCGAGGCGGACGAGCGCGTCGTAGATGGAGGAGTCGCCGTGCGGGTGGTACGTACCCATGACGTCACCGACGACGCGGGCGCACTTGTAGAAGCCCTTCTCGGGCCGGTAGCCGCCGTCGTACATCGCGTACAGCACGCGCCGGTGGACGGGCTTGAGGCCGTCCCGGACGTCGGGCAGCGCACGCGACACGATGACGGACATCGCGTAGTCGAGGTACGAGCGCTGCATCTCGGTCTCGAGCCCGACGGGCTCGATCCGCAGCACCTGCATCTCTTCGTCGTCAGTGGTCACAGGGGGGTTCTCGTCGGCCATTGCTGGTCGTCAGTCCTTTCGTACGGTCAGCTGAGACCGACTCAGATGTCGAGGAAGCGAACGTCCTTGGCGTTGCGCTGGATGAACGAGCGCCGGGCCTCGACGTCCTCACCCATCAGCACCGAGAACAGGTCGTCCGCCTGGGCCGCGTCGTCCAGGGTCACCTGGCCGAGGACACGGTGGTCCTGGTCCATGGTGGTGACGCGCAGCTCCTCGGCGTTCATCTCGCCCAGACCCTTGAAGCGCTGGATCGAGTCTTCCCTGATCCGCTTGCCGTTCTGCTTGCCCAGCTCGACCAGCGCGTCGCGCTCACGGTCCGAGTACGCGTACTCGAAGTCGTCCCGGCCCCACTTGATCTTGTAGAGCGGCGGGCGCGAGAGGTAGACGTGACCGGCCTCGACCAGCGGACGCATGAAGCGGAAGAGGAAGGTCAGCAGCAGGGTGTTGATGTGCTGGCCGTCGACGTCGGCGTCCGCCATCAGGATGATCTTGTGATAGCGGAGCTTCTCGATGTCGAAGTCCTCGTGGACTCCGGTGCCGAAGGCCGAGATCAGCGCCTGGACCTCGGTGTTCTGCAGGATCTTGTCGATCCGGGCCTTCTCGACGTTCAGGATCTTGCCGCGGATCGGCAGGATGGCCTGGTACATCGGGTTACGGCCGGACTTCGCCGAACCACCGGCGGAGTCACCCTCGACGATGAAGATCTCGCACTTGGTGGGGTCGTTCGACTGGCAGTCGCTCAGCTTGCCCGGCAGGGACGCCGACTCGAGCAGACCCTTGCGGCGGGTCAGGTCACGCGCCTTGCGGGCCGCCACGCGCGCGGTGGCCGCCTGGATCGACTTACGGATGATGTCCGCGGCCTCGACGGGGTTACGGTCGAACCAGTCGTTGAGGTGCTCGTGGACGATCTTCTGCACGAAGGTCTTGGCCTCCGTGTTGCCCAGCTTGGTCTTCGTCTGGCCCTCGAACTGCGGCTCGCCCAGCTTGACCGAGATGATCGCCGTCAGACCCTCGCGGATGTCCTCACCCGTGAGGTTGTCGTCCTTCTCGCGCAGCAGCTTCTTGTCGCGGGCGTAGCGGTTCACCAGGCCCGTCAGCGCGGCGCGGAAACCCTCTTCGTGCGTGCCGCCCTCGTGGGTGTGGATCGTGTTCGCGAACGAGTACACGCCCTCGCTGTACTGCGAGTTCCACTGCATCGCGATCTCGACCGAGAGCATCCGCTCCTTGTCCTCGGCCTCGACGTCGATGACGGTCGGGTGGATCAGCTCACCCTTGCGCGAGTTGAGGTACTTCACGAAGTCGACGATGCCGCCCTCGTAGTGGTACTGCACCGTGCGCGCGGCCGGCTCGGCGGCCTCCGCGTCCGGGTCGTCGGCGCCGACCGTGGCCTTCGCGGACTCGCGCTCGTCCGTCAGCGTCAGGGTGAGGCCCTTGTTGAGGAAGGCCATCTCCTGGAAACGGCGCGCGAGCGTCTCGAAGGAGTACTCGGTGGTCTCGAAGACGTCCGGGTCGGCCCAGAACGTCACGGTCGTGCCGGAGTCCGAGACCTCCTCGTGCTTGGCGAGGGGCGCGGTCGGCACACCGAGCTTGTAGTCCTGCGTCCAGCGGTAGCCGTCCCGCTTGATGTCCACGGAGACCTTGGTGGACAGCGCGTTGACCACGGACACACCCACGCCGTGGAGACCGCCGGACACGGCGTAGCCACCGCCGCCGAACTTGCCGCCCGCGTGCAGGACCGTCAGCACGACCTCGACGGCCGGCTTCTTCTCCACGGGGTGCATGTCGACCGGGATACCGCGACCGTTGTCGACGACGCGCACGCCGCCGTCGGCCAGGATCGTGACGTCGATCGTGTCCGCGTGCCCGGCGAGGGCCTCGTCGACGGAGTTGTCGACGACCTCCTGCACGAGGTGGTGGAGTCCGCGCTCACCGGTCGAGCCGATGTACATGCCGGGTCGCTTGCGGACCGCGTCCAGACCCTCGAGGACGGTGATCGCGCTGGCGTCGTACGACGCAGCGTTGGCGGACGGAGTGTTCTCGTTGGGGTTGCCGGAATCGGCCACGAAGCGCCCTTTCTGGCACAGCACAAGCCGTTCTCCGGGCATACGGGAGCGGCTGCGTCGTTCGACTTGTTCCGCAGGGTGGCGGGATTGTCCACCAGTCTACCGGTAGCGCCGACATGAATGGGGGTTTGCCGGTACCTGAGTCCGCATGT
This sequence comes from Streptomyces sp. P9(2023), assembly GCF_032436795.1. NCBI lineage: Bacteria > Bacillati > Actinomycetota > Actinomycetes > Kitasatosporales > Streptomycetaceae > Streptomyces > Streptomyces sp. P9(2023). The sequence continues at coordinate 100,642 of NZ_JAUPWM010000016.1, forward strand.
GCCGCCCTGAGCGGGAGCGAGACGACTCCCCATATCCAGGCAGGCCCCCCAAACGCCCCTGACGGCCACCTAGCGCTTCGGGCTGTGACCCGTTGTGGGCAACGGCCCGCACCGCGCTGTGGGCAATCGTTCCGCAGGGCGGAACGGGTGGGCACAGCCCACGAACGCCGCTCCCCGCGCCAGGGCCCCGCACCACGGCACCCACGGGCGCCCGCACAACCGGTGCCCGGCCCTCACGGCTCAGGGCACCCCTGGCCAGGCCCGCACCACGGCACCCCGGGGCGCGCCCTCAGCCCACAGGCAGCGTCAGCCGTACGTGTCCCCGGGCCCCACAGACCCCGGCGCCCGCAACGGCCCGTACCCCTTCCGCGGCCCCCCGGGCCCCAGGACCTTGATCACCCGCACCGTCCCGTGCCCAAGGTCCTCGTTCAGCCGCGCGACCAACCGCGGCGCCAACAACCTCAGCTGCGTCGCCCAGGCCGTCGAATCGCACTGAACCGTCAGTACCCGCTGCTCCGGCTCGTCGTCGTACTTCAGCGGCACGCAGTGCTTCGCCAGGTCCTCGCCCACGATCTGCGGCCAGCGCCCCATGACGCCGCCCACCGCCGCCGGCGTCTCCCAGCCGCGCTCGGTGATGAGCCGGTTGATCGCGGCGCCGAGACCGATCGGGTCCCGCCCGTCGGCGTGCGCGCCCGACCGCAGGCCGCCGCCCCGCCGCGCCTGCTTCTTCTGCTGGGCGGCCGCGCCCCGCGCCTTCGCCTGCTCCTTGGCGGCGCGCAGCGCGACCCGGGCGAGGTCCACGCCCGAGGGCTCGGGCGCCTTGGGGGCGGGGTCGCCGGGACCGGCTTCGTTCTGGGTCACAACCTCACAGCCTCTCCACCGAACCCCCGGCGACCTCGTACCGAACCCCCGCGAGCACCCCCGGCACGTCGTCGTCCACCGCCGCCGTCACGAGCACCTGCTCACCGGGCGCCACCAGCTCCGCGAGCCGTTCCCGGCGCCGCGCGTCCAGCTCGGCGAAGACGTCGTCGAGGACCAGAACCGGCTCGTTGCCCTCCGCCCGCAGCAGGTCGTACGAGGCCAGCCGCAGCGCCAGCGCGTACGACCAGGACTCCCCGTGACTCGCGTACCCCTTCGCCGGCAGGTCGCCCAGCTTGAGCAGCAGCTCGTCCCGGTGCGGCCCGACCAGGGTCACCCCGCGCTCGATCTCCTGCTTGCGCACCTCCGCCAGCGCGGCGATCAGCTGCTCGTACAGCTCCTCGCGCGTCTGCCCGGGGCCCGGCGCGGACGGCCGGTACTCCAGCAGAATCGGTCCGCCGCCCGGCGCCAGCTGCTCGTACGCCTTGTCGGCCAGCGGCTGCAGCACACCGATCAGATCCAGCCGCTGCGCGAGCAGCTCCGCACCCGCGCGCGCCAGATGCTGGTCCCAGACGTCCAACGTCGACAGGTCCATGCCACGCCCGCCGTGCCGTCGCGCCATCGCCGCGGACTTCAGCAGCGTGTTGCGCTGCTTGAGCACCCGCTCGTAGTCGGAGCGCACACCCGCCATGCGCGGCGCGCGCGCCGTGATCAGTTCGTCGAGGAAGCACCGGCGCTCGCCGGGGTCGCCCTTCACCAGGGCCAGGTCCTCGGGCGCGAACAGCACGGTCCGTACGATTCCCAGCACGTCACGGGGTTTGACCTGCGAGGACCTGTTGATACGGGCGCGGTTGGCCCGCCCCGGGTTCAGCTCCAGCTCGACCAGCTGGGAACGCTCGCCCTGGGTGACGGCGGCGCGGATGATCGCCCGGTCCGCCCCCATCCGGACCAGCGGCGCGTCGGAGGCGACGCGGTGGCTGCCGAGGGTGGCGAGATAGCCGACGGCCTCGACCAGATTGGTCTTGCCCTGGCCGTTGGCGCCCACGAACGCGGTGACGCCCGGATCGAGCGGGACCTCGACCCGGGCGTAGGAGCGGAAGTCGGCCAGCGAGAGATGCGTGACATGCATGGTGGCGCCGACCTTCCCCCGGCTGCCGTGCACCGTGGGGTGCACAGCCTGTGGATTACTTCTTGGACTCGACCGCGTGGCCACCGAACTGGTTGCGCAGCGCGGCGATCATCTTCATCTGCGGGGAGTCGTCCTGGCGCGACGCGAACCGCGCGAACAGCGAGGCGGTGATCGCGGGCAGCGGCACGGCGTTGTCGATGGCGGCCTCGACGGTCCACCGGCCCTCGCCGGAGTCCGCGGCGAACCCGCGCAGCTGGTCCAGATGCTCGTCCTCGTCCAGCGCGTTGACCGCCAGGTCCAGCAGCCAGGAACGGATGACCGTGCCCTCCTGCCAGGAGCGGAAGACCTCACGCACGTCGGTGACGGAGTCGACCTTCTCCAGGAGCTCCCAGCCCTCGGCGTACGCCTGCATCATCGCGTACTCGATGCCGTTGTGAACCATCTTGGCGAAGTGGCCGGCGCCGACCTTGCCCGCGTGGACCGAGCCGAACTCACCCTCGGGCTTGAGCGCGTCGAAGATCGGCTGGACCTTCGCGACGTCCTCGGCGGAGCCGCCGTACATCAGCGCGTAGCCGTTCTCCAGGCCCCACACACCGCCGGAGACTCCGCAGTCGACGAAGCCGATGCCCTTGGCGGCGAGCTCCTCGGCGTGCTTCTCGTCGTCGGTCCAGCGGGAGTTGCCGCCGTCCACGACGATGTCGCCGGGGGAGAGCAGGTTCGCGAGCTCGTCGACGGTGGACTGGGTCGCGGCACCGGCCGGAACCATGACCCACACGACGCGCGGACCCTTCAGCTTGCCCACAAGCTCTTCCAGGCTGTGGACATCGGCGAGGTCCGGGTTGCGGTCGTATCCGATGACGGTGTGGCCTGCGCGGCGGATGCGCTCACGCATGTTGCCGCCCATCTTGCCGAGACCGACGAGACCGAGCTCCATCAGAGATTCCTTAAGCGTCGTGTGCGGTGTACCCGGGTCCGAGCCTACGCCCGGGCCCGGTTGCACACCTGTGGGGTCGGCCGCTCAGCCGACGCCTGCTCCGACGGGTCATCCAGAGAGCCTCACCGGCATACTGCGTCTTCCCGGGGGGCGACCCCCGGACCCCCGGCAGGAACCCCGGGCGTCAGCCGCTGAGCCTCACCGGCATGATCAAGTACTTGTACGCCTCGTCCGCCTCCGCGTCCACGGCCGGCCTGCCGCTCAGCAGCGCGGGCTTGGTGGAGGTGGTGAAGGAGAGCTGGGCGACCGGGGAGTCGATCGCGCTCAGGCCGTCCAGCAGGAACGTCGGGTTGAAGGCGATCGAGATGTCGTCGCCGTCCAGCTGCGCGTCCACGCGCTCCACAGCCTGTGCGTCGTCGCTGGAGCCGGCCTCCAGGATCAGCACGCCCTGCTCGAAGCTGAGCCGCACCGGGGTGTTGCGCTCGGCCACCAGGGCCACACGCTTGACGGCCTCGACGAACGGGGCGGTCTCGATCACCGCGATCGAGTTGAACTCGGTGGGGAAGAGCGTCCGGTACTTCGGCAGGTCGCCTTCGAGCAGCCGGGTCGTGGTGCGGCGGCCCGCGCCCTCGAAGCCGATCAGGCCCTCGCCCTTGCCTGAGCCCGAGAGCGCCAGGGTGACCGTGTCGCCGCTGGTGAGCGCCTTGGCGGTGTCCAGCAGCGTCTTCGCGGGCACCAGGGCGACCGCGGAGGCGTCGGGGGACTCCGGCTTCCACAGGAACTCGCGGACCGCGAAGCGGTAGCGGTCGGTGGAGGCCAGGGTGACCGTGTCGCCCTCGATCTCGATGCGCACACCGGTGAGCACCGGCAGCGTGTCGTCACGGCCGGCGGCGATGGCGACCTGCGCGGCGGCGGAGGCGAAGACCTCACCGGGCACGGTGCCGGTCGCGGTGGGCATCTCCGGCAGGGCCGGGTACTCCTCCACAGGCAGGGTGTGGAGGGTGAAGCGGGAGGAGCCGCAGACCACGGTCGCCCGTACACCGTCTGTGGAAATCTCGACGGGGCGGTTGGGCAGGGCGCGGCAGATGTCGGCGAGCAGGCGGCCGGAGACCAGGACGGTGCCGTCCTCCTCGACCTCCGCCTCGACGGAGACACGGGCCGAGACCTCGTAGTCGAAGCTCGAGAAGCTCAGCGCGCCGTCCTCGGCCTTCAGCAGAAGGCCCGCGAGTACGGGCGCCGGCGGACGGGCCGGGAGGCTGCGGGCCACCCAGGCCACCGCCTCCGCGAGTACATCGCGCTCCACCCGGATCTTCACCGGAACCGCCTCCTGCTTGTTGCTGGCTCTTCGTCGACTGCGGGAACCAGTCTGACGTACGCCACCGACACTCGGTGCGGCTCGGGGTCAAGTCGCGACAAGAGCTCGAGAAGGCTCCGGCCCCGAGTTGTGCACAGGACCCACTTCGAAGCGGATTCCGGGCTAACTCTATGTGGCAGTAGTAGTAGGGCCTGTGGAAACCGTGGATAACGCCATCTGCGCAGGTCAGCAGCTGTTTTTTGTCCACTGCCCCTGTGGGTGGACCCGGTGGACAACTCAGGGTTTCTGTGGACACCCGAAAGTTCTGCACACCCGATGCACAGGCCAAGGGGACTTCTCCCCAGCGCTGTCCCCAGCTTTACCCACGTTCCCCACAGCCCAACCGTCCCCCTTGGTGTGACCGCTTTCACTCGACGCGGTGACGCCGGGCGTTTCGTTGCCGAACAGTGGACAGGGGTGTGGAGAACTTGTGGGCAACGGACCGCGCCCTGTGGGTTGCCGGTGGACAACATGCGGGGCGCCCTGTGGACGAAAATTTCATCCACAACCTGTGGATCAAGGTTGCCAACAAATCCACACCCCTCTGACCTGGGATGTCGATCTCTGGCCCGGCCCACCTGTGGATGCGATCCGGATAACTCGAGATTCCCCACCCTGTGGACGGAAGATCATCCCCCAATCTGTGGAGAACGCGCTACTGCGGCGCCGTAATCGAACAGCCCCGCCGCGCACAGGCGTGTGGACGACGCCGCCGGCAGCCCGGAAGGACGTCCAAGGCCGCCCCGGAAGGCGGCCATGGCCCCCCAGGAAGCCCGCCCGGAGCGCCCCGTAACCCGCTCAAGACCCGCTCAAGACCCGCTCCAGGCACATCCCCGCCCGCAGACGGCGAAGGGCGCCCCGGGGAGGTGTCCCGGAGCGCCCTTCGTGCGGTGCTGAGTGAGCCCGTCAGCCGTTCTTGATGCGGTTGGTGAGCTCGGTGACCTGGTTGTAGATGGAGCGGCGCTCGGCCATCAGCGCGCGGATCTTCCGGTCCGCGTGCATCACGGTCGTGTGGTCGCGGCCGCCGAACTGCGCGCCGATCTTCGGCAGGGACAGGTCGGTGAGCTCGCGGCACAGGTACATGGCGATCTGCCGGGCCGTCACCAGGACGCGACTGCGCGAGGATCCGCAGAGGTCCTCGACCGTCAGGCCGAAGTAGTCGGCGGTGGCCGCCATGATCGCCGGCGCGGTGATCTCCGGTGCCGAGTCCTCGCCGCCGGGGATCAGGTCCTTGAGGACGATCTCGGTCAGGCCGAGGTCCACCGGCTGCCGGTTGAGGCTCGCGAAGGCCGTCACGCGGATCAGCGCGCCCTCCAGCTCACGGATGTTCCGCGAGATGCGGGAGGCGATGAACTCCAGTACCTCCGGCGGGGCGTTGAGCTGCTCCTGCACCGCCTTCTTCCGGAGGATCGCAATCCGCGTCTCCAGCTCGGGCGGCTGCACATCGGTGGTCAGACCCCACTCGAAGCGGTTGCGGAGCCGGTCCTCCAGGGTCATCAGCTGCTTGGGCGGCCGGTCCGAGGAGAGCACGATCTGCTTGTTCGCGTTGTGGAGCGTGTTGAAGGTGTGGAAGAACTCCTCCTGCGTCGACTCCTTGCTCGCGAGGAACTGGATGTCGTCGACGAGCAGGATGTCCACATCGCGGTAGCGCTTGCGGAAGGTGTCGCCCTTGCCGTCGCGGATGGAGTTGATGAACTCGTTGGTGAACTCCTCCGAGCTCACGTACCGCACGCGCGTGCCGGGGTAGAGGCTCCGCGCGTAGTGCCCGATGGCGTGCAGCAGATGCGTCTTGCCGAGGCCCGACTCCCCGTAGATGAAGAGTGGGTTGTACGCCTTGGCCGGCGCCTCGGCCACCGCGACGGCGGCGGCGTGCGCGAACCGGTTCGAGGAACCGATGACGAAGGTGTCGAAGAGGTACTTGGGGTTCAGGCGCGCGTGCTGCTCGCCGGGCGCGCCGGACCCCTGCCCGGAGGCCGGGCCGGTGCCGCCGCCGGTGTGACCCGGCATGGGACCGCCGTGTCCTCCGGGTCCGCCAGGACCGCCGGGGCGGGGACCGTGACCGGGGCCCGGCCGCGGCGGGTCGGGCAGCTCGGCCCGTTCCGGCCGCTGCGGCTGGTCGTAGGCCGACGGGCGCTCGTCGTAGCGGGGCTGCTGGGGCTGCTGCGGACGCGGGCCGGTGTACGGGTCGCGCTCCTGGAAGGACCCGAGGCGCGGCTGCTGCCAGGAGAGGTCGTCCTGGCTGCGCGGCCAGGCGCCCGGGTCGGGGCGCTGCTGCTGGTAGTCCGGGTACGCGGGGCGCGCGGTGGGCATGCCGTCGTCCGGCAGGGGCCGGTGGCCGTAGCCGTCGTACTTGTCGTACGAGTCCGCCGGCGGCCGCTCGTCGTAGCGGGGCTGCTGCTGCACCGGGGGGGCGGGCGGGGTCGGCTCGCCGACGGAGTCGTCGACGGTGATCGCGATCCGGATCGGGCGGCCGCACTCATGGCTGAGGGTCTCGCTGATGAGCGGGGCCAGGCGCCCTTCGAGGACGCGCTTGCCCCACTCGTTGGGTACGGCGAGCAGTGCGGTGTCGGCCACCAGTGCGAGAGGCTGGCAGCGCTCGATCCACTGCTTGTCCTTGGGCTCGATGCCCTGCTGGCCTTCGCCGAGGAGTTGCTCGAGCACGCGTGGCCACACTGCGGCAAGATCGGCAGGTACGTCAGCCACAGGGCACGCTTCCTCGCAGGTCCCACGAATGTGTGGTTCTCGGGACGGTTGGTCGAAGTCCGTCAGGACAGGTAAGGACAGAACGGAAAAAAGTTTTAGGAGTCCAGCCACGGTAGTCGTGGCAGCTGACCTCGTTCAAGTCGTTGTCCACAGCCTGTGCACAATGGACCCTGGTGATCGGTCGGTTTGACCGGATGGCGTAGCCGCGCGTACCGTAACGTGGTCGAGTTGTCGATGGCTGCTGCCGCCTGCCTCCGATGGGCAAAGATCACGGTCAGTGATCGTGTAGCGGTGCACTCGGGCGTATTGCGAGCTACTCGTGGGCGCACGGTGACAGCCAGGCGATGTCCCGCCATCTACGAATCATTTCTGGAGCCCCCGAGTGAGCAAGCGCACCTTCCAGCCGAACAACCGTCGTCGCGCCAAGACCCACGGCTTCCGCCTGCGGATGCGTACGCGCGCCGGTCGCGCCATCCTGGCGAACCGCCGTTCCAAGGGTCGTTCGAGCCTGTCCGCCTGATCCGCTTAAACAGGTCATGACGTGCTGCCTACCGAGAATCGGCTGAGGCGGCGCGAGGACTTCGCAACCGCGGTACGCCGAGGGCGCCGGGCCGGTCGCCCGCTCCTCGTCGTCCACCTACACAGCGGTGCACCGGACCCGCACGCGCCTGGGGAGAGCGCTTCCCCGACGCGTGCGGGTTTCGTCGTGAGCAAGGCCGTGGGCGGTGCCGTCGTACGCAACCAGGTGAAGCGACGACTGCGCCATCTCGTCCGCGAACGACTGTCCGAGCTGCCCCCCGGTAGCCTGGTGGTCGTACGGGCGTTGCCCGGAGCCGGTGACGCCGATCACGCACAGCTGGCCCGAGACCTTGACGCCGCTCTTCAGCGGCTCCTGGGAGGGGGCGCGCGATGAAGTACCCGCTGCTGGCTCTCATCAAGCTGTACCAGTGGACGATCAGCCCGCTTCTCGGGCCCGTCTGCCGGTACTACCCGTCGTGTTCCCACTATGGATTCACGGCCATCGACCGGCATGGCGCGATCAAGGGCACTGCCCTGACCGCCTGGCGCATTCTGCGGTGCAACCCGTGGTCGCCCGGCGGCGTGGACCACGTTCCTCCGCGCAAGCGTCCGCGCTGGCATGAACTGCTGCGGAACGCCCTGCGCGGCGACAAGGGCGGGTCCCCCGCCGAGACGAGCCCGGCCGCAGAGACCCCGCCCAATGCTCAAGGAGCCTGATTAGTGGACACGATTGCCAATTTTTTCAGCTTCATCACCACACCTGTCTCATGGGTGATCGTCCAGTTCCACAAGCTGTACGGGGAGATTTTCGGCCCTGACACGGGCTGGGCCTGGGGCCTGTCGATCGTGTCCCTCGTGGTCCTGATCCGCATCTGTCTGATCCCGCTCTTCGTGAAGCAGATCAAGTCGACGCGGAACATGCAGGCGCTCCAGCCGAAGATGAAGGCGATCCAGGAGCGCTACAAGAGCGACAAGCAGCGTCAGTCCGAAGAGATGATGAAGCTGTACAAGGAGACGGGCACCAACCCGCTCTCCTCGTGCCTTCCCATCCTGGCGCAGTCGCCGTTCTTCTTCGCCCTGTACTCGGTGCTCTCCAGCATCGCCGAGGGCAAGACGATCGGTGTCATCAACCAGTCGCTGCTCGACAGCGCCCGTCAGGCGCACATCTTCGGTGCCCCGCTGGCGTCCACGTTCACGGACAGCGCCGCCGAGGTCGCCGCTCTCGACGCCTCGATCACGTCGGTCCGCATCGTGACCGCGATCATGATCGTCATGATGTCGGCCTCGCAGTTCTACACGCAGCGCCAGCTGATGATGAAGAACGTCGACCTCTCGGTGAAGACGCCGTACATGCAGCAGCAGAAGATGCTCATGTACATCTTCCCGCTGATCTTCGCCGTCATGGGCATCAACTTCCCCGTCGGTGTCCTCGTCTACTGGCTGACCACCAACGTGTGGACCATGGGCCAGCAGATGTACGTGATCAGCCAGAACCCCACCCCGGGCAGCAAGGCCCAGGACGCCTACCTCCAGCGCCTGCTGAAGAGCGTCGGGTCGCACGACGAGGTCCGCGGCCGCCGCCGGAAGAACGTGGTCAAGGCCATCGTCGCCAAGGGCGCGGACCGTAACGAGAACGAGCGCCGCTTCTTCTCGGGCCTGGCCAAGGCCGGCTTCGCCGCCCAGGCCGACGGCACCGTGATCAAGAGCGACACCGTCGCCGCCGAGGTGGAGGGCGGCGCCGCCGCCAAGCGTCAGCAGCCCAAGCGCCAGACCAAGGCGAAGCGCCACGCCGCGGCCCAGCACTCAGCGGCCAAGAGCGCCGAGGACTCCGCCGACACCGGCGACACCTCGGACACCGACGAGTCCGGTGAGAAGCCCACCACCTCGCTGGAGAAGAAGCCGCAGGGCGAGGCCAAGGAAGAGGCCAAGGATTCGGAGCAGGGCGACAAGCCCGCGCGGCCGAGGGCCAACTCCGGGGGTTCCCGCCAGGCCAAGTCCGGCCAGGGCAAGTCCGGTCAGCGCAAGGGCCAGCAGCGCCCGAAGCACCCGTCGTCCAAGAAGTAGAAGGAGTCCATCCGTGACGGAAGGCACCACCTCCGCGGCCGCCGCCGAGGGTGGCGACACCCTGACCCGCCTGGAGCAGGAGGGTGAGATCGCGGCCGACTACCTCGAAGGTCTGCTCGACATCGCCGACCTCGACGGCGACATCGACATGGACGTCGAGGCCGACCGGGCAGCGGTCTCGATCGTCAGCGACTCGAGCAGCCGTGACCTGCAGAAGCTTGTCGGCCGCGACGGCGAGGTGCTGGAGGCGCTCCAGGAACTGACCCGGCTGGCCGTGCACCGGGAGACCGGTGACCGCAGCCGGCTGATGCTCGACATCGACGGTTTCCGCGCCCAGAAGCGCACCGAGCTCGCCGAGATCGGTGCCAAGGCCGCGTCCGACGTGAAGTCGACCGGTGCCCCGGTCAAGCTGGACCCGATGACGCCGTTCGAGCGCAAGGTCGTGCACGACGCGGTTGCCGCCGCCGGTCTGCGCAGCGAGTCCGAGGGCGAGGAGCCGCAGCGCTTCGTCGTCGTACTCCCTGCCTGACCTCTCTCGCAGTGTCGGCCCCGTCTGCTCGCAGGCGGGGCCGATCTTGTCAGCCTGATAGTCAGCCACCACAGTGTGCGCGCACCCACGGGTGCGGTGCGGAAGGACGGTTCCCGTGACGGAGGCAGCGGAGCTCCCCCCTGCGCCCGAACAGGCGCGGACGGTTTTCGGCGAGTACTTCCCGGAGGCCGTCCGGTACGCGGAGCTCCTCGCGGACGCGGGCGTGAAGCGTGGGCTGATCGGCCCGCGTGAGGTTCCCCGTCTGTGGGAGCGGCACCTGTTGAACTGTGCCGTGCTCTCCGAGGTGGTGCCCGAGGGCGTCACCGTGTGCGACGTCGGCTCAGGGGCCGGGCTGCCGGGTATCCCGCTGGCCCTGGTGCGCCGGGATCTGAAGATCACCCTCCTGGAGCCGCTGCTGCGCCGGACGAACTTCCTCCAGGAGGTCGTGGAGCTGCTGGGCCTGGACCATGTGACCGTGGTCCGTGGCCGTGCCGAGGAGATGCTCGGCAAGCTCCCTCCGGTGCACGTCGTGACGGCGCGCGCCGTGGCGCCGCTGGACCGGCTGGCCGGCTGGGGCGTACCGCTGCTGCGTCCCTACGGCGAGATGCTGGCGCTCAAGGGAGACACGGCCGCGGAGGAGATCGACGGCGCACGCGCCGCGCTCTCCAAGCTCGGTGTGGTGGAGACCTCCGTGCTCCAGGTCGGTGAGGGCATCGTGGATCCGCTGTCGACTGTCGTCCGGGTGGAGGTCGGTGAGAGCCCGGGTGGTGTGAGGTTCGCCGCAAAGCGGGCCAAGGCCGCCCGCCCCAGCCGGGCCCACCGCCGTCGCTGAGCCGTCAACGCGGCGCGGGTGAGCTGTCAACGCTGCGTAATTGATCCGTAAAAGCTGCCATACGTACGTATTTCGGAGTGTCGAGCGGTCCTGGGTCGGCGGCGAGTGCATCGTGTTTCACGTGAAACGTCGCTCACTGCTGCAGGGGATCATCAGCCGCGGTCGCGCGGCTGCCGCGCCCAGGGACCGCAAACCCCTCACGAAACCCCTCGCGAGGGGGACGGGATTGTCCACAGAGGTGGATTCATCCACAGAACCACGGGCCTCGCTGGTTCACGACCCCGAAAGCATGGCAGGCTCTGTTCATCGCGAGCCTGAAGCCGAGGAGAGTGAATCCTTGCGGTCCGACGCCAACATCGCGGGACCGATGACCGATCCGGTCCCCGGTCCCCGAACCGAATCGGCGGGGGAGGATGTTTCACGTGAAACACCGCCCCCGATGGACGACACCCCCATTGGTCGTGCTGCCCAGCTGGCAGTAGAGACGCTGGGGCGTGCCGGCGAGGGTCTTCCCCGGCCTGCCCAGACACGCGTGATGGTGGTGGCGAATCAGAAGGGCGGAGTGGGCAAGACGACCACGACGGTCAATCTTGCTGCTTCCCTGGCGCTGCACGGTGCCCGTGTCCTGGTCATCGACCTCGACCCGCAGGGCAACGCCTCGACGGCCCTCGGTATCGACCACCACGCCGAAGTTCCTTCGATCTATGACGTCCTCGTGGAGAGCAAGCCGCTCTCCGACGTGGTGCAGCCCGTCCGGGATGTCGAAGGCCTCTTCTGTGCTCCGGCCACCATCGATCTCGCCGGTGCGGAGATCGAGCTCGTGTCCCTGGTGGCGCGGGAGAGCCGGCTCCAGCGAGCGATCCAGGCGTATGAGCAGCCCCTGGACTACATCCTGATCGACTGCCCGCCCTCGCTGGGACTGCTCACGGTCAACGCCATGGTGGCAGGCGCCGAGGTGCTGATTCCGATCCAGTGCGAGTATTACGCGCTGGAGGGCCTGGGCCAGCTCCTGCGGAACGTCGACCTGGTGCGCGGGCACCTGAACCCCGCGCTCCATGTCTCGACGATCCTGCTCACCATGTACGACGGCCGGACGAGGCTTGCCTCGCAGGTCGCCGACGAGGTGCGCAGCCACTTCGTCGAGGAGGTCCTGCGGACGAGCATCCCGAGGTCCGTGCGGATCTCGGAGGCGCCGAGCTACGGACAGACGGTCCTCACGTACGACCCGGGTTCCAGCGGTTCGCTGTCGTATCTGGAGGCGGCCCGGGAGATCGCACTGCGGGGCGTCGGTATCCACTACGACCCGCAGCACGGCCCTGTGGGCCACCAGAACAGCCAGCACAGCATGTCGGAGGGGATCCAGTGAGCGAGCGACGTAGGGGATTGGGGCGTGGGCTCGGTGCGCTGATCCCGGCTGCTCCCCAGGAGCGACAGGCAGCACCCGCCGTCGGTGTGGGGGCGGGGTCCGCCTCGCCCGGGGCCATCCCGGCGCTGTCGTCGGACCGAGGGGTGGCCGCCGCGAAGGTGGCGACCCTTCCGCAGAGCCCGCAGTCCCCGGACTCCGTGGTGCCGGTGGTCGAGGCCGAGGTGGTGGTGGAGACCGAGTCTCCGGCCGGTGCGCACTTCGCCGAGCTGCCGCTGGACTTCATCACGCCCAACCCGCGGCAGCCGCGTGAGGTCTTCGACGAGGACGCTCTGGCGGAGCTGGTCACCTCCATCAAGGAGGTCGGTCTGCTGCAGCCCGTCGTCGTACGGCAGCTGGCAGCCGAGCGCTATGAACTGATCATGGGTGAGCGCCGCTGGCGGGCCTGCCGTGAGGCCGGCCTGGAGCGCATCCCCGCGATCGTCCGGGCCACGGAGGACGACAAGCTTCTCCTGGACGCGCTCCTGGAGAACCTCCACCGGGCGCAGCTGAACCCGCTGGAGGAGGCTGCGGCCTACGACCAGCTCCTCAAGGACTTCAACTGCACCCATGACCAGCTGGCCGACCGGATCGGACGGTCACGTCCGCAGGTCTCCAACACGCTGCGTCTGCTGCGTCTCTCCCCGCCGGTCCAGCGGCGCGTCGCCGCGGGTGTGCTCTCCGCCGGTCATGCGCGGGCCCTGCTCTCCGTGGAGGACCCGGAGGCGCAGGACAAGCTGGCGTACCGGATCGTGGCCGAGGGGCTGTCGGTGCGTGCGGTCGAGGAGATCGTGACGCTGATGGGCTCCGAGCCCAGCGCCACGACCAAGCCGAAGGGGCCGCGGGCGGGCGCGCGTGTTTCGCCGGCGCTCACGGGTCTGGCCTCGCGGCTCTCGGACCGCTTCGAGACCCGGGTGAAGGTCGACCTGGGGCAGAAGAAGGGCAAGATCGTCGTCGAGTTCGCCTCGATCGAGGATCTGGACCGCATCCTCTCGACCCTCGCGCCCGGTGAAGAGTGTGTCCTGGATCAGGGGAACACCGAGCAGAGCGAGGAAGACGCCGAGAGCTGACCCTCCGTCGGCGCCTCCGCGACCTCAGGGCGGGCCGTGATCCGGTGAGAACCGGAACACGGCCCGCCCTTTGCCTGCGTGCGGTATCGCCCTGATCGCCCCATGGATACGATTCTGAGAGGCGTATCCGTGCGCGATGGCCGTGGGAAGCGAGGGAGCAGCCGTGGGGCGTCGGCTCGTACCGCTCACTCTGGACAACCTGCCGGACCTTCCCAAGCGATGTCGCTCCTGTGTGTTCTGGGAGCTGGACCCGGTGAGTGGGGAAGCCGCGGTGAAGGCGGGCCGGCCGGAGCTGGAGAAGGAGGCCTGGATCTCTGCGGTGCTGCTGGAGTGGGGGTCCTGCGGTCGGGTGGTCTACGTCGACGAGGTGCCGGTGGGCTTCGTGCTCTACGCGCCGCCCGCGTATGTGCCGCGGTCCATGGCTTTTCCCACGAGTCCGGTCTCCGCGGACGCGGTGCAGTTGATGACGGCCTGGATCATGCCGGGCTATCAGGGGCAGGGACTCGGCCGGGTGATGGTGCAGACCGTCGCCAAGGACCTTCTGCGTCGTGGCTTCAAGGCGATCGAGGCCTTCGGGGACGCACGGTGGAAGGAACCGGCCTGCGTACTGCCGGCCGACCATCTCACAGCGGTGGGGTTCAAGACCGTCCGGCCGCACCCCAACCATCCACGGCTGAGGCTGGAACTCCGGACGACCCTGTCGTGGAAGGAAGACGTGGAACTGGCCCTGGACCGGCTCCTGGGCGCCGTCCAGAAGGAGCCTGCGCTGCGGCCCTTGTAGTGGGGGTGTGGTGAACGCGGAACGGCCCGCCTCCTTCTGGAGACGGGCCGTTCGTGTTTCACGTGAAACAACGGAGGCTTCGGGCCTATGTGGTTACTTCGCGATGAAGTCCGCGAGGTCGCGCTCGATGGCCGCCTTCGGCTTCGCACCGACGATCGTCTTCACGACCTCGCCACCCTGGTAGACGTTGAGCGTCGGGATCGACATGACGCCGTACTTGGCAGCCGTACCCGGGTTCTCGTCGATGTTGAGCTTCACGACCTGGATCCCATCGTGCTCGGCCGCGATGGCCTCCAGCGACGGGGCGATCTGGCGGCACGGGCCGCACCAGGCAGCCCAGAAGTCCACGAGGACGGGCTTGTCGCTCTTGAGGACGACCTCGTCGAAGTCGGCGTCGGTCACGTTCTTCAGGGTGCCGGCCACGGCAACCTCCCTTTGCTATGCGGGTGTGAGTGGTGGGGTCAGACCGCAGGGGTCTCGGCGAGCTTCTCGCTGTCGGCGAGGGCCGCAAGGAAGCGCTCGGCGTCGAGCGCGGCGGAGCAACCGGTGCCGGCGGCGGTGATCGCCTGGCGGTAGGTGTGGTCGACGACGTCACCGGCTCCGAAGACACCGGAGAGGTTCGTGCGCGTCGACGGGGCGTCGACCTTGAGGTAGCCCTCGTCGTCCAGTTCCAGCTGGCCCTTGAAGAGCTCGGTGCGCGGGTCGTGGCCCACGGCGATGAACAGACCGGTCACCGGCAGCTCGCTGGTCTCACCCGTCTTGGTGTTGCGCAGGGTCAGACTGGCGAGCTTCTGGTCTCCGTGGATCTCGGCGACCTCGCTGTCCCAGGCGAACTTGATCTTCGGGTCGGCGAAGGCGCGCTCCTGCATCGCCTTCGAGGCGCGCAGGGAGTCACGGCGGTGGACGATCGTGACGGACTTGGCGAAGCGCGACAGGAAGGTGGCCTCCTCCATCGCGGTGTCGCCACCGCCGACGACGGCGATGTCCTGGTCCTTGAAGAAGAAGCCGTCGCAGGTCGCGCACCAGGAGACGCCGCGCCCGGAGAGCACGTCCTCCTTGGGAAGACCGAGCTTGCGGTGCTGGGAGCCGGTCGTGACGATGACGGCCTTCGCGCGGTGCACGGTGCCGGCGGTGTCGGTGACGGTCTTGATCTCGCCGGTCAGGTCCACGGCGACGATGTCGTCCGGCACCAGCTCCGCGCCGAACCGCTCGGCCTGGGCGCGCATGTTGTCCATCAGGTCCGGACCCATGATGCCGTCACGGAAGCCGGGGAAGTTCTCCACGTCGGTCGTGTTCATCAGCGCGCCACCAGCGGTGACGGCACCCTCGAAGACCAGCGGCTTCAGCGACGCGCGCGCCGTGTAGAGCGCAGCGGTGTAACCCGCGGGCCCGGAGCCGATGATGATCACGTTACGGACGTCGCTCACGGGTTTCTTCCTCGTCTCTGCAGACTGCCACTACCTACGGGGCGGTCGGATCGGTGACTCTCACCCCACCCAACGGATCCTACGGGGCGAGCATTCCCGAGACCGACGCCTGGCACGGCGAGGAGTCAGGGGCGAGGGTAGGTCTGCATCAGGAGAACCTCGGCCTTGCCCTTTCGGGCATCGTCGGCGCAGGAGGAGTCCAGGACATAGGCCCGCACGTGGGTGCCCTCGGTCCCCTCGGGCAACAGCAGGAGATAGGCCGGCGTTCCCTGGTAGTCGCCCAGCTGGAATGCCAGTACCGCGTCGGGGCGGCCGGTGCCTGCCTTGACGCACTCGGGCAGGGACGGGGCCGTGTTCCGCGCTGGAGCGTCGCCACTGTCCTCGGACAGCGACTTCGGCTGGGGCTCCCCGGGCGCCTTCAGGCTGTCCGGTCGGAGCAGCTCCTGAACCTGGGCCTCCACCGTGCGGCCGTCGAACCGTTCGGTGCCGACACCGCTCGCGGCGGTGTCGGTCTTCTTGTCGGCCGATTCGCCGCCGGTGAGCGTCTGCAGGCCTCCCTGAGTGAGGAAGAGGCTCATGCCAAGCGCTGCGGCGCCCAGGGCCGCACCGAGAGCCGCGATCCGGCGACGCCGGGGCCGAGGGCGCCCGGGACCGGTGGCGGCGCGAGGGTGGCCGACAGGACGGTCTGCGACCGGTGCGGGCGACGCGACGGGTTGGGTGGGACGCTCGCTCGCTGTTTCACGTGAAACATGCGGGCCGATGTCGGGGGTGGTGGCGTTGAGCAGCGCCTCGGCGGCCAGGGCGGCATCGATGCGGCCGGCGATGTCGGCGGGCATCCGGGGCGGGCCGGGGAGGGTGCCGAGCAGACCGCGGATCTCCACCAGGGAGGTCCGGACGTCCGCGCAGAGGGAACAGCCCTCGATGTGCCGACGGACAGCTGCCGTACGGGACGGCGAGAGCAGCCCCTCGGTCAGGTCGGAGATCTCCGAGACGTCCGGGTGCTGTGCTGTGTCGGCCCTGCCGGTCGTGGAAGTCACGCGCGCCCACCTCCGCCCTTCACAGCAGCCGGCCCATTCGGTCCGGTATCCGATGGCCCCGACACCCGTGGGACGGATGTCCCCGGCGTCCGGTTCCTTCCCCGGTCAGGGCCCTCGTTACCCACGGTGTCGGCGCGCAGATGGCTGACCATGGGGAGGAGCCTGGCCCGTCCGCGCGAACAGCGGCTCTTCACCGTTCCGGTGGGGACGTTCAGGATGCGGGCGGCCTCCGCCACGGGGTAGCCCTGCATGTCCACGAGAACGAGGGCGGCCCGTTGGTCGGCGGGAAGCGTGGCGAGGGCAGCCAACAGCTCGCGGTGGAGGTCCTGGCGCTCGGCGGGGGCCTCGGCCGACTCGGCGGGTTCGAGGAGCTGCTCGAACCTGGCGGTGTCGTCCATGGGGGAGGTCTTGCGGGAGGCGGCCTTGCGGGCACGGTCGAGGCAGGCGTTCACCGTGATGCGGTGCAGCCAGGTCGTGACGGCCGACTGGCCACGGAAGGTATGCGCGGCCCGGAACGCGGAGACAAGGGCGTCCTGGAGGGCGTCAGCGGCCTCCTCGCGGTCGCCCAGCGTCCGTAGCGCCACCGCCCACAGTCGATCGCGGTGGCGCCGTACGAGCTCACCGAAGGCGTCGGGGTCGCCGGCGACATGGCGCGCCAGGAGGTCCTGGTCGCTGATGCCGCTGCCTATGGCTTCGTCCAACGGTGAGCCCCCTCCCCCGGTGCCGTCAGCTGGTGATCTTGATGTCCGTGACCTTGCCGCGGTAACCGCCGCCGCTGCCGGGCAGGTCGGTCAGCCAGACGAGAACGTAGCGCGTCTTCACGGCCTTGTCGGCCGTGAGGGCGACCTGTGTACCGGAGCCCGAGGCGACGGTGGTGTAGGCGCCCGGTGCCGTGGGCCGGGACGAGGCGCTCTCGGGCGCTGTCCGCAGCTGCACGGAGGTGTTGCCCTGGAAGGTGACCTCCACCTTGGAGACCTGCTGGACCGTGCCGAGGTCCAGGACGAGGCCCACGCCTTCCTTCAGCCTGCCGAAGTTCGAGTACCCGTAGTAGATGGACGTCTGCCAGGAGGTGGCGGGGTTGCCGTCGAAGGCATTCCCTATCTCCGACGGGGTCTCGGCGCCGTCGCCCTGCGGGTCGAAGTCGCTCGCACCGGTGATCGTGACCGGCTTGCCTGTCTCGGGCTGCTTCTCGTCCTCGTTGTCCTGCGGCTGCGTGGTCTGCGGGGTCTCCTTGTTCTTGCCCTGGTCGAGCAGCCGGTCCGCGATCTGCCAGCTGCCCAGGCCCAGGGCGGCGATCAGGAGCGCCGACACGGCCCACTTCAGTGCCCTGCCGGTGCGGCTCTCCAGCGGGGCGGGAGGCGCCATCACGGGTTGGGCGGCCGTGACGCCCGGGCGGGGCTGGGGGCGGCCGTAGGTGCCCTGCTGGTAGGTCGTGCGCTGGTAGTCGGGCGGAGTGGGGAACTCGGGCTCCGGCGGGCGGATGCGGGGCATCGCCGCCACGGCCTTGGCCAACTCGTCCGGGGTGGTGCAGGGCGGCTCCTGGCGCGAGGCGGTGGCGCCGTCGTTGGCCAGCGCGCGCATCGCGATCTCGGACAGCCCGCGGTGAACCCCGGCCCGTACCTGGTCGGGCGCGAGCAGGCCGACACCCTTGGGGAGTCCGGACAGGCCGTAGGCGTCGCTCTCGTACGGCCAGCGCTGGGTCAGCGCCGCGTAGAGCAAGGCGCCGATCGCCTCGGTGTCCGTGCGCTGGGGGCGTTCGGCGCTGATGCCCCGCAGCGCCGCGTTCACGGCCAGGCCGCGAATCCGGTACTGGCCCGTGGAGCTGCGCAGGACTGCGCTGGGGGTGAGACGGAGATGGGCCAGGCCTTCGCGGTGCGCGGCGGCCATGGCCTGGGAGACCTGGCTGACGAGCTGATACGCGTCGTGCGGCTCCAGCGGACCGGCGGCGAGCAGTGCCGTCAGCTCGGTGGAGTCGGGAAGCCACTCGTGCACCACGTACACGAGGTCGTTCTCCTCGACGGCGTCGAGGACCTGGACGAACCGGGGGTCTCCGAGCAGCGCCGCCGAGCGGGCCGCCGCGAGGACCGAACGGGCCCGCGGGTGGTCGGCCGGCAGCAGGTGCACGCCGACGGCACGCCGAAGCTTCTCGTCGACGGCACGCCAACTGCTGAAGCCGTCCAGACGAGTGACGCACTCCTCCAGGCGGTAACGCCTGGCCAACTTGTGGCCGCTGTGCAGCTCGGGAGTCTCGATGGAAGGCTGTTCGCCGTTCTGCCGCTTGCCGGCCTTGTCCTCTGTGACCTCGGCGGACTGCTCCACCGTGTCCTGCGCTTCCGCCACCCCGTCGGTCGCGGCCGTTTCCGCCTTGGCGGTCAGCGGGTCGTCACCGCTGTTGTCGGCCACGTCGACGGCAGCCGTGCTACGTTCCGCCACCGTCGTTCCTGCCTCCCCATCCATTGCGCCACATCCAACAGCCATGCCAATTGTGCCCACAGTCGGCCGCTATGCACGACACGCGGCGGCCGACGATGGTTGTGCGGGGGACGGATTCCTAACGTCCCAGGCGCCCACGGACCATACCGACCATGGAGTTCAGCTCCGCGATCCGCATCCGCTTGGCCGCCACGAAGAAGACTCCGAGCAGGACCACGCCGCCGACGAGCAGGGCCACGAGCGAGCCGAGGGCGTCTTCGCCGAGGAGCTTCAACAGGCCGAAGCCCACGGCGCCGGCCACGATCGCGGCAGGCAGCGAGGCGAGGCAGAGACGGGCGTAGGTCCGCATGATGTGGGTGCCGTCCAGGTCGCCGCCGAGCCGGTTGCGCAGCCTGCGCCAGGCGACGCCGACGCCGACGGCGTAGGCCAGACCGTACGAGGCGGCCATGCCGACGACGGCCCACTGGGCCGGAAGCACGAAGTAACAGGCCGCCGAGGCAGCCGCGTTGACCGCCGCGACGATGACCGTGTTGTAGAACGGCGTCCGGGTGTCCTCATAGGCGTAGAAGCCGCGCAGGACGACGTACTGGACCGAGTACGGGATGAGGCCGAGACCGAAGGCCATGAGGATGAAGCCCATGCCCTGTGCGGCCTGGACGCCGCTGGAGGCGTAGAGCAGGGTGCACATCGGGACACCGAGTGCCAGGAAGGCGAAGGCGACCGGGACGATCGCGACGGCCGAGTTCCGCAGACCCTGTGAGATGTCGTCGCGGACGGCGCCGGGGTCGTTGTCGTGGGCGGCGCGGGAGATCCGGGGCAGCAGGGCGGCCATGACCGAGACGGTGATGATGGCCTGCGGCATGCCCCAGATCAGCTGGGCGTTGGAGTACGCCAGGAAGCCCGCGCCGTTCTTGCCGGACTCCTCACCCGCCGCGGTGGCGAGCTGGGTCACGACGAGCACACCCGCCTGGTTGGCGAGGACGAACAGCACGGTCCACTTGGCGAGTTTGACCGTCTTGCCGAGGCCGTGGCCCTTCCAGTCGAAGCGGGGTCGGAAGCGGAAGCCCGTCTCGCGGAGGTAGGGGATCATTGCCAGCGCCTGGACCGCCAGGCCGAGCAGGGTGCCGATGCCGAGCAGGCGGATGCCGTCGTCGGGGATCGTCTGCACACCCATGTGGGATTCGGCGGAGGTGCCGTAGACCCAGATGAACAGGCCGAACGTGACGATCATGACGATGTTGTTGAGGACCGGGGTCCACATCATCGCGCCGAACTTGCCCCGGGCGTTGAGGATCTGACCCATCACCACGTGCACGCCCATGAAGAAGATCGTGGGCAGGCAGTAGCGGGCGAAGGTCACGGCGACGCTGTTGGCCGCGGCGTCGTCGGCGATCGTGTTCGACATCAGCCGGATCAGTAGTGGGGCCGCGAAGACGGCGGCGATCACGATCAGGCCGAGCGCCACCATGACCAGGGTCAGCAGCCGGTTGGCGTAGGCCTCGCCGCCGTCGTCGTCGTTCTTCATCGAGCGGACGAGCTGGGGGACGAACACCGAGTTGAGGCCGCCGCCGACGGTGAGGATGTAGATCATCGTCGGCAGGGTGTAGGCGATGGTGAAGGTGTCACCGAGCAGGGCGGCGCCGAGCGCGCCGGTGATGACCAGGCTTCGGACGAAGCCGGTGAGGCGCGAGACCAGGGTGCCGGCCGCCATCACCGCGCTGGACTTCAGCAGCCCGGAGGCGCGGCCGGACTTCTTCGGGGCGGGGGCGGGCATCGGATTCGGCTCCGGAGCGGGCGGGGGCACCTGGCCGGGGGTCTGCTGGTCCCGGTAGAGGTGGGCGAAGGCGTCCGGCTCGGGCTGCTCGTCGCCGGCCCGGGTCACGAGATCGTCCACGCCGGTGAACTGGACCGTGCGGGCGTCGTCGCCGTAGGGCAGGTGGCGCGAGGGGCCGTCCGGCTCCGGGGCCGGCGTCTGGGCCCACACCCGGGGGTCCGGGGCGTGCTGGGGCGCCGCGGGCTGCTGGTAGAGCGGCTGCGGTTCCTGGTAGGTGCCCGGCGGGGGCGGGGGGTGGGCGGCGCGGTCGTAGAGCGCCTCGGTCACCGGGTCCTGCGCGGAGAGATCCCGTGCCTGGTAGGGGTCGTGGGTGTAGGCGTCCTGGACGTAGGGGTCCTGGGCGTACTGGTTCTGGGCGTACGGGTCCGGGGCGGGCTGCTGCGGCGGCGGGACCGGCGGTTGGCCGGGTCCCGGGGCTGCCGCGGGCGTTCCACCGGACGGCTCGGTGCCGCCCTGGCCGTGGCCGCGGTCACCGTCGTACGGCGCGTTCATGGTTACCCCACCTCATCGTCCCCGGCCGACCGGCCACGACATCGCTCAACGGTCCACTTTCTCACCCGGGCCGGACGGGTCACCGCTTTCGTGACCGGTGTCCGGTGTCGGGTCACTCGGCTGCTCGGGATCGTCGTCCTCCGCGGCCTCCGCCTCGGCGTTTCGGGCGGCCGCGCGCTTGCGCTTGGTGTACATCCGGGCTCCGGCGAGGACCAGGAGCAGCACACCGCCGGCGATGACCAGCATCACGGTCGGGGTGATCTCGGAGACCTTCACGGTGAAGGTCATCGGCTCTCCGTACGGTGTGCCGTCCTTGGTGAACAGCTGGGCCGTCATCGGCACCGGACCGTTGGCGTTGGCCGAGGCGTTGAACTTCACGGACTGGCTGTGTCCGGCGCCGATCTTGACCGGGAGCTCGGCGACGGCGTCTCCGTCGTTGAGCTTCAGTCGGGTCTTGTTGCCGGACGTCAGCCTCAGCACGAGGTCGTCGACGTCCTGCAGCAGCTTGTTCTGGACGGTCACCGGGATGGTGGCGCTGCGGCCGGAGAGCGTGAGGTCCGACTTGTCGATCAGCTGTACCTCGCGGGTGAGGCTCTTGAGGTACTCGTGGACCGTGATCCGGTACAGCGCGGCGGCGGGGGCCTGGCCACGCCAGGACGTGGACATCTCGCGGCTGATCGCGTTGCCGAAGGGGGTCACCACACGGTCGGACTGGGTGAGGATGACCTTGAAGTCGTCCAGATCCGCGCGGGTGTCCTTCATGTCACGGAAGGCCTCGACCGGAAGTTCCTGCTTGCGCAGCTGCTGCGGATAGCGGGAGCCGCGCGGCACCTTGGTGCTGGCGTCCGGGTCGGGCTTCACGGCGGCGGCCGCGATCAGATCGAGGGGCTGTGTCCAGCGCTGGGACGACAGACCGCGCAGTGCGGTCGCCATGGTCTGTGCCTGCGACGCGGTCGGCATCCGCTGGGGCGCGACCACGATGCTGCGGCGCTGGTCGGGCTGTTCCAGGGTGACCGCGAGCGACTGGGCCAGGAACTCCTGGACGGCCAGGGTGGAGTTCCCCGCGGGGAGCATGTCGCCCTCGAAGGCCGTCGAGAGGTAGGCGTCGCTGACGACGGCGGTGGTGCCGCCGCCGATGGGGCGTGCCGCCGTCGGCGTGTACGGAAGGTCGTCCCGGAAGCTGTCGCTGCGGGCGAGCACCTTGTGTGCGCCGGCCGAGGTCGCGACATCCATGATCGCGGGGTCGACGGCCCCGTCCACGGGCCAGGAGAAGTCGGTGGACGGCTTCACATGGAGGATGGTCTCCACGGTCGTCCCGGCCAGCTCCGTCGCCGACTGGAGGTGGCCCAGGGAGCCGGGGACGTCCTTGCCACGGTGGGCGAGCGATGCGAGGTCGGGGTCGGCGAACGGCAGGGCGACGACCTTGCGCCCCACCACGGCCTTCTGTAGCGCGTCCAGCCACTGCTTCGCGACGGCCTGATTCCGGCCGGGCACCGTACCCGTGCCGTCCTTGACCTGGTAGCTCTTCGTCATGGCGTCGACGGTGGCCAGCAGGTCGGGGTCGATCACCCAGGTGACGGGGAGCTCCTTGCCCAGCGTGACCATGTGGTCCAGGCGCCCGCCCGGGGCGAGCTCGGCGGCCAGGTCGTCGTTCTCGAAGACCGGTGTCTGCTGGTCGTCGGTGCCGGTCTGGGCCGAGACACGGGCCGAGGAGATCAGCGGCCAGAGGTAGGTGAGCTGGGTCTTCTTCTCCGCTGCCTCGGGCTGGTAGGGGAGGAAGGTCCGCTTGATCCCGAGCACGCGCCGGCCGGTCTGGGCGGAGGTCTGGCCCGCGAGGGAGACGCCCAGCTGGTAGACGCCTTCGTCGTCGAGGCCCAGCTTGTCAACGGGGACGGAGAGCTTGAACTCCTTGCTCAGACCGGCCGCCAGCCGGGGGATCTTGACCGTGTAGCGCCCACCGAGGGGAGAAGGATCACTCCCGGGGCGGAAGCCGGTACGGCCCGAGACCTCCTCGATCTCGCTCCGGCTCGTCATCCGGGGGCCGACCCTGACGTCCACCGTCGCATCGGTGACGGTCGCCTTGCCCTTGTTGGTCACCGTCCCGGAGAGGTTGACCGTGTCACCCTCCACCGGGGCACCCGGCGTGAGCGTGTCGAGAGACACATCGACGGTTCGCGAGCCGGTGGCGTCCTCGGCCGCGACGGCCGGCGAGGCCACGGCGCCCTGAAGGAGCCCGGCGAGCAGCGGCGCTCCGGCAAGGAGGGACGCTGTCCGCCGCAGCCACCGACGCGCAGGTGAGGGAAGGGTCCCCTGGATGTCCGCCGCCTCGGCCACGCGTTCGCCCGTCCTCGTCGTATCAGTGGTGCGGGTGGTTCCCCGTTGCTGTGTCCACGCATGGTAACGAGGCACGCTGGGAGCAAGTGCCGGGGACTGCTCCAGCCGATGGTGACGAGGCGGTCGCTCCGGGGCAAAAACCGGGACGCTGCCGGGGGCCGGGGCACGTACCCTTTTCTGTTGTGCCGAACGCCAACGAAGACACCCCGACTGCACTGAGCCAGGTGCAACGCCGCGCGGTCAGTGAACTACTGCGCGTCTCCCCTGTCGCCGACGACCTCGCCGTCCGTTTCCAGGAGGCAGGGTTCAGCCTCGCGCTGGTCGGCGGCTCGGTACGGGACGCGTTGCTCGGACGACTCGGCAACGATCTCGACTTCACGACCGATGCCCGGC
This sequence comes from Streptomyces sp. P9(2023), assembly GCF_032436795.1. Lineage (NCBI taxonomy): Bacteria > Bacillati > Actinomycetota > Actinomycetes > Kitasatosporales > Streptomycetaceae > Streptomyces > Streptomyces sp. P9(2023). Next base: position 124,767 of record NZ_JAUPWM010000016.1, read on the forward strand.
CCGAGGACGTCCTCAAGATCGTCCGGCCGTGGGCCGACTCGGTCTGGGAGGTGGGGATCGCCTTCGGCACGGTCGGCTGCCAGAAGAGCGGCTACCAGATCGAGGTGACGACGTACCGCTCCGAGGCGTACGACCGCACCTCGCGCAAGCCCGAGGTCTCCTACGGCGACTCCATCGAGGAGGACCTCGTCCGCCGTGACTTCACCGTCAACGCGATGGCCGTGGCTCTGCCGGAGAAGGAGTTCATCGACCCGCACGGCGGTCTCGATGATCTCGCCGAGCGGGTGCTCCGTACCCCCGGAACGCCGGAGGAGTCGTTCTCGGACGACCCGCTGCGCATGATGCGTGCCGCCCGCTTCGCGGCCCAGCTCGACTTCGAGGTGGCCCCCGAGGTCGTCACGGCGATGACGGAGATGGCCGGCCGTCTGGAGATCGTCTCCGCCGAGCGGGTCCGTGAGGAACTCAACAAGCTGCTGCTCTCGGCCCACCCCCGCAAGGGGCTCGGTCTGCTCGTCGACACGGGCCTCGCCGCCTACGTGCTCCCGGAGCTTCCGTCGCTGCGGCTGGAGAGCGACGAGCATCACCGGCACAAGGACGTCTACGAGCACTCCCTGACCGTCCTCGAGCAGGCGATCGACCTGGAGGAGGACGGGCCGGACCTCGTGCTGCGCCTGGCCGCACTGCTGCACGACATCGGCAAGCCGCGCACCCGCCGCTTCGAGAAGGACGGTCGCGTCTCGTTCCACCACCACGAGGTGGTCGGCGCGAAGATGACCAAGAAGCGAATGACGGCGCTGAAGTACTCGAACGAGATGATCAAGGACGTCTCGCGTCTGGTGGAGCTGCACTTGCGCTTCCACGGATACGGGACCGGGGAGTGGACCGACTCCGCCGTCCGCCGCTATGTGCGGGACGCCGGCCCTCTCCTCTCGCGACTCCACAAGCTGACCCGCTCGGACTGCACGACCCGGAACAAGCGCAAGGCCGGTGCCCTCTCGCGCGCCTACGACGGGCTCGAGGATCGGATCGCGCAGCTTCAGGAGCAGGAGGAGCTGGACTCGATCCGACCTGATCTGGACGGCAACCAGATCCAGGAGATCCTCGGGATCCGCCCCGGCCCCGCTGTCGGGCAGGCGTACAAGTTCCTCCTGGAGCTGCGCCTGGAGAACGGGCCCATGGAGCACGAGGCGGCGGTGGCCGCCCTCAAGGAGTGGTGGGCGACGCAGGGCTGACCCGGGGCGGTCGATGTTTCACGTGAAACATCGACCGGGCGGCGCGATGGAGGGGTGATGTTTCACGTGAAACATCACCCCTCCTTCCGTCGGCGCCACAGCATCAACGCGGTCGCGGCGTACACCACGGCGACCATCACGACGACCGGGACGGACCGACCGTCGGGCGGCAGCATCAGCGCCGCGACCGCGGCCGCACCCACGAAGGCGACGTTGAAGAGCGTGTCGTAGAGGGCGAAGACCCGTCCGCGGTAGGCGTCGTCCACGGACATCTGCACGACCGTGTCCGTCGCGATCTTGGCGCCCTGGGTGACGAGCCCGAGGAGGAGGGCCGCCACCATCATCGGGCTCTGCGCGAAGGGCAGCCCCAGCGCGGGCTCCAGAACGGCTGCCGAACCCGCGCACACGATCATCCAGCCGAAGGGGCCGAGGCGCCCGATCGCCCAGGGCGAGACGACCGCGGCCACGAAGAATCCCGCTCCGGAGGCGGCGACGGCGAGCCCCAGCAGCGCGAGCCCCTCCGACTCCGTGGTGCTCCAGGCGTAGCGGCAGAGCATCAGCACGCTCACCGTGAGCGCGCCGTAGCAGAAGCGCATCAGGGTCACAGCCGCCAGCGCGCGGGCCGCGGGCCGCCGCTCGGCCAGATGGCGCAACCCCGCCAGGAGGCCACGGGCCGTCGAGGCGAGGGCGGCCCCCAGCCGGGGCTGGACCTCCTCCGGGTCGGGGCCGAGGAGGTCCCGGGGCATCCGCAGGGAGGCCAGGGCGGAGCAGAGATAGAGGAGGGCGCCGAGCGCCACGACCGCGGCGTCGGAGTCCTCGGACAGGAGCCGGACTCCGAAGGCCAGCCCACCGCCCGCCGTCGCGGCCACGGTGCCGGCGGTCGGGGACAGGGAGTTGGCGATGACCAGCCGCTCGTCGTCCACGACCCGGGGCAGCGCCGCCGAGAGTCCCGCGAGGACGAAGCGGTTGACGGCCGTCACCGACAGAGCGGAGGCGTAGAAGAGCCAGTCCGGTACGGAGGCCAGCATCAGCACCGCCGTACCGCAGGCGAGGAGGGTCCGCAGCAGGTTTCCGTAGAGGAAGACCTGGCGGCGCTGCCAGCGGTCCAGCAGCACGCCGGCGAAGGGTCCGACCACGGAGTACGGCAGGAGCAGCACGGCCATGGCGGAGGCGATGGCCGCAGGTGAGGTCTCCTTCTCGGGGGAGAAGACGACGTACGTGGCCAGCGCCACCTGGTACACGCCGTCGGCGCACTGGGAGAGCAGTCGGACGGCGAGGAGACGGCGGAAGTTCGTCAGGCGCAGGAGTACGCGCAGATCACGTACGACGGGCATGGCAGCAAGACTCACATACGAAGAGGGCCCCCGGGCGAAAGACCGGGGACCCTCGATCGACGAAGTGGATCAGCGCCTCAGCGCTCGACCTCGCCCTTGATGAACTTCTCGACGTTGGCGAAGGCCTCGTCGTCGAAGTACTGCACCGGCGGGGACTTCATGAAGTACGAGGACGCGGAGAGGATCGGGCCACCGATGCCGCGGTCCTTGGCGATCTTCGCGGCACGAAGCGCGTCGATGATGACACCGGCCGAGTTCGGGGAGTCCCAGACCTCGAGCTTGTACTCCAGGTTCAGCGGAACGTCACCGAAGGCGCGACCCTCAAGGCGGACGTACGCCCACTTGCGGTCGTCCAGCCAGGCCACGTAGTCCGACGGACCGATGTGGACGTTCTTCTCGCCCAGCTCACGGTCGGGGATCTGCGACGTGACGGCCTGGGTCTTCGAGATCTTCTTCGACTCGAGGCGGTCGCGCTCCAGCATGTTCTTGAAGTCCATGTTGCCGCCGACGTTGAGCTGCATGGTGCGCTCAAGACGGACACCGCGGTCCTCGAACAGCTTCGCCATCACACGGTGCGTGATGGTCGCGCCGACCTGGGACTTGATGTCGTCACCGACGATCGGGACACCGGCCTCGGTGAACTTGTCCGCCCACTCCTTGGTGCCGGCGATGAAGACCGGGAGGGCGTTGACGAAGCCGACCTTGGCGTCGATGGCGCACTGGGCGTAGAACTTCGCGGCGTCCTCGGAGCCCACGGGCAGGTAGCAGACGAGCACGTCGACCTGCTTGTCCTTGAGGACCTGCACGATGTCGACGGGGGCCTCGGCGGACTCCTCGATCGTCATGCGGTAGTACTTGCCGAGCCCGTCCAGGGTGTGGCCGCGCTGGACCGTGACGCCCGTGTTCGGGACGTCGCAGATTTTGATCGTGTTGTTCTCGCTGGCGCCGATGGCGTCGGAGAGGTCGAGGCCGACCTTCTTGGCGTCGACGTCGAAGGCGGCGACGAACTCGACGTCACCGACGTGGTAGTCGCCGAACTGGACGTGCATCAGGCCGGGCACCTTGGTCGCCGGGTCGGCGTCCTTGTAGTACTCGACGCCCTGCACCAGCGAGGCGGCGCAGTTGCCCACGCCTACGATGGCTACGCGAACCGAACCCATTTCCGGTTGCTCCCTGTGTGATCGTGGAAACCCTGCGGGATGCAGGGATTCACTTGGCGGTGTCGTCGGACGGATCCGGCCGGGTACTGCCCCCGTGCCGGGGCAGACCGCCCGTTTCTCCAGAATCGTTGTCGTGCTGAGCGGCGCCCTCGGGGGCGTCGGGACCGGATCGCTGATCCCGTCCCGCCCGCTCGCTCTCGATGAGCTCGTTCAGCCAGCGCACTTCGCGCTCCACGGACTCCATTCCGTGGCGCTGCAGCTCAAGGGTGTAGTCGTCGAGGCGCTCGCGCGTGCGGGCCAGAGAGGCGCGCATCTTCTCCAGGCGCTCCTCCAGCCGGCTGCGGCGGCCCTCCAGGACCCGCATCCGCACCTCACGCTCGGTCTGACCGAAGAAGGCGAAGCGGGCGGCGAAGTGTTCGTCCTCCCAGGTGTCCGGGCCGGTGTGGGAGAGGAGCTCCTCGAAGTGCTCCTTACCTTCGGCCGTCAACCGGTAGACGATCTTGGCGCGGCGTCCTGCGAGTGAAGCGGCGAGAGCGTCCTCGGGGGCGCTGCCGGGTTCTTCGATCAACCAGCCGCTGGCGACCAGCGTCTTGAGGCAGGGATAGAGCGTCCCGTAGCTGAAGGCCCGGAAGATGCCCAGCGAGGTGTTGAGCCGCTTGCGCAGCTCGTACCCGTGCATCGGCGCTTCGCGGAGCAGGCCGAGGACGGCGAACTCAAGGATTCCCGAGCGCCTGCTCATCCGTCGCCCTCCTCTGCTCTCGGGTGCCTTATGCCGTGCTGATGTATCGACTCGATACATCCAGACGATAGAACGGCGTCACTGCTGCGACAAGTGGGGCCACCGTGACCGGCGTCACATCGTCAATTCACAGCAATCGACTTGCCTGATTTGGGGTGAACTTCGGCCCTAGGAGGGTTTTGGCCGTGCGTAGTCTGTGCGGCATGCAGTCCACCGGGAACCGAGCGACGCCACAGAGCGTCAGTGCTCCGGGTGACCGGCTGCGGTACGGAGGGACCTTTGGTGAGGTCCGGCCGTACGCATTTCGGGGGGACCGGAACTCAACTGCCGCTTCCAGGCGTACGCGCCTGCCCGAGGAGTAGTCGTTCGATGAGCGAGCATCGTCGCAAAATGCCGCAGTCGCAGCCGCCGAGTGGCGGCCGCGCGGCGGCCCGGCGCGCCGCCCAGCAGCCCATGGGCCGCCGGTCGGCCCAAGGAAGGGACGCCAGTACCGGCTCCCCTTCGTCTGGGTACGGAGAGGAGCCCACCTATGGTGGGCGGGCGGAGGCCCGTCGCGCTGCCCAGCGCGGAGGCCGTCGGCGTGCACCTGACGGCGGCGCGGGCGCCCACGGCGGTGGCGGCCACGGAGGTGGCGGCCGGCGCAGCGGTGGCGGCGGCGGTGGACAGGGTGGCCCGGGTCGTGGCCGTGGGGGTGGCCGTCCGCCCGGCAAGAAGCGGCTGATCGACTACCCGCGCTACGACAAGTACGGCTGGCGCCGCTGGGTGCCGTCCTGGAAGCTCGTCTCCGGGCTCTGCCTGGCGTTGCTCGGCGGCCTGATGGGCGCGGCGACGCTCGCGTACGCGTGGGTGGACATCCCGAACGAGGATCTGGCCGCCAAGGCGCAGAACAACGTCTACTACTGGTCCGACGGCTCCCAGATGGCCGCGACCGGTGGTGAGGTCAACCGCCAGATCGTCGGCATCGGCGAGATCCCCCGCCACATGCAGAACGCGGTGGTCTCCGCGGAGAACAAGACCTTCTGGAGCGACTCCGGCGTCGACCCGATGGGCATCACCCGGGCCGTGTGGAACATGGCCAAGGGCGGGGAGACGCAGGGTGGCTCGACCATCACCCAGCAGTATGTGAAGAACAACCGCCTCGCCGACCAGCGCCAGACCCTGAGCCGCAAGGTGAAGGAGCTGTTCATCTCGATCCGGGTCGGCAGCGACCTCGACAAGAACGAGATCATGGCGGGCTACCTGAACACCGCGTACTACGGACGCGGTGCCTACGGCATTCAGGCCGCGGCCCGGACGTACTTCGCGAAGGACTCAGCGGACCTCAACGTCAGCGAGTCCGCCTTCCTCGCCTCGCTGCTCAAGGGCGCGACCTACTACGACCCGGCCGGCTCCCCCGAGGTCGACCCCAAGGCGACCGCCGAGGCGAACCTGAAGCGGGCCACCGTACGGTGGGCGTGGATCCTCGACGAGATGGTCAAGGACGGCCACCTCGACCCGGCGGACCGGGCGAAGTACCCGGACTTCCCCAAGGTGCAGCCGCTGAAGAAGAACGCCCAGCTCACCGGCCAGATCGGCTATCTGGTGAGCACGGCCAAGGCCAACTTCATCAACAACTACCCGGGGATGGACGAGAAGAAGCTCGCCGAGGGCGGCTACGAGATCCACACGACCTTCGACAAGAAGAAGGTCAAGGCTCTCGAAGACTCCATCAAGAAGGTCTACGACGAGAACATCGACCCGAAGAAGCGGCCGAAGACGGACACGAACGTCCAGTTCGGCGGCGCCTCGGTCGACCCGAAGACCGGTGAGATCGTCGCCATCTACGGCGGCACCGACGCCACCAAGCACTTCACCAACAACGCCGACCAGACCGGTGCGCAGGTCGGATCGACGTTCAAGCCGTTCGTGCTGGCCGCGGCGATGGAGTACGGCGTCCGGGACCCGGAAGGGGACAAGGTCCAGGACTCGACCACCCGGACGATCGTCGACCCGAACAAGAGCCGCTACTCCGGCAAGAACAAGCTGAAGATCAAGAACTACGACGGGACGGTCTGGCAGAACGAGGAGGGCGAGGAGTGGCTGCAGGTCAACGACAATGACGCCAGCTACGGCCCGATGAGCCTGCGCGAGGCGATGATCCGCTCCGCCAACTCGCCCTATGTGCAGCTCGGCATGGACATCGGCATCGACGAGGTCCGTGAGACGGCCGTCAAGGCCGGTCTGCGCGAGAGCTCGCTGGTCAAGGCCAACGTGCCCTCGTTCTCCCTCGGCATCTCCGACCCGAGCGCGATCCGGATGGCCGGCGCGTACGCGACCTTCGCGAACAACGGGGAGCGCAACGACCCGTTCTCCGTGAAGGAGGTCAGGGAGAAGGGCCGGTCCATCTACAAGCACGAGACGAAGACCGAGCGGGCCTTCTCCTCCGCGATCGCCAGCAACGTCACCGACGTCCTGCGTGATGTCGTCGAGAACCCGAAGGGCACCGGCCGCAAGGCCGCCATCCCGGGCCGGGACGTGGCCGGCAAGACCGGTACCACCGACGGCAACAACTCCGCCTGGTTCGTGGGGTACACGCCGAACCTGTCGACCGCGATCGACATGTACCGCTTCGACGACGACGAGTCCAAGAAGGGTCGCAAGTTCGAGTCGATGTTCGGTACCGGCGCCCAGCCCAAGATCCACGGTTCGTCCTTCCCGTCGCAGATCTGGAAGGAGTACATGACCGACGCGCTGTCGGGCATGGACAAGGAGTCGTTCCCGGAGCCGGAGGACCTGGACGCGAAGCCCGTCTTCGGTGGTGGCGCCGCCAGCCCCACGCCGACGCCGACGGCGACCCCGTCGCAGACGCCGTCGCCGACCATCACCCCGTCGCAGACGCCTTCGTCGACGCCCAGCAGCACGCCGAGCACGGGTGAGTCCTGTGGCGTGTGGGACTGGCCGTGCCAGGACAACGGCGGTCAGAACGGTGGCCAGGACGGCGGCCAGGACGGCGGCCAGGTCGGCGGATCGAGCGGGACACCGACGACTCCGACGACTCCGACGTCACCGACGCCGACGGAGACCGACACCGGCAAACCGGGCAGGCCCGGTGGAACCTGGCTGGGCAGCGAGTGACCCACTCGCCGGGCTCCGCCCGGTGAGGCCCTGAGGGCCGTCGTATCCGACACGTACGCACACGTACGCCGACGGGTACGGCGGCCCTCACCGTTTCCCAGGGTGGTACGGCAGGATGTCCCCCATGCCGAGCCTCCACAAGACGAGTCCGCAGCGGGACCGGCCGCCGAAGCCTGCGGTGGTGTGCCCCACCCATCGCGACGAGGTCGCCGCGGCGGGCAGCGAACTGATCGGTGGCCCGGCCGGCCGCCGGGCCCTGCTCGGCCGCGGGCCGATCACCCCGGTACGGGTGATCGCACTGGTGGCCATCGGGATGTTTGCGCTCGGCATGGTGCAGAAGATCCCCTGTTACGACTGGGCCTGGTTCCGGGGCAGCGCGTCGCAGTACACCCACGCCTGCTACTCGGACATCCCGCACCTCTTCGCCGGACGCGGCTTCGCCGAGGGCCTGGTCCCGTACTTCGACCGGCTGAGCGGCGACATAGAGTTCCTGGAGTACCCGGTCCTCACGGGGCTGTTCATGGAGGTCGCGGCCTGGCTCACGCCCGGTGGCAGCGACCTGGTGCACCGCGAGCAGGTCTACTGGATGGTCAACGCGGCCATGCTGATGGTCTGCGCGGCCGTCATGGCCGTCTGTGTGGCCCGTACGCACCGCCGCCGGCCCTGGGACGGCCTCCTGGTCGCCCTGGCCCCCGCGTTCGCGCTCACGGCAACCATCAACTGGGACCTGCTGGCCGTGGCGCTGACCTCGGCCGCCGTGCTGATGTGGTCGCGGGCCCGTCCGCTCGCGTTCGGGGTCCTGCTGGGCCTGGCGATCGCCGCCAAGTTCTATCCCTTCCTGCTCCTCTGGCCGCTGCTCCTGCTCTGCTGGCGCGCGTCGCGATGGCGGGAGTTCGGTGCGGCGCTGCTCGGCGTGGCAGGCGCGTGGCTGGTGGTGAACCTGCCGGTGATGCTGCTCGCGCCCGAGGGGTGGAAGCAGTTCTACACGTTCAACGAAGAGCGGAACGTCGACTTCGGGTCGCTCTGGCTGCTCATCAGCCAGCGCACCGGCGAGCAGATCACGCCCGGTGACGCGAACACGTACACGGCAGTGCTGATGGTGCTCGCCGGGGTGGGACTCGCCTTCCTGGCGTTGACGGCACCGCGCCGGCCCCGGTTCGTGCAGCTCGCGTTCCTGGTCGTGGCCGCGTTCGTGCTGACCAACAAGGTCTACTCGCCGCAGTACGTGCTGTGGCTCATCCCCCTCGCCGCCCTGGCCCGGCCGCGCTGGCGGGACTTCCTGATCTGGCAGGCGTGCGAGGTCATGTACTTCCTGGGGATCTGGATGTACCTGGCCTTCACCACCAGCGGCAACAAGCAGGGCCTGCCGACGGACGGCTACCACTTCGCGATCGTCCTGCACCTGCTCGGCACGCTCTACCTGTGCGCCATGGTCGTGCGCGACATCCTGGCGCCCGAACGGGACGTGGTGCGGCAGGACGGCTCGGACGACCCCTCAGGGGGCGTCCTGGACGGTGCTGAGGACGTCTTCGTACGGGGCAGGGCCGCGCACCCGGCCCGGCACGCGGCCCCGGCCGTGGAGGGGCCGCGCGTGGAGTGGGGAGTGCCCCGGGTCCAGCCGGTCCCCCGGGACGGTGCCCCTGGGGACCGTTCTGCGCTCTAGCGCCAACGCCGTTCAGTTAGGGCGGGGCCGGGGCGTCAAGGGCTGCTCGTGAGCATGGTGATGTTGATGGTGGCTTTGTAGGTGGTGCGGTCGATGGCGGGTCCGCGTGCGTTGTATTTGGAGATCGCTCGTTTGACGATGCGGTCTTTGGTGCGGATCCGCCG